>NZ_JBEZEY010000010.1:76871-235880 GCF_040649135.1 Micromonospora sp. NPDC049047
TCCGGCACTCCGCTTCGCTCCGTGCCGTCATGAGGCACCACCGCACTGAGCCCGATGATTCGTTCGCTGCGCTCACTCATGCCGGCACTCCGCTTCGCTCCGTGCCGTCATGAGGCACCACCGCACTGAGCCCGATGATTCGTTCGCTGCGCTCACTCATGCCGGCACTCCGCTTCCACCTCGTAGCTGCCCGCAGATCGTACCGGTCGGCGTGACGTAGCCGACATCCCGCCCGGCGTCAGGCATTGGGGCGTACCGTCCGGGCAGCTCAGGCGGGTGCGGCGTCGCCGGCGCGCTCGCGGGCCTCCTGGCGGTCCAGCTCGCGGTCGACCCGGCGGGCCTCCCGCTCGGACTGCTTGATCCACTGCACCACCAGCACCGCGAGCATTGTCACACTGACGAACTCACCACCGGCCCAGAGGATGCCGCCGGCGACCACCTGGTCCGCCCGGGGGTCAGACCAGCTCAGGTTGAGTGACGGGTACCAGTCGCCACCGAGGAGGGTGGTGCTCTGCATGATGGTGAGGCCGAGCACTGTGTGGAACGGCACCGAGAGCAGCATCAGGAGGGCCCGCGCCGGGTACGGCCAGCGGCCGGGCAGCGGGTCGAGGCCGAGCAGCGGCCAGAAGAACACACAGCCGGTCATGATGAAGTGCGCGTGCACCAGCTCGTGCGCCCAGGCGTGTTCGAGGGTGAACTGGTACAGGTTGCTGAAGTACAACACGAACGGGTTGACCACGAAGATGGCGAACGCCACAAGCGGGAAGCTGTAGATCCGGGCGACCCGACTGTGCACGATCGCCAGCAGGCGTTTGCGTGGCCCGACCGGCAGGGTGCGCAGGGCCAGGGTCATCGGCGCGCCCAGCGCCAGGAAGATCGGCGCCACCATGGACAGCACCATGTGCTGGATCATGTGCACGGACAGCAGTGCCGTGTCGTAGGCGTGCAGCCCGCTGACCGTGACCAGCGCGATGCCGCCCAGCCCGGGGCCGAGGAAGAACACCGTACGGGCGACCGGCCAGCGGTCGCCGCGCAGGCGCAGCCGGTA
Source organism: Micromonospora sp. NPDC049047 (assembly GCF_040649135.1). Taxonomy (NCBI): domain Bacteria; kingdom Bacillati; phylum Actinomycetota; class Actinomycetes; order Micromonosporales; family Micromonosporaceae; genus Micromonospora; species Micromonospora sp. NPDC049047. The sequence goes on from NZ_JBEZEY010000010.1 coordinate 77,920, forward strand.
CACCCCGTAGAGGTACAGGCCGGCGGCGAGCACCAGGCCGAGGGCCAGCCAGCTGTCCAGCCGGGTCTCGGTAAGCACCGCGCCGACGGTGAACGGCGGCGGTGCCGAGGTGGCGGCGAAGATCGGATCGACGTGCAGCACGCTTTTCAGGCTAGGCCAGGCGAACCGGACCCTGACGCTCGGGCCACGGAAGGCGCAGGTTTGCCACCCCGCTGATCGCCGGCCCCGGTCAGGGGCAATAATGACGGCGTGACTGCGGCCCCAGCCATTGACAAGAGCCGGATCCACTCTCTGACCCGACCGAACATGGTCAGCGTCGGGACGATCGTGTGGCTCTCCAGCGAACTCATGTTCTTCGCGGCGCTGTTCGCGATGTACTTCTCGATCCGCGCGGCTGCGCCGGAGCAGTGGGAGAAGCACACCGAGGCGCTGAACATCCCGTACGCGACCACCTTCACGGTGATCCTCGTGCTGTCCTCCATCACCTGCCAGCTCGGCGTCTTCGCGGCGGAGAAGGGCGACGTGCACGCGCTGCGGCGCTGGTTCACCGTCACCTTCGTGATGGGCCTGATCTTCGTGCTCGGCCAGCTGAACGAGTACCGGCACCTGGTCGAGGACGGCATCAAGATCAACGGAGACGGCTACGGGTCGGTGTTCTACCTGACCACCGGCTTCCACGGCCTGCACGTGACCGGCGGCCTGATCGCCTTCATCATCTTCATGGTCCGTACCACCATGGGCCGGTTCACCCCGGCGCAGGCGACCTCGGCGATCGTCGTGTCGTACTACTGGCACTTCGTTGACGTCGTGTGGATCGGGCTGTACTTCATGATCTACTGGCTTCAGTGATCTTGCGCGTCACATCCCGCGCTGCTGCTCCGTCCCCTGAGACAGGTCCAACCGGTTAAGGACACCGCTCATGACTTCTGACAACGACCGCCGACGCGGTCTGCTCGCGCGGTTGCGTGAGCGGCCCGCCGCGCGCAGCAGGGGCCGCCGCCGGCTGGGCGCCGCGGTCCGGCTGATCGCCGCGCTGATGCTCGCCGGCGGCGCCTACACCGTCTTCGCCCCGGGTGCCCAGGCACAGGACAACCCGCCGCTGACCGGTGCCGCCGCCGAGGGCAAGGCGCTGTTCGACGTGAGCTGTGTGACCTGTCACGGCCGTAACGCCCAGGGTGTCGAGGGTCGCGGGCCGAGCCTGATCGGCGTCGGCGCGGCCTCTGTCGAGTTCCAGGTCAGCTCCGGGCGGATGCCGCTGGCCCGCCAGGAGGCCCAGGCGCACCGCAAGCCCCCCGTCTTCACCGACGAGCAGACCCGTCAGCTCGCCCAGTACATCCAGGAGCTCGGTGGCGGCCCGGTCGTGCCCGAGGGCGACGACCTGCGCGAGGACGGCAACGTCGCGGCCGGCGGCGAGCTGTTCCGGATCAACTGCTCGCAGTGTCACGCGTTCGGCGGTGGCGGCGGCGCGCTCTCCTCGGGCAAGTTCGCCCCGAGCCTGCACCCGGCCACCGACCGGCAGATCTACGCGGCGATGTTGAGCGGCCCACAGAACATGCCGGTGTTCGGCGACAACCAGCTCCGGCCGGAGCAGAAGGCCGACATCATCGCCTACATCCAGGAGACGCTGAAGCACGACCAGGACCCGGGCGGGTTCAACCTCGGGCGGTACGGCCCGTCCACCGAGGGCCTGGCGATCTTCCTGGTGGGCATCGTGGCGCTCGTCTTCGCCAGCCTGTGGATCGCGGGCAAGTCGTGACCGGGCGGATCAACCGATTCAGTGCTGTGGCGCCGCTCGGCGCCACCCGTAGCGAGGTGACGGCATGAGCACCCACACCGAGCACCAGGCCCCGCAGGGCCGGGAGCCGCTCGACGTGAATGACCCCAAGCTGACCCGTTTCGACATCGTTCGCGAGGGTGCGCGTCGGGACGACATCGAGATCGTCCACTACGAGCCGCAGGTGCAGCCCGGCACCAAGGCGGAGCGTCGGCTGACCCGGGTGGTCGCCGGGTTCTTCCTGATCACCGGTCTGGCCGCGACCGCGTTCCTGGCCATCTACATCTGGTGGCCGTGGCAGTACGAGCCGGGCCGTGGCGGCGACAAGTGGTATACCCCGCTGCTGGGCGCCACCCTCGGCATCGCCCTGCTCGCCGTCGGCTTCGGCATCCTGACCTGGGGCAAGAAGCTGCTGCCCAAGGAGGTCTCGATCCAGGACCGGCACGAGGGGCAGGTGGACTCCGAAGGCCGCACCATCACCGGTCAGACCATGCTCTACATGGCGGACGAGCTGGGCGTGAAGCGTCGCCCGTTGCTCGGCATCTCGCTGCTGGCCGGTCTCGCGCCGGTCGCCGCGGTCGCCGCCGCGCCGCTGGTCGGCGGTCTGATCTCCCAGCCGCACAAGAACAACCAGATGTTCACCACCGGGTTCGCCGCGGCCGATGGCGGCGACCGGATCCGCCTGGTGCGCGAGGACGGCCGGCCGATCCGTCCGGCGGACATCAGCGCCGGTGGCCAGTTGACCGTCTTCCCCGGCATCGAACACGGCGTGAGCAACCGACACGCGGACTCGCCGACGCTGCTGATCCACCTCCGGGACTCCGACGCGCAGGAGTCGCGTCGGGCCAACGAGAGGATCGGCCACGGCGACTACATGTGGGGCAACTACGCGGCCTTCTCCAAGATCTGCACGCACGCCGGCTGCCCGGCCAGCCTGTACGAGCAGCAGACCAACCGGCTGCTCTGCCCGTGCCACCAGTCCCAGTTCCTGATCACCAGGAACGCCGAGCCTGTCTTCGGCCCGGCCAGCCGGCGGTTGCCACAGCTGCCGATCGAGGTGGACTCCGAGGGCTTCTTCGTGGCGAAGTCCGACTACACCGAGACCGTTGGGCCTGACTTCTGGGAGCGGCCATGAAGCGTCGAAAGTTTGACCTTGCGGCGACACCGGGCAAGGCCGCGGTGGGAGTGGACGACCGCTTCCAGGTGGCCACCCCGCTGCGCAAGCTGCTGAACAAGGTCTTCCCGGACCACTGGTCCTTCCTGCTCGGCGAGATCGCGCTGTTCTCGTTCATCGTGCTGCTGCTGACCGGTGTGTTCCTCACCTTCTTCTTCGAGCCGGCGATGACCGAGGTGGTCTACAACGGCAGCTACGCGCCGTTGCAGGGCACCCCGATGTCCGCCGCCTACGCCTCCAGCCTGGACATCTCGTTCGACGTCCGGGGCGGTCTGGTGATGCGCCAGATGCACCACTGGGCGGCGCTGCTGTTCATGGCCGCGATCGTCGTGCACATGCTGCGGGTCTTCTTCACCGGTGCCTTCCGCAAGCCGCGCGAGACCAACTGGATCATCGGTTCGCTGCTGTTCTGGGTCGGCTTCCTGGCCGGCTTCACCGGCTACTCGCTCCCGGACGACGGCCTGTCCGGCACCGGCCTGCGGATCGCCTCGGCGATCATGCTGTCCATCCCGGTGATCGGCACCTGGGTCACCTCGTCGATCTTCGGTGGGGAGTTCCCGGGCACGATCATCATCAGCCGGTTCTTCATCGCCCACGTGCTGCTCATCCCCGGTCTGCTGTTGGCGCTGATCAGCGTCCACCTCGGCCTGGTCTTCAAGCAGAAGCACACCCAGTGGCCCGGCCCCGGCCGGACCAACAACAACGTGGTCGGCGAGCGGATGTTCCCGCGGTACGCGCTGAAGCAGGGCGGCTTCTTCATGGTCGTCTTCGGCGTCATCGCGCTGATGGGCGGTCTGTTCCAGATCAACCCGATCTGGCTGTTCGGCCCGTACGAGGCGTGGGTGGTCTCGGCCGCCAGCCAGCCCGACTGGTACGTCATGTTCCTCGACGGTTCGACCCGACTCATGCCGGCCTGGGAGATTTCGATCCCGCTCGGTGACGGGTACGTCATCCCGCCGCTGTTCTGGCCGACTGTCGTGCTGCCCGGCATCCTGGTGGGCCTGTCGACGATGTACCCGTTCCTGGAAGCCCGGCAACTCAAGGACCGCAAGAACCACAACCTGCTCCAGCGGCCCCGCGACGCGCCGGCACGCACCGCGGTGGGCGCCATGGCCGTCGCGTTCTACATCGTGCTGACGCTCTCCGGCGCCAACGACGTGATCGCCGACAAGTTCCAGATCAGCCTGAACGCGATGACCTGGGCCGGCCGGATCGGTCTGCTCGTGGTCCCGCCGCTGGCGTACTACGTGACGTACCGGCTCTGCCTGGGTCTGCAGCAGCACGACCGGGAGGTGCTCGCGCACGGCGTGGAGACCGGCATCATCCGGCGCCTGCCGGACGGTCGGTTCGTCGAGGTGCACCAGCCGCTCAGCGCGTCGGACGGGCACGCGGACGGCCACGGCGAGTTGGAGTACGTCGGCTGGGTCGTGCCGAAGAAGATGAACCGGCTCGGGGCACTCGGCCCGGCCATCCGGGGCTTCTTCTACCCGATCGAGAAGCCGGTCGAGGCGCCGGTCTCGCCGGGGCACCCGCCGGTCGAGGCCCGGCCGGAACGCGAGGAGATCGCCAGCGGCGACAGCCGCCGCTGACCAGCCTGAACGCACCAGCACGTGGCGCCCGCCGGATTCCGGCGGGTGCCACGTCGTCTGGGCACCCACCGCCCATCCGGCCAGGAGTCGGACGGCCACGGCGGGACCGGTCGACCCCGTGCGACTGGTGATCGCAGGAATAACCCCGGTGAGCCGGGTATCCGTGCGGTCCAACGTCTCAAGGGGGGGAAGCATGTTGGGTATCAAACGCCTCGGCCTGTTGGCCGCGCTGGTACTGGTCGGGGTCGCGCCGGCTGCGGCCGCGCAGGCCGCGGCACAGCCGTCAACGCAGGACACCCAGTACCTGCAGGCGGTACACCAGGTCAACCTGTTCGAGATCACCGCCGGTGACCTGGCCCAGCAGAAGGGCCACGACCAGGGGGTCAAGGACCTGGGCGCGATGCTGAAGACCGACCACACCCAGCTGGACCAGACCGTGCAGCAGACCGCGTCCCAGCTCGGGGTGGAACTGCCGAACGAGCCGAACGCCGATCAGCAGGCGGTCATCGACAAGCTGAACAACGCCAGCGGCGCGGAGTTCGACCGGCTCTGGGTGACAAGTGAGCTGGCCGGCCACGTCCAGGCCATCCAGGCCACCCAGACGGAGATCTCGCAGGGCTCCGAGCAGTCGGTGGTCCAGTTGGCCCAGACGGCCCTGCCGACGCTGCAGGCGCACTATGACGAGCTGGTGCAGCTCGCCAACAAGCTGGGCATCCCGGTTCCGCAGACCAGCGCCAGCGGTACGCCCAGCCCGGGTGGCACCGGCACCGAGTCGCCGGCTCCGGGCGGCACCGGCACCGAGGCCCCGGCTCCGGGTGGCGGCACCGAGGCTCCGGCCCCGGGTGGCGGCACCACCGAAACGCCGGCTCCCAGCGAGAGCTGACGTAGCGACAGCAGACGGCCGGTCCACGCCTGCGGGGGTGGGCCGGCCGCCGTGCGTGTGCTCGTCAGTCGGCGCTGGAGAGGCCGATCGCGAACGCCTCTTCCAGGTCGTGCTGGGAGTACGCCCGGAACGCGATGTGCGACTCGGTGTTGAGCACGCCCGGCACCTTGGAGATGCTGCCGGCGATGACCTGGGCGATCTGGTCGAACTCGCGGACCCGGACGATGGCGATGAGGTCGACGTGCCCGGCCACCGAGTAGACCTCGCTGACACCGGGAAGGCTGGCCAGGGTTTCCGCCACCTCGGGGATCGCGTCGGTGGCACAGTCGATCAGCACGATGGCGGTGATCACGGGACATTTCTCCGTTCGTCGGCGTCGTCGCCCATGCTAGATGTTCCGCCGCCGCCCGTCGGCGGCCGGGATTAAGTAGCGGCGTCACCGGCCCGCCGGCCAGCCGGCTCGGGTCAGCCGGGAGCGGTGGCGGGCACTGTCAGGTCCCCGGCCGCCCGGATCACGTCCCGCAGCCGTTCGCCGACGCGCACTGTCGCGCCCGGCCACACGACCGTCCGGCACACGTCGCCGTCCACCCGCGCGCCCGCGCCGACCACCGACTCCGCACAGCGACCGGTCACCGTGGCGGACGGGTCGACGAGGGCGCTGCCGTTCGCGGCGTGCAGGTTGGCTGCCAGGTAGTCGGCGGGGGTGCCGGTGTCGTAGAAGGTGCCCGGATACGGCACCACCTCCAGCGCACCCGCCGCCTCCGCCGGGCGCCAGAGGACGCGGACCAGGTCGGAGAAGACCACCGGCAGGTCGCGGACGAGCCGCCAGGGCAGCAGCGAGAAGCCGGTGAAGCTGTGCCCGGCGAAGGTGCCAGGTGCCGCCGGGTCGGCGGCGGCCTGACCGAGCAGGCGTACGGTGTGGCCGTCCCACCCGTCGAGCAGGGCGGCCACGTCCGGGCCCGGCGGAGCGGCCGGGTCGGCGAGGTACGCGTCGGCGTTGCCGACAAGCACCGGCCGGCCGTCGATCCAGTCCCGCAGCTTGGCCACCCCACCCGCGGTGCCCAGCGGCTCGCCCGGCTCGACGGACAGGTGTGCGCGGTCGCCGACGTGCGCGACCACCTGGTCACCGAGATAGCAGGCGTTCACCGCGACCCGGGCGGAGCCGACCAGGCCGAGCCCGGCGAGCCGGGCCAACGCCCGATCCAGCAGCGGGACGTTGCCCACCGGGCAGAGCGCCTTGGGCACCTGTTCGGTGAGCGGACGCAACCGGGTGCCCTCGCCGGCGGCGAGCACCACCGCGCACAGCTCCGTGGGCACCGCAGCCGCCCCGGTCATGGCAGATCGTCGGGGACCGGCGGCGGGAACTTCCCGGCCAGCGGCCCGATGTTGTAGTAGGCGAGCAGCCGGGCGGTCGGCCAGGTCAGCTTGGGTAGGTCGTCCAACGGGTGCCACCCGGCCTCGAAGACCTCCGCGCCGTCGACAGTCAGCTCAGTGCCCGACGCCGGCACCTCCGTCTCGAAGACCATGTCCACCCAGCCCTTGGCGTGCACTATCGCGTTCGGCACCGCCGGACGTAGCCGGGACGGGGGGAGCCGGATGCCGGACTCCTCGAACAGCTCGCGGGCCGCGCCCACCACCGGGGTCTCGCCACGGTCCAGCAGGCCGGCCGGCAGCGACCAGCCTTTGCCCGGCGGCTGGCGCAGCATCAGCAGCCGCCCGGCGCCCGGTGCCTCGGAGTCGCGGACCAGGGTGACCGCACCGACGATGTACTTCGGCATCGCCAGCTTGACCAGGCGTCGACGCACCGGCAGCGGCAGCCGGTAGAACGCCTGGTAGAAGATGGCCCGACCGGTGGCGCGGGAACGGGGGATCATGACCCCAGGCTAGTGGTCACGAATGTCCCTCGGACGCGCTGGGCCGGCCCGGTCACTGTCGATGGTCGACCAGGTCGATGAGCTGGCGTACCACGGTGTCCGGTTCGATCACCCGGTCGAAGACGGCGACCAGCAGGGTCTCCAGGTCGGGGTAGCCCAACTCCTCGGAGAGGCGCAACAGCGGCAGGTCGCTGGCGAGGCCCCGGTTGTGCTGGCGCAGGGTGAGCCCGATGGTGGCCCGCCCGAGACGGACCTTGTCGCTGATCGTGATGCCCGGCTCGGTGTGCTCGGCGAACCACTTGTTGATCTGCATCTGCGCGTGCGGCGACTTGACGAAGCCCAACCACTCCCGGCGGGGGCCCCGCGAGGCGACCCCGGCCTCGAAACCGTTGTCGCCGTCGTTCTCGGTGAAGATCTCCACCACGTCGCCCTCGTCCAGCTCCGAGCTCAGCGGGGCCAGCCGACCGTTGATCCGCGCCGCGAGACAGTGGTCGCCCCGCTCGTTGCCCAACTCGTACGCGAGGTCGACCGGGGTGGCGCCGCCCGGCAGCACGACCTGCCGCCCCTCGGCGAAGACCTGGATCTGGCCCTCGGCGAGGTCGCAGCGCAACGACTCGAGGAACTGCGCCGGGTCGGCGGCGGCCGGCTCCCAGTCGAGCACCCGACGCAGCCAGTCCAACTGCTCGGCGCGGGCTGCCGCGCTGCTGCTGCCCGAGCGGGGAAAGCGGAAGTCGGCGGCGATGCCGTACTCGGCGGAGCGGTGCATCTCCTGGGTGCGGATCAACACCTCCACCGTGCGGTCCTGCGGGCCGCAGACGCTCGTGTGCAGCGAACGGTAGAGGTTGTTCTTCGGTGAGGCGATGAAGTCCTTGAAACGGCCGGGAATGGGCCGCCAGGTGCCGTGGATCGCGCCAAGCGCGGCGTAACAGTCGGTGGCCGGACCGTCGACCACCACCACGATGCGGGGCAGGTCGAACGGGGCGGTGTGGCCGCCGGCGACGGTGTCCTTCCAGATCGAGTAGAGGTGCCGGGGGCGGGGGCTCACCTCGGCGTCGACCCGGCTGCGCTTCAGCGCCACCCGGGCCCTGTTGACCACCGCGTCGAGGTACGCGTCCCAGCCCGGCCGGTCGTGCACGTGCCGGGCCAGCCGGGCGTGCTCGTCCGGCTCCAGGTGCAGCAGCACCACGTCGTCCAGTTCACGCTTGAGGGTCTGGATGCCCAGCCGGTCACAGAGCGGGACCAGCACCTCCTGGGTCTTGCGGGCGATGCGCTCCCGCGACGACGCCGAGCGCACCCCGAGCGTGCGCATGTTGTGCAGTCGATCAGCCAGTTTGATGATCAGCACCCGGACGTCCTTGGCGGCCGCCACGATCATCTTGCGGATCGTCTCGGCCTCGGCGGCCTTGCCGTAGAACGCCTTGTCGAACTTGGTCACCCCGTCGACCAGGTGGGCCACCTCGTGGCCGAAGTCCTCGGCGAGCGCCTGGAGGGTGTAGCGGGTGTCCTCCACCGTGTCGTGCAGCAGTGCCGCGACCAGGGTGGTGGTGTCCATGCCCAGCTCGGCGCAGATCTGCGCCACCGCGAGCGGATGGGTGATGTACGGCTCACCGCTCTTGCGGAACTGCCCGCGGTGCATGTTTTCCGCGATCGTGTATGCCCGGCGCAGCACCGCGGGATCGGTGCCGGCGTGGATGCCCCGGTGGGTGCGAACCAGGTGGGTGACCGGATCGGAGTCGGTGGTGGGCCAGCTGAACAACGACCGCAGCCGGCGGGCGAGCGGCAGCTCGCCCGGCTGTGTCGGCAGGGCGCCCCCCAGGGCGGCGCCGTGTCCGGCGTCGACGTCCACGAGGGACACCTCCTCACCCCGGCTCCGCCACGCCGGGACCCGGCGATCGGAGCAGGCCCACGAATCGGGCAGGACTGCACTTCTCTAACAGCCTAAGCGAGTCGACGTAGTCCGATCGGTCAGTTGGTCATGAGCGTTCGGTCGAGAGTTGGTGGGACGCGCCGCTCTCGGCCTTCGCCAGCAGGTCACGGAACCGCCCCGCGCCTCCCACCGGGGAGGACCAACCGGAGGACATCTCGACAAGTCGGGTCTCCGGTCGTTCCAACCAGGACAGGATCCGCTCGGACTCCTCGGCGGTCGCCGCCGGCACCGGGCCGTGTCCGCCCGCCACCGTCTCGGCCGTGGCCCGGATGGCGGTCAGCGTCGGTCGCGGGTGCACGCCGGGCGGCGACACCCCCGCGCCGGCCAGCCGGCCGTGCCGCACCAACGCCAGCTCCCAGCCGCCCCGGGCGGCCGGCCGGGCCGCGGCCAGCTCGACGATCCCGGTCAGCGCGGCCAGCCGCTGCATCCGCACGGTGGCCCGCAGCACCGCCGCGAGCCGGGACCGCACCACCGCGGCCTCCTCGTAGCGCTGGTCGGCCGAGAGCACGTCGATCCGGGCGAGCAGCGCGTCCACCACCGGCTGCGGGTCGCTCGTGGTGGCGGTGCGGAAGGGTCGGGCCGCGCTGTCGTCGTACTCCTCGGGGGTGATCTTGTGTTCGCAGGGTGCCGGGCAGCGACCCAGCTCGGCCAGCGCGCAGGCCGGCGTGACGGTGCGCAGCGAGAGCCGGTGCGTGCACTGGCGCAGCGGCACCGCGTCGTGGAAACCGGCGGCGGCCAGCTCCGCGGCACGCCGGGAGGTGAACGGCCCGAGGTACGCGGTGTCGGTGGGGGAGAGGTCGCGGACGATCGAGAGCCGGGGATAGGGACCGTCGGTCAGCTTGAGCCAGACCATCCGCTCCGGGTATTTCGACCGCCTGTTGTACGGCGGGGCGTGCGCGGCGATCAGGCGCAGCTCGCGGACCTCCGCCTCCAACGAGTGGGCACACTCCACCGCCTCGACCCGTTCGGCCGCGGCGAGCATCTCGGAGATCCGCGCCCGCTTCTCGCCGGCGGTGAAGTAGCTGCGCACCCGGGTGGCGATGTCGACTGAGGTGCCCACGTAGAGCGGACGGTCGTCGGCCGCCCGGAAGATGTAGACCCCGGGGACCTTGGGCAGCCCCTCGGCCAGGTGCCGCTTGCGGCGTTGCGTCGGGGTGACCGCCCGGGCGAACTCGATGGCGTCGCCGACCGTGTCCACCCGGTGCCCACCGAGCCGACCGATCAGCCCGTGCAGCACGTCGACGGTGGCCTTCGCGTCGTCCAGGGCACGGTGGGTGGGCTGGGTGGCGGTGCGGAAGTAGGCGGCCAGGGTGCCCAGCTTGCGGTTGGGCACCTCGTCGCTGGTGAGCACCCGGCGGGCCAACGCGGCAGTGTCGAGCACCCGGGGGTTGGGCCACCGGTAGCCGTGCTTGACGCAGGCGGCCTTGAGGAAACCCACGTCGTACGGGGCGTTGTGGGCCACCAGCACCGCGTCGGCGATGAACTCCAGGAAGCTCGGCAGCACCTGCTCGATCGGCGGCGCCGGCACCAGCATCGCCTGGGTGATGCCGGTCAGCACGGTGATGAACGGCGGGATCGGCTGCCCCGGGTTGACCAGGGTGGCGAGCACCCCCAGCTGCTCGCCACCGCGCACCCGCACCGCGCCGATCTCGGTGATGCCACCGCCGTCCGGCGCGCCGCCGGTGGTCTCCAGGTCGACCACCACGAAGGTGGTCGCGTAGAGCGGCAGCGCCGGATCCACCCCGCCCGCCGTCGGGTCGAGACCGGCAAGTGACTCCTGGACGTACTCCGCCTGTGCCATCGCCGGCACGTTAACGCGCCGGTCCGACACTCCCGTCACAGCCGTCTCACCAGTCACCATGGGGCTAGGATGAGAGATCGGCTCACTCACCGGGCGGTGGGCCCGGTCGCGGTGGGAGACTTGCCACATGCCCCTCACCGAGCCGTCCGACGACCACCTCCCGCAGGAGGATCTGGTCGCGTACGCCGGTGCTGCGGGCAATCCGGACGACAACGTCGTCAGCGCGACATCCGGCGCAGCCGACCCGACGGAGGCAGCAGACGGCGCCGCTGCCGAGCCGGAGCCGGCGCTGCCCGAGCCGGTCCGACAGCGAATCGTGACGCTCACCGCCGCGGTGCTGCCCACCCTGCCCGCCGACGAGGTGCCGGTGCCGTTGCGACGGGTGGCCAAGTTCGCCCCGAACCGGCGGGCCCGGCTCGGCGCCCCGGTCATCGCCGCCCAGCTCACCGCCGACCCGCTGTTCCGGCAGCGGGTCACCGCCCGGGTCCTGAGCGACGCCGGCGACCTCGGGGCCGCCGTCGTGGCGGGCACCGCGCCGGCCGCCGCCGATCCGGTCGAGGTCGCCGCGCTCGCCTACCTGGCCCGGCCGCGCGGCTGGCGGGAGCTGATCGACGCCAGCGGCGCCGCCGTGCGCGCCGAGGCGGACAGCGCTGTCGTCGCCGAACTGGTCCGGGAGGCCGAACAGCGGGCCACCCGGGCCGAGCACGACCGGGCGGTGGCCCGGGTCGAGGCGGAGAAGCTGCGTGACGAGCTGGCCCGCGTCCGCGAGGAGCTGGGTCAGCTCCGCGAGGAGTCCCGGCAGGTCGCCCGTACCCTGCGGGAGACCCAGGCCCGCGAGCGCAAGGCCACCGAGTTGCTTGCCACCGAGCGGGGCCGGGCCGCCCGCGCCAGCGCGGACGTCGACGCCGAGCTGCGCCGCGCCCGCGCCCGACTGGCCGAGGCGGAGGCCGCCGCCGGGGTGGCCCGAGCCAGCGCCAAGGAGGCCCGCTCGGTCGACGACGCCCGGCTCTGGCTGCTGCTGGAGACGATCGGCCAGGCCGCCGTCGGGCTGCGCCGCGAGCTGGCGCTCGACCCGGTCGACAAACTCCCCGCCGACTTCGTCGCCGACGCGTTCGCCGAGCAGCCGGGCACCGCTCCGGCCAGCCCCGCCGCCCGGGCGCGGGACACCGACGACCCGGCCCGACTCGACCAACTGCTCGCCCTGCCCCGGGCGCACCTGGTGGTGGACGGCTACAACGTCACCAAGCGCGGCTTCGGCGAGATGTCCCTGGAACAGCAGCGCAAACGCCTGATCACCGGCCTGGGCGGGATCGCTGCGCAGACCGGCGACGAGGTCACAGTGGTCTTCGACGGTGCCGAGCGGATGCACGGGCTGCCACCCGCGCCACGCGGCGTACGGGTGCTCTTCTCCCGCAAGGGCGAGACCGCCGACGAGCTGATCCGTCGGCTGGTGCGCGCCGAGCCCGCGGGTCGGCCGGTGGTGGTGGTCTCGTCCGACCGCGAGGTCGCCGACGGGGTACGCCGGCACGGCGCGTACCCACTGGGCGCGGACTCGCTGTTGCGGCGGCTCGCCCGCTCCTGAGGTGCACCGGTTCGAGCGGGTAGGCGCGCTGCTCCGAGAGGCGGTCACCGATCTGGATCCTGGTTCTCTTCTTCTGGCGGCCGATGGTCCTGTCGTAGCCGAGCGTTAGCATCGCCGCTATCGCCGCCGGGAGGAGGGTCGCCATGACCCAGGACAACGTCAAGGTCTTCGTCGACAAGGACCTGCGAGGTGCCCGGTTCACCAGGTCGACGCTTGCCGGTGCGGTGCTGCGCGGCGTCGATGTGAATGCGCTGGACATCGATGCGCCGTGGCTCGCCAAGGGCACGCTCCTGGTCAACGGCGTCGATGTCGCGCCGCTCGTCGAAGCCGAGCTCAACAGCCGGTTCCCCGGGCGCGAGCTGCGGCAGGCCACGGATCCCGACGGGCTGCGCCGGGCGTGGGCGGCGCTCGAAGGGGCCTGGGCGGCGGCGCTCGACCGGGTCCGGTCCATGCCCCCGGGGGCGGTCGACTTCTCGATCGACGGGGAGTGGTCGTTCGCGCAGACCCTGCGCCATCTCGCGTTCGCCGCCGACACCTGGCTCGGCAAGGCGATCCTGCGCCTGCCGCAGCCCTTCCACCCGTTCGGCCTGCCGCACGTCGAGTACGAGACCGACGGCTTCGACATGTCGATCTTCGCCGCGGAGCAGCCGACGTTCGCCGAGACCCTGGAACTGCGGGCCGAACGGCAGGCGATGGTGCGCGACTTCGTCGCGGCCGTCACGCCGGACCTGCTCGCCGAGCCCCGACCGGCAGCCTGGTCGCCCGAGCACCAGGTGTCCGTCCTGCACTGCCTGCACGTGATCTTCGACGAGGAGTGGCAGCACCTCCGCTTCGCCCTGCGGGATCTCGACGCGCAGCAGTGAGTCAGGTGACCGGTAGCCGACGGGCCAGCTCACGACGCAGCACCTCGCGGTCCGGCGTCATCCAGGCGAGCTGGACGACCAACTCGTAGCGTCCGCGTCCGAGCGCCGACCACTGGCCGGGCCGCATCGGCGGGCGGGTCTGCTGAGGGTCGATCGGTGTGACCACGAGCCTCGGCTCCAGTCGGCCACGGATCTCGGCGCTGGCCAGGTTGGCCCAGTCGATGCTGAGCGTGGTGCCGTCCGGTCCGGTCAGGTGCAGCGCTTCGTCGGTCAACCGCAGCGGCAGACGAGGCCGCCGGCGCAGTTGCCAGGCGGTGGCCAGCGCGACGACGACGCCGATCGTGCCGAATCGCAGCAGCACCTGCCACCACGGCTTGTCGAACAGCGCCGAGTAGGCGGCGAGGAGAGCGGCGGCGCCCAACAGGACGACGAGCATCTGGGCGGCGCGGTGTCGCGGCGAGTAGCGGAAGTCCACGACTGACGACGCATCATCGAGGGTGGCCACCGCCACTCGGTGCCCGAGCGGCCCGCCGACTAAACGACGTCGGCGCCCGACGACACGAGTTCCTTGAAGTCGGGCGTTCCGGCCGGTCCGGATGGCCCGATTTCACTGAGCTGGAGTCGATCTCGACCCCAAACGGTCGGTCGGACGTGGTTTCTGTCGTACCCGGTGGTTAGCGTCGATGTCACCGATGGTGTTCGGATGGCGACGATCGGGCGCGAGCGGGCACCGCGAGCCGATCAGGAGGGGCAATGCTCATCGACTGTGACGGGTGCGCACAGCGGGTCGACGGCTGTTCCGGCTGCCCGCTGACCGCCCTGTTCGACGAGACGTCCCCGGCGGCGGCGCTCGTCGCCGCCGAGGTCGAGGCCATCGAGGTGTTCGCCCGGGCCGGCTTCGACGTGGAGGTGCTGGCCGCGCCGGCGCGCCCCGAGGTGCGCCGCCGTGCTGTCCGCCGGATCGCCTGAGCCCCACACCGCGCCCGGAAGCGGGCTCCGCGCGGGCCATAGGATGAGCGGTCACGACGGGAGGACGGCGCGATGAGCGGGACACGACGGGATGACGGCGGGCTCGTCGGGGCTGGGTGCGGCGGCGCGGCGTGCCGTACGGCGGTGTCCCGTTGACCCCGCGCGGGTGGGCGCTGCTGACCCTGGCCGGGTTGACCATCGCGCTTGTCGTGATCGCCGCGCTGCTCATCCCGTGGCACCGACCGCCGGCCCCGCGGGCCGATCAGCTCGCCGCGCTGCGTGAGCTGCCGGCCGAGCAGGTGGCCAAGGGGCGGGAGTTCCGAGCCGCGCTGCGTCCGGGCGGTTACGCCGCGCTCGCCGTGGGGCTGGTCGTCGCTCTCGGGCTCGGGCTGACCCCGCTGGGCAGCCGCCTGGTCGAGCTGGTGGGCCGGCCGTTCGGCGGGCACTGGGCCGCGCAGGCGGTGCTCGGCGGGCTGGCCGTGCTGCTCGTGGCCGACCTGGTGACGCTGCCGTTCGCCGCCTGGCGCCAGAGCGTGCTCACCCGCTACGGGATGAGCACCAACGGCTGGAGTGGCTGGACGGTCGACCTGCTCAAGTCGTACGCGGTGAGCGCGGTGATCGGCGCGGTGGCGCTGCTCGGCTTCTACGCCGTGATCCGGTTCGCGCCGCGCTGGTGGTGGGCGTTCGGCGCGGCGGGCGCGGCCCTGCTGGTGGTGCTGCTGTCGTTCGTGCTGCCGGTGCTCGTGGAGCCGGTGTTCAACAAGTTCACCCCGATGGAGCAGGGCCCGCTGCGCACCGAGCTGATGAGCATGGCCGCCCGCGACGGGGTGCCCGTGCGTGACGTGCTGGTCGCCGACGCGTCCCGGCGCACCAAGGCGGTGAACGCGTACGTCTCCGGTCTGGGGCCGACCCGGCGGGTGGTCGTCTACGACACGCTGCTGCGCGAGGCGACCCCGGCCGAGGTGACGGCGGTGGTGGCGCACGAGTTGGGGCACGCGAAGGACTCCGACGTGACAGTCGGCACGTTGACCGGGGCGCTGGGAGCCGCAGCCGCAGTGGTGGCGCTCTATCTGCTCGGCTCGTGGGTGCCGCTGCTGCGGCTGGCCGGCGTCGACTCGGTCGCCCAACCCCGCGCCTTTCCGCTGCTGCTGGCACTCGTCACGGTGGCCGGGCTGGTCGCCGCGCCGGTGCAGGCGCTGATGTCGCGACTGGTGGAGGCTCGGGCCGACGCACACGCGCTCGCGCTGACGCGTGACCCGCAGGCGTTCGAGTCGATGCAGCGCCGGCTCGGTTCGGTGAACCTCGGCGACCCCGATCCGCCGCGCTGGGAATACCTCTACTCGGCCTCGCACCCGTCCACCGTCGAGCGGATGGCCGCCGCCCGCGCGTACGCCCGGGAGGCCGGCCGATGAGCCGCACGCTGTTGATCACCAACGACTTTCCGCCCCGTCCGGGTGGCATCCAGTCCTTCGTGCACAACCTCGCGGTGCGGCAACCGGCCGGCTCGGTGGTCGTCTACGCGTCGAGCTGGCGCGGGGCCGAGAAGTTCGACGCCGACCAGCCGTTCGAGGTGGTCCGGGAGCGCACCCGGGTGCTGTTGCCCACCCCGTTGATCGCCCGGCGGGCGGCCCGGTTGGCGCGGGCGTACGACTGCGACACTGTGTGGTTCGGTGCGGCGGCCCCGTTGGGGTTGCTCGCCGCCGGCCTGCGTCGGCGCGCCGGCGTCCGCCGGGTGGTGGCGCAGACCCACGGCCACGAGGTTGGTTGGGCGGCGGTGCCGGCGGCCCGGCCGGCGCTGCGCCGCATCGGTCGGGGTGTGGATGTCACCACCTATCTCGGCGAGTACACCCGCAGTCGGCTGGCCCGGGTGCTGGGCGGGGTGACCGAGCTGAGTCGGCTCGCCCCCGGGGTCGACGTGGACACCTACCACCCGACGGTGGACGGCGAGCAGGTCCGGGCCCGGCTCGGGTTGACCGACCGTCCGGTGGTGGTCTGCGTGTCCCGGCTGGTGCCGCGCAAGGGTCAGGACATGCTGATCCGGGCACTCCCGGAGATCCGTCGTCGGGTGCCCGAGGCGGCACTGCTCATCGTCGGTGGCGGACCGTACCGGGCGACCCTGGAGAAGCTGGCCCGACAGACCGATGTGGAGCGGGACGTGGTGTTCACCGGTTCGGTGCCGTCGGCGGAGTTGCCGGCGCACTACGCGGCCGGCGACGTCTACGCGATGCCGTGCCGCACCCGCAACCGGGGCCTCGACGTGGAGGGGCTGGGCATCGTCTACCTGGAGGCGTCCGCGACCGGCCTGCCGGTGGTGGCCGGTGACTCCGGGGGCGCGCCGGACGCGGTCCGCGAGGGCGAGACCGGGTACGTGGTACGCGGGCGGGACGTGGCCCAGCTCGCCGACCGGGTGGCCCGACTGCTCGCCGACCGGGATCTGGCCCGCCAACTGGGCGCTGCCGGCCGGGCGTGGGTGGAGCGGGAGTGGCGCTGGGAGGCTCAGGCGGAACGGATGGCGACGCTGCTCGCCGGCTGAGCGCCCCGCCGGTCAGCTCTCCCGGGCCGGCGCGTAGTGCGGCACGTACTCCTGGCCGGTCAGCTGCTGGATCGCCGGGGCCTCGAATCCGAGGTGGATGGTGGGGCCCGGAAGGTCAGCGGATGCGGGCCAGGATCCGGTCGGCGGGGGCCGGCCGCCCGAAATGCCAGCCCTGGCCGGCGTCGCAGCCGATCGCCCGGAGCCGCTCGGCCTGCCCGGCGGTCTCCACACCCTCGGCGGTGACCGTCAGGTCCAACGCGTGCGCCAGCGAGACGAGCGACGCGAGGATCCGTTCGTCGGTGCGGCCGACCGAGGGCGACCGCAGGCCGGCGACGAACTCCCCGGCGACCTTCAGTTCGGTCACCGGCAGGTCCCGTAGATAGGCCAGGTTGCTGTAACCGGTGCCGAAGTCGTCGATGGCGATCCGTACCCCGAGGTCGGCCAGCACCCGCAGGGCGCGCACCGGCTCCTTGGCGGTGCTCATCATCGTGCTCTCGGTGATCTCCAATTGGAGCCGCTCCGGCGGCAGGCCGGTCTGCCGCAGCAGGGCACGAACCTCCTGCACCAGCCCGGGCCGGTGCACCTGCCGTACCGCCAGGTTGACGCTGACGAAGGGGGCGGCGACGCCGCCGGCCGCCCACGCCTCCGCCTCGCGGCAGGCCTCGGCCAGCACCCAGCCGCCCAACTGGACGATCAGGCCGGTCTCCTCGGCCAACCCGATGAAGCTGTCCGGATGCAGCACCCCCAGCTCCGGGTGGCGCCAGCGGACCAGCGCCTCGACGCCGACCAGGCTGCCGTCGCGCAGTGAGGTGAGCGGCTGGTAGTCGAGGTAGAACTCGCCCCGTTCCAGTGCGGCGGGGATTGCCGCGGAGAGCGCGTACCGTGTCAACTCGCGCTGGCTGCGCTCGGCGTCGTACAGCGCCCAGCGTGCACCGCCGGCCGACTTCGCCCAGTGCAGGGTGCTGTCCGCGGCCCGCATCAGGTCACTGGGGTCGGCCCCGGCCACCTGACGCTCGACGATGCCGATGCTCGCCGAGATCTGCAGCTCGTGCCCCTCGACGAGCGCCGGTGTCCGGACCGCGACCAGCGCGGTCTCGGCCACCGCCACCATGTCGTCGGTGCCGCCGCTGCGTTGCACCAGGATGACGAACTCGTCCCCGCCGAGCCGGGCAACCAGGTGCTCACCCATGGCCTGGCGCAGCCGTTCGGCCACCGTGACCAGCAGCCGGTCACCGATCTGATGTCCCAGGGTGTCGTTGACGACCTTGAAGCGGTCCAGGTCCAGGAAGCACACCCCGACCCGCTGCGCGCCCCGGCCGGGCTCGTTGAGCGCCGCGGTGAGCCGCTCGGTGAACAGCGTCCGGTTGGGCAGGCCGGTGAGCGGGTCGTGGGTGGCCTGATGCCGGAACCGGGCCTCGCTGGCGCGCAGCGCCCGCTCGGCCTGCGTCCGGGCCCTCATCGCGGCCCGGCGGATCGACTCCTGCTCGTCGAGAGTGCGGTCGCGCAGCGCGCGGGCGTAGCCGGTCGCCACGGCCGCCAGCAGGCGGGCCATCCGGTCCTCGACCTCCTCGGCCACCAACCCGAGGTCGCGCACCAGCCGAAGCTGGATGACCTCGACGGTACGACCCAGCCCCTCCGCCGAGGCGATGTGCGCGGCGACCAACTCGGCACCGACCCGGTGCCCGGCGCGCAGGTCGAACGGTTCGTTGAGCAGCGCGGCGGCCAGTTGCCCGGTGAGCCGGTCCAGCATGGTTTCCAGCTGGGCCTGGGTCATCGGCAGGTAGCTGGTGCCGGAGACCGCCTTCGCCCAGGCGCGGGCGAACGTGCCCGGACGGGCGGCCGCCTCGGGCGGCTCAGCCACCGAGTCGCCCGACGCCGCCCATGAAGACCGCGCGCTCGGCGTTCTGCGCGCTCTCCGGGGTGTCCGGTCGCCACTGGGGCACCCACACCACACCGGGGTCGAGCAGCTCGAACCCGTCGAAGAGCGCTGTCAACTCGGCCCGACCGCGTATCCACAGGGGATTGTCGGTGCGCCGGTAGACCCGTTCCGCCTCGGCCCGTTCGTCGTCGCTGCGCCCGTCGTCGCTGGCCTGCGACAGCACCAGATAGCTGCCGGGGGCCAGTGCGTCCCGCAGCGTGCGCAGCAGCTCGGCCGGTCGGTCGTCGTCCGGGACGAAGTGCAGGACGGCCACCACCATCACGGCCACCGGTTGGCTCAGGTCGAGCAGCCTGTGGACCTCCGGGTGGGCCAGGATCGCCTCCGGGTGCCGCAGGTCCTCCTGCACCACCACCGCCCGGTCGTTGCCGGCGAGGATCTCGCGGCTGTGCGCCACCGCCACCGGGTCGACGTCCACATAGACCACCCGCGACTGCGGGTCGAGCCGCTGGGCGATCTCGTGCACGTTGCCGACGGTCGGGATGCCCGAGCCGATGTCCAGGAACTGCCGGACCCCGGCCTCGGCGAGGTGGTGCACGGCCCGGCGCAGGAACGCCCTGTTGGCCTGGGCCATCAGCGGCGCCTCCGGCACCGCCGCGACCATCGCCTGGGCCGCAGCGCGGTCCGCGGCGAAGTTGTGCGAGCCACCAAGGTAGTAGTCGTACATGCGGGCGACACTCGGGCGCTCGATGTCGATGGTGTCGGGTGCCCAGTCCGGCCGCTGCATGCGATTCACCCCTTGAGTCCGCGCCGCGGACGTCGTCGCCCGCGCGGGTATTGTGCACCCCGTCACGTACGCCAGACCATAGCGTGCGAGAGGGTGCCCGCCGACGTCAGCCGATGCGCGACGGCCCGCGCCGGCCGAAGCTGGCACGGACCGTCGGTGGTGAAGTCCCGCTGCCCGAGCGGGGCAGGTCAGAACTTCGGCGCGTCCGGTGCTTCGAGCAGGCCGAGCCGCAGCGCGGTCATCAACGCCTGGGCCCGGTTGGCCGCGCCGAGCTTCTCGTAGAGCTTCGAGATGTGCGTCTTGGCGGTGGACTCGCTGACGAACAGCTGCTTGGCGATGCCGGCCACGCTCATCCCGTCGGCGAGCAGCCGCAGCACCTGCCCCTCCCGGGGAGACAACTGCGGGCCGGACGGCGCGAGGCGGCGCTTCATCGCCTCGGCCAGGTCGGCGGCGGTGAACGCGCTGGGGGAGGAGGCGGCGTGCCGCGCGGCGGCCACCACCTCGTCGGCCGGGGCGGTCTTCGGCACGAAGGCACTCGCACCGGCCTCCAGGGCACCGAAGAGCTGGTCGTCGCCGGCGTACATGGTCAGCACCACGATGCCCATCGACGCACTCGACTTGCGCAGCGCACGGGTGGCCTCCAGGCCGCTGCCGTCGGGCAGCCGCAGGTCCATGATCACCACGTCCGGCTGGAGGGCGCCGGCCTGGCGTACCCCCTCTGCCGCCGTGGCGGCCTCACCGACGACCTCGAACTGCCGGTCGCGCTCGAAGGCGTGGCGCAGGCCCTTACGAATCAGGTCATGATCGTCAACAAGGAGGACCTTGGTGCGGGTGGCCGGTGTCGGACTTGTGGTCATCCTCGGGTTACTCCCCTTCTGGTGCTGCGCTGTCGCGCACGTTATCTCGGCGGGACGAGGTGCCGACAACCACGGCCACTGTCGTGCCACTGGGTTGCCGCGGCCTGATCTCCAACCGGCCCCGGATACGTTCCGCCCTCTCGGCCATGATCGCAAGACCGTACCGTCCGTCGGGGCGCTGGTCAGCCATCCCCTGACCGTCATCCGACACTTCTATTTGCGCGTACGGGGGGTCGACCTCGCAGGTGACCCACAAATTCGAGGCGCCGGCGTGCTTGCGCGCGTTGGTAACCGCCTCCTGGGCGATGCGCAGCAACTCGGCCTCGGTGGCGGCCGGCAGCCGGGCGGTGGACTCGTCAAGCGAGAGGTGTACGCGCAGCCCGCCGGACGCGCCCACGGTGCGCGCGTACTCGGCGATGGCCGCGGCCAGCCCACCCTGCCGGTCCACCTCACTGCGCAGCTCGAAGAGGCTCAGCCGCAGCTCGGTGATCACCCGGGTCACCTCGCCGCGCAGCGTACGCAGGGCCTCGGCCGTCTCGTCGGCGTCGTCGAAGACGGTGGCCATGGCGTTGTCGATGCCGTAGCCGACCATCACCAACTCCTGCGCCACCCCGTCGTGGATCTCCCGGGCCAGCCGCTGCCGTTCCTCGTTGGTGGCCAGCGAGCGCACCTCGTCGAAGAGCAGCGCCGCCTCCAACCGCAGCGCGGCCGGGCGGGTCAGCGCGGTCACCCGGGACACCACCGGCGGTGGGTACGCCTGCGCGACGTCCGCCTCCAGCACCACCAGCCCCACAGTGCGCACCCCTGCGACAAGCGGAACGATGAGCGCTGACACGTCCGGCCCCCGGTGCGAGCGGGACTGCGAGCGGGCGGCCGTCGTGGCCTGCTGGCTGGCCCAGGCGTCGGCGATCGCCGAGTCCGCGTCGAGCGTCGTCTCCCAGTCCACCCGGTCGACGCCGGATTGGGCGAGCACCACCAGCCGGCCGCCGCCGCTTGCCGACAGCACCGCGCCGCGGTCCGTCTGGGCCACAGTGCGCAGCTCCTCCAGCAGGTGCTCGGAGATGCCGCCCGGATCCAGGGTGGCGCCGGGCAGCTGGCGGGCCACCGTGCGCAGCTGGGTCAGGAGCCGGGTCGCCTCGGCGTACGGCTGGGGCTTGCCCTCACCGCGGACCACCATCACCCGGTGCAGGGTGCCGGCCGCGTAGAGGCCCAGTGCCGCCAGGATCAGCCACTGCGCGCAGACCGCGAGGTATCCCGGCTGGCCGAGCTGGAGTTCCCCGCCGACGGTGGTGAGCGCACCGCTGACCAGCAGGGTGACGGCGGTGACGGCGAGCAGGGCGGCGCCTTCGCGGAAGTGGCGGCGCAGCGCGGTGACGGTCACCGGGACCGCCAGGTAGGGCAGCACCGCCGAGGCGCCGAGCCCGTCGACGGTGCCGATCGACGCCACAGCGGCCACCTGGCTCGCGGCCAGGCCCAGCACCACCACCTCGGCCACCCGACTCAGCGGGGCGATCAGCCGGTGCTGCGGGGCCAGCAGGGACGGCAGCCCAGCCACCGCCAGCAGCGCGATCCACCACAACTGGGTGACGTCGCGGGTGGCGAAGAGGGTCAGGATGGCGACCAGCGCCAGCATCACCAGGCGGGCGGCCGCGGCGAGGGGATGCGGGTGCGGTGCGGTGGCTGTGGATGCGGGCACGTGACGGATGGTAGTCAGCCTCGGTAGATATCGGCGATGTCCGCCGCGTACGTCTTGTGGACGACCTGGCGCTTGACCTTGAGCGACGGGGTCAGCTCGCCGGTCGCCTCGGTGAAGTCGCGCGGCAGCACCCGGAACGTCTTGATCGCCTCGGCCTTGGAGACGGCCTGGTTCGCGGTGTCGATCGCGGTCTGGATCTCCTTACGCAGGGCCTCGTGCTCCCGTAGCCGCTCGACCGGGGTGTCGGCGGGCATCCCGGCGCCCTCCAACCAGGCCGGCAGCGCCTCCTCGTCGACAGTGACAAGCGCCGCGATGAACGGCTTGCGGTCACCGACGACGACACACTGGCTGATCAACGGGTGCGCCCGGACCAGGTCCTCAAGCACCGCCGGGGCGACGTTCTTGCCGCTGGCGGTGACGATCAGTTCCTTCTTGCGCCCGGTGATGCTCAGGTAGCCGTCGGCGTCGAGCTGGCCCAGGTCGCCGGTCCGGAACCACCCGTCGGCGCTGAGCGCCTCGGCGGTCGCCGCCTCGTTGCGCCAGTAACCCTGGAAGACCAGTTCGCCGGAGATCAGGATCTCGCCGTCGTCCTCGATCCGCACTGTCACCCCGGGCAGTGGGCGGCCGACGGTGCCGATCCGGGTGCCGCTCGGCAGGTTCGCCGCGGCGGCGGGTGAGGTCTCGGTCAGGCCGTAGCCCTCCAGGATCGTCACGCCGATGCCTCGGAAGAAGTGCCCGAGCCGGGCGCCGAGCGGCGCCCCGCCGGAGATGGCGTCACGGCACCGCCCACCGAGCGCGGCGCGCAGCTTGCCGTAGACCAGCCGGTCGAAGACCACGTGCTGGGCGCGCAACGCCAGGCCCGGTCCGCCCGGGGTCTCCAGAGCCTCGCTGTACGCGATGGCCACCTGCTCGGCACGGGCGAAGATGCCGCCCTTGCCGTCGGCCTCGGCCTTCTGCTTGGCGGCGTTGTAGACCTTCTCGAACACCCGGGGTACGGAGAGCACGAAGGTGGGCCGGAACGCCTGCAGCTCGGCGACCAGGTTCTTGGTGTCGGAGCAGTGCGCCATGGTGGCCCGCGCCTGCACGACGCCGATCTGGATCAGCCGGGCGAAGGCGTGCGCCAGCGGGAGGAAGAGCAGGGTGGACGCGCCGGCGTTGAACAGGTTCGGCAGCACCGGCACCGCGTTGGCGATGTCGGCGTACATGTTGCGGTGGGTCAGCACGCAGCCCTTGGGACGGCCGGTGGTGCCGCTGGTGTAGATGATGGTGGCCAGGTCGTCGGCACCGACCGCCTTGCGCCGCCGCTCGACCTCGGCCAGCTCGACAGTGGCGCCGGTGCTGACCAGCTTGTCGACTCCGCCGAGGTCGATCTGCCAGACCTGGGCCAGCTCGGGCAGGCGCTGTCGGACACCGGCGATCAGGGCGGCGTGCGCAGCGGTCTCCACCACGACGGCGACCGCGTTGGAATCCTCGATGATCCACGCGGCCTGTTCGGCGCTGGACGTCTCGTAGATCGGCACGGTGACCGCTCCGACGGTCCAGATGGCGTAGTCGAGCAGCGTCCACTCGTACCGGGTGCGGCTCATCAGCCCGACCCGGGCACCCGGCTCGATGCCGGCGGCGATCAGTCCTCGGGCCACCGCGGCCACCTCGTCGCGGAACTGCCGGCAGGTCACCTCGGCCCAGGCGGTGACGGTGCCCTCGGCGCCGGGGACGGGGCGGGCGAACTGGACGACGTCGGGCGCGGCCTCGGCGTTGTCCCAGACCGGATCGGTGAGGTTGGCCGCGTCGCCAACTGTGACGATCGGCGGGACGGAGAACTCGCGCACCTGCACTCCTTCGTGCTCGCACTGGCCGGGCCGGCCACCGCCGATGGACGATGGCTGTGTCGAAACCTACCCGGTGAGCACCGGCACACTGCCAAGGCCCGGCGCGGTCCCGGCCTCCGGCGGGCCCCGGGCGGCCCGGCGGGTGCGCGGCGACGCGGCGGGGCGAGGCGGCGCGAGACGGCGCCGGGCGGGGGCGCGGGGCAAGACGGCGCGGGGCGAGACGGCGCGCGGCGGCGCGGCGAGGGCGGCGCGGCGTGCGGCCGCGGCCCGCCGGGTAGCCTCCCCCCATGGCGGACTCCTCCACCCAGTCGATCATCATCGGCGCCGCACCGGAACGGGTGACGGCGGTCATCTGCGACTTCGCGGCCTACCCGGAGTGGACCGACGCGGTCCGCCGTGCCGAGGTCGTCGAGGAGTACGAGGACGGCTACGCCAGTCAGGTGCGCTTCACCATCGACGCCGGGGTGATGGCCGACGAGTACGTGCTCGCCTACGAGTACGCCGAGGACGTCTCCCGGATCGAGTGGCACCTTGTCGCTCCCTCGAAGATGCAGAAGTCCCAGCGTGGTTCGTACGACCTGGTGGGTAACCCGGACGGCAGCACGACGGTGACCTACACGCTTGAGGTCGACCTGTCGGTGGGGATGCTCGGGATGTTTCGGCGCAAGGCCGAAAAGATGATCATGGACACCGCGTTGAAGCAGCTCAAGCGCCGGGTAGAAGCAACCGGTGCGGCGCAGTGACGGGTCCGGTGGCACGGTAGAGGAGCCGAGGGTGGGCGGAACGGATCCGGGTTCGGCCCGGGAAGAGGCGGAGCGCTTGGTCGCCACGCTGCTCGCGGGGGCGCGACTGGCCTCCGCCGGCTCGGCGGGCGGCGCGTTCGGCTCGCTGGGCGGGGTGTTGGCCGGTGTCCTCGGTCACAGTGACGACGCGGACGGGCGGCGCGGCACCGGCGGCACTTTCGCCACCGGATCGCCCGAATGCTGCGTCTGCCCGGTCTGTCGGGGCATCTCCGCATTACGTGAGCCGAGTCCAGAATTCGCCGAACGGCTCGCGACCGGCGCCGGTGATCTCGCGGCGGGCGTCGCCAGCCTGCTCCGCGCGTTCTCCCCGGTGTCGGCGCCCCCGACGAGCCCACCCGGTTCGGGCCCCGAGCCGACCACCGCGCGACCGTCGGCACCCGCCGCGAGCACCGAGGACGTGCTCTCCGAGCCAGCCCCCGACGACAGGTCCCGCGGGACCGGCGACGAACACGTGTGGCGCGATGCCACCCGCAGCGGGCATGATTCTCAGCCGGCGCCGGAGCGGGATGTCTGGTCGGTCGCCACCCGGACGGCGGACCCACTCGCCCCGGCCGCCGTACCACCCGTCGACGACGCCGGGCCGGCGACCGTACCGGCACCGACCACTCATCCCGCGGTGCCCGCTTCGCGGGTGCCGGACGACACCGGAGCGCAAGCTCCGGGCGACGGCGCCTGAGCGCGGGACATCCCGACCCGGACCGGCATGCCGCCGGGACACGGGCCGGACAGTAGAGGGGAGCGGCAGCGGTGACGCTGACCATCGGAGTCGACGTCGGTGGCACGAAGGTGGCCGGCGGTGTCGTGGACGACACCGGCACGGTCCTCGTGCAGACCCGACGGGACACCCCTGCCGATGACGTCGGCAAGACCCGCGACGTCATCATCGAGCTGGTCGGCGAACTGGCGGCCGGGCGGACGATCGAGGCCGTCGGCATCGGCGCGGCCGGCTGGATCGACGCCAGCCGCTCGACTGTGCTCTTCGCCCCCAATCTGGCCTGGCGGGACGAACCGCTGCGGGAGTACGTCAGCGAGGCCGTCGGCCTGCCGGTGATCGTGGAGAACGACGGAAACGTGGCCGCCTGGGCCGAGTTCCGCTACGGCGCGGCCCGCGACGCCGACGACTCGATGATCATGTTCACGATCGGTACGGGGGTGGGTGGCGGCATCGTCCTCGGCGGCGACCTGATGCGCGGCGCGCACGGCATCGCCGCGGAGCTGGGCCACATGCTTGCCGTGCCGGACGGGCACCAGTGCGGCTGCGGCCGGCTCGGCTGCATCGAGCAGTACGCCAGCGGCAGTGCCCTGGTGCGCTTCGCCCGAGCCGGCGCCCGGCAGGAGCCCCACCGGGCCACCGCGCTGCTCGACCTGGCCGGCGGTGAGGCCGAGGCGATCACCGGGCCGATGGTGACCGCCGCC
This sequence comes from Micromonospora sp. NPDC049047, assembly GCF_040649135.1. Classification (NCBI taxonomy): domain Bacteria; kingdom Bacillati; phylum Actinomycetota; class Actinomycetes; order Micromonosporales; family Micromonosporaceae; genus Micromonospora; species Micromonospora sp. NPDC049047. Next base: position 104,153 of record NZ_JBEZEY010000010.1, read on the forward strand.
GCGCAGGGCGGCGACCCCGTCTCCGCCGAGGCGTTCGCGCAGATCGGCCGATGGCTGGGCACCAGCCTCGCCGACATGGCGCAGATCCTCGACCCGCAGACCCTGGTGGTCGGCGGCGGTGTGATCGACGCCGGTGACCTGCTGCTCGGCCCGACGCGCCGCTCGTACCTCGACGCGCTCTCCCAGCGCGGTCGCCTGCCGGTGGCCGAGGTGCTCCCGGCCGAGCTGGGCAACAGCGCCGGAGTGATCGGCGCCGCCGATCTGGCCCACCGGATCTGAAGCGGTCCGCGATGGGTGTGCCGCTGCGCGTGGTGTCGTACAACATCCACAGCCAACGCGACGACACCGCCGCGCTGGCGGCGGTGGTCCGGGCCGCGCGGCCCGACGTGGTGATCGTGCAGGAGGGGCCGCGCCGGTTCCGGTGGCGGCAGAAGTCCGCCACGCTGGCCGAGTCGTTCGGTCTGGTGGTGGCCGCCGGTGGGCTGCCCGCGCTTGGCAACCTGCTGCTGACCAGCCTGCGGGTGCGGGTGTCGGGCACCCGGTGCCAACGCTTCCCGCTGACCCCCGGCCGGCACCTGCGCGGCGCCGCGTACGCCGACTGCCGGATCGGCGACGCCCGGTTCACAGTGGCCGGCTCGCACCTGTCCACCGACCCGGCTGAGCGGCCCACGCAGGCCGCCGAGTTCAAGCGCGGCCTGGACGCGGCGACCAGCCCGGTGCTGGCCGGGGCGGACCTCAACGAGGGCCCGGACGGGCCCGCCTGGGCCACCGTGTCGCGTGGGTTGACCGACGCCGCGGTGGCGGCCGACCGGGCCGAGCGGCTCACCTACTCCTGCGCCGACCCGCGCCGACGCATCGACGCGCTCTTCGTCGACCCGCGGATCACCGTTGTCGACTACGACGTGGTGGACACTCCGCAGACCCGCCGGGCCAGCGACCACTTCCCGGTCCTCGTCGACCTGCTGCTGCCCACCACCGGCTGACCCCCGACCGGCTCGACAGTCGACCCATCCGGGCCAGGACTGGACATCCGGCCCGGTTGTGGAGAGGATTTCGCGGCGACCGGCACGCCTGCCGTACCAAAAGGAGATGTCCCGGTGTCCACCTCCACCGACCACGGCCGGCCCGACCCGGAGGCGACCTCCTCCGCGCCCAGCGGCGACGGCCGCCCGATCTCCGACCGGGGCGACACGGTGTGCGTCATCGGGGCCGGGGCCAGCGGCCTGACGGCCATCAAGAACCTGCGCGAGCACGGCTTCGGCGTGGACTGCTACGAACGGGAGACGGGCGTCGGCGGCGCCTGGAACTGGCGGCACGACCGCAGCCCGGTGTACGCCAGCACCCACCTGATCTCGTCGAAGCCGTTCACCCAGTTCCCGGACTTCCCGATGCCGGACTCCTGGCCGGACTACCCGCACCACAGTCAGGTGCTGTCGTACTTCGAGCGGTACGCCGACCACTTCGACCTGCGCTCGCACATCTGGTTCGGCACCGAGGTGGTCCGGGTCGAGCCCGCCGAGGGGGAGCGGTGGGACGTGACCACCCGCTCCACCGGCGGATACGGCCCGGAGCGCACCTCCCGGTACGCCGCCGTGGTGATCGCCAACGGGCACAACTGGTCGCCGAAGCTGCCCCGCTACGAGGGCCTTGAGGAGTTCCGCGGCGAGATCATGCACGCCTCGTCCTACAAGGACCCGGCGCAGTTGCGCGGTAAGCGGGTGCTTGTGGTCGGCGCCGGCAACACCGGCTGTGACATCGCCGTCGAGGCCGCCCAGCAGGCGTCACGTTGCTGGCACTCGACCCGGCGCGGCTACTGGTACGCGCCGAAGTACGTGCTCGGCCGCCCGGCCGACCAGGTGAACGACAGCCTGCTGGCGCTGCGCGTGCCCCTGCGGGTGCGGCAGTGGCTCTACCACTGGACGCTGCGGTTGACCGTCGGCGACCTGACCCGCTTCGGCCTGCCCAAGCCCGACCACCGGGTGTACGAGACGCACCCGATCGCCAACAGCCAGCTCGTCTACTACGTGGGCCACGGCGGGATCGGCCCGGTGCCGGACATCGCCCGGTTCCACCCGTACGCCGTGGAGCTGGCCGACGGCCGCGAGATCGACCCCGAGGTGGTCATCTTCGCCACCGGCTACCTGCCGCGCTTCGAGTTCCTCGACGCGTCGGTGTTCGCCGACAGCGCCGGGGCGGGCCGGCCCACCCTGTGGCTCAACGCGTTCACCCCGGGGCACCCGACGCTTGCCGTCGCCGGCCTGGTGCAGCCGGATTCCGGGTTGTTCACCCTGTCGCACTGGCAGACGGTGCTCTTCGCCCGGCTCCTGCAAGCCCGCCGGGATCGGCCGGAGCGGGCCGCCGCGTTCGCGCGGCGGGTGCGGGAGCGGGCCGGGGAGCGCTACTCCGGTCAGGTCAAGGAGAGCAGCCGGCACTGGTTCGAGGTCGGTCACGCCGACTATCTGCGCGCGGTGCAGCGCGCGCTTGTCGAGCTGGAGGGCAAGTGAACCGGACCGGTAGTCGCGAACGAAGGGCAGACAAGTGACTGAGCTGCGGATCATGCGGGGCCGGGAGTGGTCGCGTCCGGTCCGACCGGCTCGGCGGGAGGTGCTCAGCGCCGTCCCCGAGGTGGAGCAGGGTCGACCTCCGCTGCTCTTCGTTCCCGGGTTCGGGCACGGCGCGTGGGTGTTCGCCGAGCACTGGCTGGGTCACGCGGCGTCGCGGGGCTTCCCGGCGTACGCGGTGAGCCTGCGCGGGCACGGGGGCAGTGAGCCGGCGCCGGAGGCGACGCTGCGCGCGTACGCGCACGACGTGGTTCAGGTGGCCGCGAGCCTGCCACGGCAGACGGTGCTGGTGGGGCACGGCGCCGGGGCGCTTGTGGTGGCGCACGCGATGGCCCGTTATCCGGCGCGCGGCGCGGTGCTCGTGGCGCCGGTCTTCGGCGGCTGGGGAGCGTTGGGTACGGCGTTGCGCCGCAACCCTGGGGGCACGTTGCCGGCGGTGTTCGGTGGGCCGTTGCGGCTCAACAGTGGGCAGTTGTTCAGCCGCGAGTTGCCCGACGAGGAGGCCCGGAGGTACGTCGGACGACTCGGTCGGGCGGGCCGGCGGGCGCAGTGGGAGCTGCTGGGCGAGCCGGCGGCCGAGCCGGCCGTGGGCAGCCCGCCGGTGCTGGTGCTGGGCAGCCCGGACGACCGGGTGGTGCCGGCGTCGACGTTGACCCGGGTGGCCCGCCGGTACGATTCGGCCCCGTTGCTCTTTCCCGGGATGGGCCACGACCTGATGCTCGACGCGCGGTGGGTGGAGCCGATCGACGCGATCCTGGACTGGCTGGAGAAGGAACCCACCGCGCACTGAGCGCACGGGCCGGTCAGCCGCTGCTCTGGCGGATGGCCGAGCCGGCGGTGGGGGTGGCGGGTCGGGGCACCACGGCGTCGCCGGCGGAGGTGGCGGCGTCCGGGTCGACGTCGCCGGGGATGACGCCGCCGGGATCGACGTCGGTGCTGGTCAGGCGGTTGACCAGGGCGCCGTGCTCATCCAGCGCGTGCAGGTAGGAGCGGGCCCAGGCCCGGATGTCGTGCTCCTCCAGGTGGGCGCGCATGGCCCGCATCCGTTGCGTGGTGTCGGCCGGGTCGGCCCGCAACGCCGCGCAGAGGCCCTGCTTGAGCCCCTCCAGATCGTGCGGGTTGACCAGGTACGCCTGGGAGAGTTCGGCGGCGGTGCCGGCGAACTCGCTGAGCAACAGGGCACCGGTGTCGTCCACCCGGGCGGCCACGTACTCCTTGGCGACGAGGTTCATCCCGTCGCGCAGCGGGGTCACCGCCATCACGTCGGCGACCCGGTAGAGCGCGGCCAACTCGGCTCGGTCGAAGGGCTGGGTGAGGTAGTGGATCGCCGGCTCGCCGACCCGGCCGAACTCGCCGTTGATCCGACCCACCTCGCGCTCGATCCGCTCCCGCAGGATCTGGTATTGGCCGACGCGTTCCCGGCTCGGCATCGCGACCTGCACCAACACCGTGTCGCGGACCTTGACGTCGCCGCTGGCGAGCAGTTCGCTGTACGCCTTGAGGCGCTGCTCGATGCCCTTCGTGTAGTCCATCCGGTCCACGCTGAGGATGACCTGCCGGGGGTCGCCGAGGTCCTGGCGTAGCCGGCGGGCGCGGGCGGCGACGTCCGGGCGGGCGGCGAGCGCACCCATCTCGGCGGTGTCGATGGAGACCGGGAACGCGCCGATGCGCACGACCCGGTCGTCGATGCCGATCCGGCGGTCGGTGGCCGGCAGCTCAAGCACCCTGGTCACCAGTTGGGCGAAGTTGTGCGCCGCCTGCACGCGCTGGAAGCCGACCAGGTCGGCACCGAGCATCCCGCGCAGCAGTTCGGCCCGGCGCGGCAACTGCATGAACAGCTCCGGCGGCGGGAACGGCACGTGCAGGAAGAAGCCGATGCGCAGGTCCGGACGGAGCGTGCGCAGCAGACCGGGGACCAGTTGCAGGTGGTAGTCCTGCACCCAGACCACCCCGCCCTGCTCGGTGACCTCGGCGGTCGCCTCGGCGAAACGTTGGTTGACCCGTTGGTACGCCTCCCACCACCGCCGGTGGTGCTGCGGCTGCTCGACGGCGTCGTGGTAGAGCGGCCAGAGGGTGGCGTTGGCGAACCCCTCGTAGTGGTCGCGGAGGTCTTCCGGGCTGAGTGCGACGGTGTGCATCCGGACGCCGTCGACGTCCGGTAGGGCGGGGGCCGGGCCGGTGCCGCCGGCCCAACCGACCCAGGTCGCCGGAGTGTGCCGCAGGAGTGGATGCAGCGCGCTCACCAACCCGCCGGGGCTGCGCCGCCACTCGCAGGCCCCGTCGGGTGCCTGGCTGTCGTCGATGGGGAGGCGGTTGGCCACCACCACGAGAGAACTCTGTCGCATCTCGGGCATTCCGATCAGCAGAGGACTGACCGCCACGAGGAAGGGAAAACCGGTCAGTCAGCGGGGGAAGTGACGTACAGCGGTATTCCTACTGACAGTAAGTTACACCACTGTTACGCGATCGGCGGGTCTGCGCCGTCCCGGGATGCGGGCCGGGATCAGACGACGGCGCCGTTGTCCGGGTCGTCCTCGTCCTCGTCGCCCGGGCGCAGCCGCCAGATCAGCGTGACGAAACCGGCCAGGATGCCGGTGAACCCGAACAGGGTGACCGCCGAGCGGTCCACCGGGAGCAGGCCCGGGAAGAGGAAGAGCACGAACCCGACGATCACGCCGAGCGCACCGACCACCGCGTACTTGCTGACCCGGGGCAGCGGCGGCGGCGGGGGCGGGTGGTAACCCTCGTCGTCCTCGTCGTCGGGCAGGTCGGCCCCGAAGGTGTCCAACCCGTCCAGCAGCGACGGCTCGTCCGGCCGGGTGCCGCGCCCCACCGAGATCCCGGAGATGTCGGTGGCGGAGGGCAGCCGGCGGGTGTCGGTGGCGGTCGGGCCGGGCTCGTCGGTCCCCGAGCGGGTCAGCGGGCCGGCGGTCGGCTCGTCCCGTTCGTCGACGTTCTCCGCGGCCGGCCACGGGTGCTCGCCGGTGGTGGAGGAGGTGTGGAAACTCGCCACGATCCGCGCCCACTCGGCGTCGATGTCCGGTTCGTCGCGGGCGGGCGGCTGCTCGGGGGTGGTCTCGTCGGCGAGCTGGGAGAGATAGTCCCGGGCGGTGGTCAGGTGCGAGCGGTCGACGTAGAGCCTGTCGACCGGCCGGGCCGGCACTGTGGTGGTGCGGGTGACCGGATTGAGATCGGCCGAGGGTTGCAGGTAGGCGGCGATCCCACCGGCGGCCAGCACGTCGAGCAGGTGCTCACCGACGCGCGGATCGACGTCGCCGACGACGGCGTACTCGTTCGCGTCGAGCCCGTTGTCCCGCCGTCCCCGGCGGGCACCACCCGCTGACACCCGGACATCCCCCTTAACGCGCCTCGCGGCGCGACCCTCGACGCCCGTCCGCACGCCGTGCTCTGAATCGTGACACGTCAGGGCATGGTTCCGGGAGTGCGTTGTGTCGCGTCTTCCAAAGTCACGGCCGCCGCCGCAGGTCGTGACCGGGGTTCTTTGTCCGTTCTTGCGCGACCAGCGCCATCTCGGTGGCCGTTGGCATACCGGCGGCCGACGCCCCGTTCGACAGCTACCGGCGGGGCCGGGACCCGCCCGCTCAGCAGGCCAGCGCCGGTCCGGTCGGGCTGATCGGCCGACCGGCCAGGGCGAGCAGGCCGGGGGCGTCGTTACGCAGCGCGAAGGTGCGTACCTCCGCGCGGGTCGCCCGCGCGCCGGCCGGGTCGCCGGCACGGGTCAGCTCCGCCGCCGCGAGCGCGAGCGCCAACACCTGGTCGCTGACGTCCGGGATCCGCCCGTAGGTCTCGGCGGCGGCAAGGTGCAGCTCGGCGGAGCGCCGGTGGTCGCCGTCCGCCGCGGCCAGGGCCGCCGTCACGGTCCGCAACGCCGCCTCCGACCAGGGCGTGCGGTGCCCGACCCGGCCCAGCATCGTGCGGACCCGCACCGCCGCGCTCCGACCGCTCAGGGCGGCGGCGTACGCGGCCGCGGCGATCCACTCGCCACTGGCCAGGGCCGGCACCGCCGACCAACTCGTGTCCAACTCCTCGATCAGCTCCGCCGCCTCGGCGTCGCGCCCCTGCAACGCCCGACACAGCGCGGCCATGCTCAGCATCGTCCAGAGCAGCCGGTAGAACCCGCTGCGCCGCGCGGTGTCCAACGCGTCGATCAGGTCGTCCGGATCCTCGTCGTCGCGCAGCACCAACAGACAGCAGCGCAACCCGCGCACCTGCATGTCCCAACTCCCGGTGGGCGTGTCCACGAACGCCTCCGCCGCGGCGAAGAGCCGACCGAAGTCGCCGTCGAACCAGGCCCGCATCGCCTCCGCCGAGTAACTGGTGGTCAGGGTCTGCCCGCTCGCGGTCCGCGCCGGCGCGGCCGAGAGCAGGGCGTTCGACCGCAGCCAGTCGCCCTCCTCCCGGATCGCCCAGGCGAGGTTCTGGGTGGCCCGGGGCAACGCCAGCAGTTGATTGGCCCGGGCGAACTCGACGATCGCGTGCAGCTCGTCCAGGCCGGCCCGGTCTCCGGACTGGTAGCGGGCGGTGGCCGCGGTGATCCGGGCGTTGGTCTGGGTCTCGGCCAGACCCAACTGCTCGGCGATCTCGGCGGCGGTGTCCGCCGCGGCGACGGCCGGGTCCCGCTCGTAGTTGAGCATGTGCAGCCGGCCCATCTCGGCGTACGCGTCCGCCTTCTGCGGACTGTCAGGTAGTGGCTCGAACAGCTGCACCGCGCGCTCCAGGCAGGCAAGCGCGTCGCCGCGGTCGGCGCGCAGCCAGGCGGCCTGGCCGAGCAGCGTCCACGCCCGCGCCGCGCAGGCGTTGTCGCCGTGCGACAGCAGCCGGTCGGCGAGGGTGTGCACCTGCTCCGGCCCACCGCCGGAGAGGAACGCGTTGCCGTCCCGGTAGAACGAGATCTCCGTGCTGAGCAGCTCCAACTGGAGCCGGTCCACCGGGTCGCTGTCGTCGGCCAGGCCGAGTGCCCGCCCCGCGTGGCTGGCCGCCGCGTCCAACCCGTGCAGCGCGTACGCCCGGCGGGCCGCCCGGTGCAGCGCCTGCCGCGCCGGCCCGGCGTAGCGGCGCACCTGCATGCCCAGCGAGCGGGCGATCTCGTGCGCCGCCCAGCGGTGGTGCGCGAGCACCTCGGCCAGGTCGGTGTCGCGGGAGTGCGACAGCGCGTCGAGCCAGTCGGCGGCCCGCTCGTGCCGGGCCACCCGTTCGGTGCGCGGCAACCGTTGGTAGCAGACGTCGCGGACCAGCACGTGGCGGAACCGGAACTCCGCCTGCCCGGCCATCGTCGACCCGGCCTGCTCGTGCACGAAGTCGCGTTGTTCGAGTCGGCGCAGCGAACGCTCGACCGACTCGACCTGTTGCCCGAGCGCGGTGGCGACCGCGCCGGGCCAGAACTGCACGCCGACCACCGACGCGGCAAGCAGCACCGCCCGGTCCTTGGCGTCCAGCAGGTCCACCCGGTTGGCGATCACCGCGTGCACGCTCTCCGGCATGGCCAGTTCGAGTTGCTTGTCCAGCGACCACCCCCGCCCGGACTGGCGCAGCGCCCCCTGCTCGATGAGCATCCGGACGTACTCGTGTGCGTAGAGCGGGTTGCCGCCGGCCACCTCGACCAACGGGGTAAGCATGTCGGCGGAGAACGCCGCCTGGCCGAACAGGTGCGCGTACAGCGCGGCGATGCCGGTGTCCCGCAGGGGCGGCAGGGTGATGGTCACCGAGCCGGTGATGGTTCCGGCCCAGCTCGGGTCCCGGTCGACAAGCTCCGGGCGGGCGGTGCAGAGCAGCAGCAGCGGCACGTCGCGGGCCGCCGCCCCGAGCAGCTCCACGAAGCGCAGCATCGCGTCGTCGGCCCAGTGCAGGTCCTCGAAGACCAGCACTGTGGGACGCTGGGCGGCCAGCGCCAGCAGGAAGCGACGCCACGCCGACTCCGCCTCCTCGGCCGGCAGCGGCGTGCCGGGCAGCCCGACCAGCGGGCGCAGCGCGTCCACCACCCGGTCCCGCTCGCCCGGGCCGACCAGCTCGCCGACGGCGGCGGTCAGCCGCTGCGCGGCGCTCGTCGCCGGGTCGGTGTCGAGGATGCCGGCTTCGGACTTCACGATGTCGGCGAGCGCGGCGAAGGTGACGTTCTCCCCGAACGGCGGGCAACGCCCGGTGCGCCAGGTCAGCGGCTCGTCGACCAGCCGGCCGGTGTGCCGGTAGAGCTCCCGCAGCAGCCGGCTCTTGCCGATGCCGGCCCGGCCGAAGATGGTGACCACCTGCGGTCGCCGATCGCGCAGCGACCGGTGCAGGGCGTTGACGAGCATCCCCAGCTCGTGTTCCCGGTCGACAAGCGGTGTGGTGTCCGGCTCCCGGTCGGTGGGTTGGCGACGCAGCGGGGACAGGGCGAGCCACACCTCGGTCGGCGACGACCTGCCGCGCAGGGTGACCGGGGGCTGCTCCTCGTAGCGGATCGCGTCCTTGGTGAGCGCGTGGGTGGTGCCGCAGACCAGCACCCCGCCGGGTGGGGCGACCGACTGCATCCGGGAGGCCGTGTTGACCACGTCGCCGGCCACGATGGCCTGTCCGCCGTCGCGGGCGGCGGCCACGTCGACGAGCGCCTCCCCGGTGGACACCCCGACCCGGAACCGCAGCTCGGCGCTGCCGGTCGGCGCGAACCGGGTGAGCACCCGTTGCAGTTCCAGGCCGGCCCGTACGCAGCGCAGCGCGTCGGTCTCGGTGGCGATCGGGGCACCGAAGAGCGCCATCACCGCGTCCCCGATGTACTTCTCCACCACCCCGCCGTACTGACTGACCACCCGCCGGGCGGCGGCGAAGAACCCGGTCTGCATGCCACGGACCTGCTCCGGGTCGGTGCGCTCGACGTACGGCGTGAAGTCGATCAGGTCCACGAAGAGCACGCTCACCCGGCGGCGGTCCTCCTGCGGGCTGACCGCGGCCGGTCGGTCCGCGCCCGGTCGCGGCGACCCGCAGGACGTGCAGAACGTGACGTCCGAGGCGAGCGGGCGCAGGCAGTGCGGGCACACCGCGCCCAGCTCGGCGCCGCAGCCGCCACAGAAGCGGTCTCCGTCGGCGGCCGTGCGTCCACAGCGTTCACACTGCGCGGCGATGACATCCCCCCGAGAGGAACGGGTCGACGCCGACGGCGTCCCCTGACCGGAATTATCGCCCCTCGGCCGTTGCCAGCCACCAGCCTGTTGGTTTGTGGACAGTCACCGACGGTGTTGACCGACTAGATTCAGGCGGCCAGATATCGATCAGGGACCGGAGGGGACAGGGCAATGGTGTACGTCAAGCTGGAAAGTGACTGGACCGACGGCAACGGGGTCAACCACTCTGCGGGCGACTCGGTGGACGTCGACGCCGCCACGCTCGCCACGTTGGAGGCCAAGGGCATCGTCAGCGAGCAGACCCACGGCCCGGGTGGCGACGGCAAGGGCCCGGACAAGTGGGCCGGGCCGGGCAGCTCCGGGGTGTGACAGTACGTCCATGACGCCGAACCGGCCGGGTCGCCAGCGGGCGGCCCGGCCGGTTCGTGCTGTCGGTGGGTGTCAGCGGTCGTTCATGCCGGCGCGGCGGCGCAGCGCGGCCACGTCGGTCACCACGATCCGGCGCCCCTCGGTACGCAGCCAGCCCCGGCTCGCGAACGAACCGATCGCCTGGTTGACGCTCTGCCGAGAGCCACCTGCCATCTCGGCCAGTTGACTCTGGTTGAGCTCGATCGTGATCATCGGTGCCTGGCTCTCGCCAGCCAACCGGACAAGCGTCTTGGCCACCCGGCCCGGCAGGTCGAGGAAGACGTGGTCGGCGTTCTGCTCGGTCAACCGACGGATCAGCCCACCCAGTGAGCGCATCACCGCGTCCAGGATGCGGGGGTTGGAGTGCACCAGCTCCATGAACGCGCCCCGCGACAGGGCGAGCGCCGCGCAGTCCTCGATGGCCTCGGCCGAGGCGGACCGGGTGGACGCGTCGAGCAGGGAGACCTCGCCGAGCACGTCGGGTGGACGGATTACCGACAGCACGGCCCGCTCGCCGGTGGGTGCGGTGCGGAAGACGGCCACCGCGCCGCGGCGCAACACGATGAGCGACTCACCCGGGTCGTTCTCCACGAAGAGCAGCTGGCCCTTGCGGTAGGTGCGCGGAACGGCGGCGGCGATGACGCGCTGCCGCACCTCGGGCTCCAAACCAGCGAACATCTCGACACCCGTGAGCGCGTCACCCGGCTCTGGCAGGCGCATCTCCACGGCCCAACCCCTCCCCGGTCATGGACCACAAACTCGCTCACCGGGTGAACCTGATGGCCCTGACAAGGTGAACTGACACCGATTCGGCATCCGGTAGCGGTACACATCAGATCATGACGGTCCGGTCGCTTGCTGTACACCCCTCGAAGCACTTCCGTAACCGTCGCGCGTCGCGGCGGCCCGTCACCAGCGGTTCGACGGCCCCCGCCGGGCGCGGCCGGGGGACGGTGGGCGAGGATGGCCGGAATGGTCTACCGCTATTTCTACGACTGCGAGTTCATCGAGGACGGCACGACAGTCGACCTCGTCTCGATCGGTGTCGTCGACGAGTACGGCCGCGAGTTCTACGCGGTCTCCACGGAGTTCGACGACTCCCGTGCCGTGCCCTGGGTCCGGCGCAACGTGCTCGACAAGCTGCCGTCCCCGGCGGACCGGGCGTGGCGCTCGCGTGAGCGCATCCGCGACGACCTGTACGACTTCCTCGTCGAGCCGATCCGGGACCGGCCGGGGGAGCAGTTGGAGCTGTGGGCCTGGTACGCCGCGTACGACCATGTGGTGCTCGCCCAGCTCTGGGGTGCGATGCCGGCGCTGCCCCGGGAGATTCCCCGCTACACCAAGGAGCTGCGGCAGCTCTGGGACGACCGCGGGCGCCCGACCCTGCCGGACGCGGACGCGGCCCGGCACGATGCGCTCGTCGATGCCCGGCACAACCTGGCCCGCTGGCGGGCGATGACGCCTGGCGGGCGGTGACGACCCGCTCAGCGGCGGCCGTACCGTCGCGGGTTTGACCGGTTCTGTCCCGGGCATCGGTTCGACCAGCCGATCCGAGGGAGAGTGCAATGAGCAACCAGCCGACAAGCGCCGCCGACGCTCGGGCCCGGGTCACCGAGCTGGCCCGGGCCGCGCGCATCTGCATGCTCACCACGACCGCGCTGGACGGGCGGCAGGTGAGCCGGCCGATGGGGCTCCAGGAGGCCGAGTTCGACGGCGAGCTGTGGTTCTTCGCCAACGCCGACTCGGCCAAGGTCCGCCAGCTCCGGGTCAACCCGGAGGTCAACGTCGCCTTCTCCGACCAGAAGCACAACGCCTGGGTGTCGATCTCCGGCACCGCCACCGAGGGGTTCGACCGGGCGCGGGCCGAGCGGTTGTGGAACCCGCTGCTCAAGGCATGGTTTCCTGATGGGCTGGACACCCCGGGCCTCACCTTGATCAAGGTGCACGCCAGCTCCGCCGAGTACTGGGACTCGGCCAGCAGTGCCGTGGTCAACCTGCTCGGCTACGCGAAGGCCGCCGTCACCGGCCGGCCGCCGGAGGGCGGCGAGAACCGCGAGGTGACGTTCTGAGCAGCGCTGGTCGGCCCGTCGACCCGGGGCGCGCTGTCGTCGCACCGGCGGGCCGACTACAGTGCGCAGTGACGGCCCGCCCCGGGCCGGCAACGGCGCCGATGGTCTGATCTGACACATATCCTGGGGCAATTCGGGCTTTACCTGATGCTCCAGGAGGATGAGCGGATCATGCGTATCGGCGTGCTCACCGGCGGCGGCGACTGCCCCGGTCTCAACGCGGTCATCCGGGCGGTGGTCCGCAAGGGCGTCGCCACCTACGGTCACGAGTTCGTGGGCTTCCGGGACGGTTGGAAGGGCCCGCTCGAGGGTCTGTCCCGTCCCCTGGGCATCGCGGACGTCCGTGGCATCCTGCCCCGTGGCGGCACCATCCTCGGTTCGTCCCGGACCAACCCGTTCAAGATCGAGAACGGCGTCGAGCGGATCAAGGACAACCTGGCCAGCCAGGGCGTCGACGCCCTGATCGCGATCGGCGGCGAGGACACCCTCGGCGTGGCCACCAAGCTCTACGAGCTGGGCGTGCACGTGGTCGGCGTGCCGAAGACGATCGACAACGACCTCGGCGCCACCGACTACACCTTCGGCTTCGACACCGCTGTCAACATCGCGATGGAGGCCATCGACCGGCTGCACACGACCGCGGAGAGCCACCACCGCACCCTGGTCGTCGAGGTGATGGGCCGGCACGCGGGCTGGATCGCCCTGCACGCCGGCCTGGCCGGCGGCGCCAACGTGATCCTGCTGCCCGAGCGGCAGTTCGACGTCGACCAGGTGGCCGGCTACGTCGAGAAGCGCTTCCAGCACCAGTACGCCCCGATCGTCGTGGTCGCCGAGGGCGCCCAGCCGCTGGACGGCCAGATGGTCCTCGCCAACCAGGAGCTGGACTCGTTCGGCCACGTCCGCCTCGGCGGCATCGGCCAGTGGCTCGCCGAGCAGCTGGAGGCCAAGACCGGCAAGGAGGCCCGCACCGTGGTGCTGGGCCACATCCAGCGCGGTGGCACCCCGACCGCCTTCGACCGGGTGCTCGCCACCCGCCTGGGCCTGCAGGCCATCGACGCGGTGAACGACGGCGACTGGGGCAAGATGGTCGCGATGCAGAGCACCGACATCGTCCGGGTGCCGCTGGTCGAGGCCACCCGCGAGCTGAAGACCGTGCCGCTGGAGCGGTACGCCGAGGCCGAGGTCTTCTTCGGCAGCTGATCGACGGTTGGTGGCACGGCGGGCCGGCGGGTCCGCCGTGCCACGAACCAGACGCGAGGGGGTACGGGCCGACATGTCCGCCGGGATGCACACTGTCGCGGTCATTGGCGCGGGCAAGATCGGCGAGCTGATGCTCTCCGGGCTGCTGCGCTCGGGATGGCCGGTGGACCGGCTGCTGGCCACCGCCCGCCGGCCGGCCCGCGCCGAGGAACTGACCGCCCGCTACGGGGTACGGGTCGTCGACAATCTGACAGCGGTGGACGAGGCGGCGGTGCTCGCGATCTCGGTGAAGCCGCAGGACGCCGCCGCGCTGCTCGACGAGATCGGCCCCAAGGTGCCGGCCGACAAACTCGTCATCTCGCTCTGTGCCGGCCTGACCAGCAGCTTCTTCAACCGCCGGCTGCCCGAGGGCACCCCGGTGGTCCGGGTGATGACCAACACCCCGGCGGTCGTCGACGAGGCCATGACGGCGATCTCGGCGGGCGCGTACGCCACCGGGGCCCACCTGGCGTTGGCCGAGGAGATGTTCAAGCCCCTCGGCCGGACGATCAGGGTGCCCGAGTCGCAGCAGGACGCGGTCACGGCGCTCTCCGGCTCCGGACCGGCCTACTTCTATCTGCTGGTCGAGGCAATGATCGACGCGGGAATCCTGCTCGGCCTGCCCCGACAGGTGGCCCACGAGCTGATCGTGCAGACCGCCATCGGTGCCGCCGTGATGCTGCGGGATTCCGGGGAGCACCCGGTCAAGTTGCGCGAGGCGGTCACCTCGCCGGCCGGCACCACCATCTCCGCGATCCGCGAGTTGGAGAAGCACGGCGTACGGGCGGCGCTGCTGGCCGCGCTGGAGGCCGCCCGGGATCGCGCCCGGGAGCTGGCGGCACAGGCCGACTGACTCCGGTCGCCGGGCCGGGGTGATTGGCCGCATTCCGCGTGGGTGGCCGTCGGGGTGCGTCGCGGGGCCGGGTGTGCCGCATACTTGCCCGGTGTTCACACTTGCCCAGGCCCGGCACCTGGTGGCCACCCTCCAGCCGCGCGTCGACGAGTTGATCCGGGTCCGGGCCGACCTGGCTGAGCTGCGCGTCGACCTGGCCGACCACGGGGTCAGCGCGCTCGGCGGGCGGGCCGAGGTCAAGGGGCTCGAAGCTCGACTGCACGCCATCGTCGACGAGCTGCACCAACACGACATCCAGGTCAAGGGCATCGCCCCGGTCCTGCTCGACTTTCCCGGCGAGCGCGCCGGCCGCGCCGTGCTCTGGTGCTGGCTGGAGGGCGACTCCGACGTGCGCTGGTACCACCGCGCCGAGTGCGGCTTCGCCGGCCGCCGCCCGCTCTGACGCCACCCGCCGGTCTGCCGCCGCCGGCCGGTCTGCCCGCCCCCGGTCTGCCGCCGCCGCCCGCTCTGACGCCACCCGCCGGTCTGCCGCCACCCGCCGCTCTGCCGCCGCCGGCCGGTCTGACGCCGTCCGCCGCTTGGCGTCGGCGCGGTGGGGGCCCGGCTGAGCGCTCGATCCACTCGGGCTCCTGCAAGTCGCGGTATCAGAGCCCGCCGGACACCGCGACTTCTGGGAAACCGAGTTGATCAAGCGTGCGGCGGGCGTCGGGGGCCCTGGTCAGCCGGCGGCGGAGTCCGGCAACCCCGCACTGGCGGCCTCGGTGACCGCGAATACCACGATGTTGTCCCGGTAGTGCCCGCTCCGCCGATCGAAGTCACCCCCGCAGGTGATCAGGCGCAGCTCCGCGCCGGGCGTCGGCCCGTAGACCGCCGCCGTCGGGAAACGGTCTTTGCGGGTACGCAGCGAGCCGGTCACCCGGAACGGCAGCCGCTGCCCGCCGCGCCACACCTCGACCCGGTCGCCGGGGCGTAGCTCGCCGAGCCGGGCGAACACCGCGGGTCCGTGCCGCGAGTCCAGATGCCCGGCGAGCACTGCCGGGCCGGTGTCGCCGGGGGCCGGGCCGCCGCCGTACCAGCCGGCGGTGCCGAAGTCGACCGGCGGGATCAGCGCACCTGCTGAGTCCAGGCCGAGCACGGTGAGGGCGGAGTCGACACCGATGCGCGGCACGCGTACCCGCGTGGGTGGACCGTGTGGCGCGGGCGCGACGGCCGTCGGTGAGCAGTCGTCGGTGCAGCCGGGGTGCCAGGTCGTTACCGGCGGCGGCGGATCGACGTCGGCCAGCCCGACGCCGGCGCCGACGGCCAGGCAGACCGCCGCGCCGGCCGCGGCCAGCGCGGCCGGCGGTATCCGGCGGTCACGGTGCCGCCGGATCGACGGGTCCGGCCCGGGGTTCACCAGGTGGTGCGCCGCCGCCGGCGCCACAGCAGCAGGGTCACCGCGACGGCCGCCGCGGCAAGACCACCGGCCACCAGGGGGTACGCGCCGAGTCCGGCACTCGCGGTGCCGCCGGCGCCGGTGTCCACCCCGCCGGCGGGAACGACGGTGCCGCCCTCGGCGTCGCGGCGCAGCTCGGCGGTGAGCCCGCCCTGCTTCGCGTCGAGCACCAGCAGCGAGTAGACCGCACCGCCGGTGAGCCGCACCTCGGCGTCGGTGCTCGGCCCGTCGGCACCCGCCAGCCGCAGCCGCCAACTGCCCGGCTCGACCTGTTCGTAGTCGGTGGTGGAGGCGAACTGCACGTCCTCGGCGATCATCGGACCGTCCGCGGCGGCCACGTCCAGCACGGGGGTGCGCACGGAAGCCTGCACGACCCGCACCTTGGCCCGGCCCTGCGCGGGCGCGCTGAGGTCGTCGTTGAGCACCCGCAAACCCAGGTCCGCGTGCCGGCCCACACCGGCCACCGTGTACGCCTCCCCGCTGGTGACCGCGACCTCGGTGGTGAGCACCGGCGGGTCGTTGGCCGGAGCGCCGGCCTCCCGCATGGCCACCGCGTACCGGCCGGGCGCCAGTTCGAGGTAGTCGGAGACCACGCCGTAGCCGACCCCGGGGAAGACCCTCGGTTTCGCGGCATTCGGCGCGGCCAGGTAGACGTCGACGGCCGGGGTGTCCGGGGAGAGGTGGGCGAGCCGGACGTATCCGACGGTGTCCGCGCCGGTCGCGGCGCCAGCCGACATCGGCGTGCCGGCGACGAGGGCGGTGCTGAGGAGAAAAGCGCCGGAGCCGGCGAGGAGCCGGCGGGGGGCGGTACGGAGCGTCAACATGTCGCCTCCGGAGGCACGTTTGGTGAGCGGGCGGCAACCCAGAGAACAGGGTCCCGTGCGCGGGACTGCGAGGCAAGTTGCCGACGAGATGTTTCTCGACGTGTCGGCCGGCGAGCGCAGCGGCGGACGCCGGGTCCGTTCCCGCGAGAGCGGCTGCCACCGCCACGGGTCACCGCGGGCGATGGTGCCCGCATATCCTCGACCGATGCGGGATCGCCGGGTGACGCTGGTGTGGACGGTCTTCGTCGTCGTCGCGCTGGTGTCCTGCGGGCTCGTCCTGCGGCGCGCGGACCGCCTCTCCGACCTGCACATCTACTACGGCGCACTGTCCGATCTGCACGCTGGCCGCCCGCTGTACGAATTCCGGGCGGCCAACGGTGGGCCGTTCACGTATCCGCCGTTCGCCGCGCTCGTGCTGGGTCCGATCACCGTGCTGAGTGAGGGCGTACTGCAGGGGATCTGGCTGGTGGCGACGTGCGCGGCGGTCGTCGCCATCGCCGGGGCGGTCGGTGTCGCGCTGACCACCCGGCCGTCCCGCCGACCGCTGGTCGTGGCGGTGGCCGCCACGGTGCTGATGCTCTCCGCGCCGGTGCAGAGCAACCTGCGCTTCGGTCAGGTGAGCGTCTTCATCGTGCTGATGGCCCTGCTCGACGGGGTGGGTGTCGGTCCGCCCCGGCTGCGCGGGATGCTGGTGGGGGTCGCCGCGGCGATCAAGCTGACCCCGCTGCTGTTCGTTGTCTACTTCCTCGTCACCGGCCGCTACCGCGACGCCGGCCGTGCGGTGGTGACGTTCCTGGCCTGCGCGGGGCTCGCCGCTGTGGTGTTGCCCGCCGAGAGCTGGACGTACTGGACCGAGGCCGTGCGACAGACCTCGCGGATCGGCGATCTCGCCTCGCTTGGCAATCAGTCGGTGCACGGGATGTTGCTGCGCGTCGGCGTCGACGAGACGACACTGCCCCTGCTCTGGGCCGGCCTGGTGGCGCTCGTGTGCGCGGCGGCGCTGCTGCGCGCTCGCCAGCTGACCGTGGGTGGCCGCCCGGGGCACGCGGCGGTGCTCGTCGGTTGCGCCACCGTCGCCGCGTCCCCGGTGTCCTGGACCCACCACCAGGTCTGGCCGGTGCTCGCCGCGATGCTGCTGATCGGCGCGTCGGGTGTCACCCAGCGGGCCGCCGGTGTGGCGCTGCTCGCCGCCACTGTCGTCTCGTTGGGTGCGGTCCTCAGCCCGGTGTCGACCCGGCCCGGCGTGCAGTTCCTCTTCGAGAACGCCCGCGCGATCGGGGTGGGCCTGCTGTGCCTGGTCGGCTTCGGCGGTGTGGCGGTGGCCGCCAGCCGGACCGCTCGCCGACCGGCCGGCGGACGGGGCTGGTTGCGGGTGGGCGTCACCGCCACTGTGGCGCTGGCGTTCTTCGCCGTGCAGCCGTTGCCCGCCGGGGCGGACCCCACCTTCAAGGCGTACGCCCTCGACGACGTGGTCAACCCGCGCTACTTCTTCGTCTGCCGTGGCCCGGCCGAGTGCGCCGCCTACGGCACCGACGCGCCGGTCACCTTCGGCACCCGCGCCGAGAAGACCAAGGTCCGGGTCAACGGTGTGGTAGCCGCGCAGGTGACCCGGCTGGAGTACTATTCCGCGCCCGGCGGGGCGCCCCGGGCCATTCCGCTGCTCGACGCGTACCCGGGCAGCCGCACGTTCTCGTTCCGCTCGGCGAACATGGCACAGGGTCGGCTCGTCGCGTACGGCGCGGACGGCCAACCGATCGCGAGCTACGACGAGGAACTCGCCGCCGCCCTCCGGACGGCCACCCGGTAGGTGGTCGCGGGGAGGGCGGCGGGGATGTTCAGCGGGTCGCGGCGGCCAGCGCGGCGCGCAGTTTCTCCGCGCCGCCCGGTGCCGGGTGCTCCCAGTCGGTCGGGCTGGCGGAGTAGAGCACGCCGTACGCCGGGGTGTCGGGCTGGTAGCGCCACCCCTCGGCGAGCGGGCCGACATCCACCGCGTCGTAGCCGATGCGGTCCAGGAAGGCCGTCACCTCGGCCTTCGCGGCGGCGTCGTCGCCGGCGATCGCGAGGGCGCTGCGGTCGGCGGCACCGGTCGGCCGGGAGAGCGCGGCCAGGCCCTTGAAGTAGATGTTGTTGAAGACCTTGACGACCCGGGAGTCCGGCAGGTGCCGCTGGAGCAGCTCGCTGCTTGTGGTCTCGCCCGAGTCCAGTTCCGGGAAGGCCCCGTCGCGCTGCGGGTAGTAGTTGTTGGTGTCGATGACGATCTTGCCGGCCAGCGGCTCCACGGGCACCGCGCGGTACGCCTTCAGCGGCACGGTGACCACCACCAGGTCACCGACCTGCGCCGCGTCCTGTGCCGTGCCGGCGCTGGCGTGCTCGCCCAGCTCGTCGACCAGGTCCTTCAGCGTCTCCGGGCCGCGTGAGTTGCTCAGCACCACGTCGTAGCCGGCGTCCACGGCCAGCCGGGCCAACGTGCCGCCGATGTTGCCGCTGCCGATCAGTCCCACAGTTGTCATGCTGGTCCCAACTCCGTCCACCCACGACGCATTCCGACAGTGGTGGCGGTCATGTCCGGTTGCCCGGCCTCGATCGGCTGCGCGGACGTGCCGGGCCGCCGCCCGTCCGGCCCAACGTACCGCTCACGCCCGTCGCCGACCGGCTCCTCCCGCGAAGGCGACCCTTCCCGGCGACGAGCGGTGGTCCGTCCGCGGCATGTTGATCAAGAGGTTCGGGTCAGGGGCGGCCCCCGGACGGGGTGCATTGCGCGGATCAAGAAATCGAAACATGCGCATCTTGACGAAGTGATGACACGGTGAGTACCGTCTCACCATCTCTTTGGAAAGTTTCCTAACAGTTCGGGAGACGCCTTATGAAAAGATCGCTCCGCCGGGCCCTCTGGGCCGGTGCCGTGGTCGCCGTGACCGTCGCGGCGGTGCCGGTGACCACCGCGTTCGGCGCCGGCAGTGTCACCACCACGTTCACCAGAGCACAGGACTGGGGGACCGGTCACGAGACGAAGGTGACGGTCACCAACGGGTCGAGTGCCACCGTCGCCACCTGGCGCATCGAGTTCGACCTGCCGTCGGGCACCACCATCAGCAGCTCCTGGGACGCCGACGTGACAAGCAGCGGCAACCACTACGTCGCGGTCAAGAAGAGCTGGGCCGGTGGCCTCGCCCCGGGTGCCTCGTTCAGCTGGGGTTACAACGGCACCGGCGCCTACAAGGCACCGCTCAACTGCACTGTCAACGGCGCACCCTGCGGTGGCGGCACCCCGACCAGCCCGCCGACCACGAGCGCGCCGACCACGGCCCCGCCCACCACGGCCCCGCCCACCACCGCGCCACCCACCACGCCACCTCCGACCACCACCCCGCCGACCACCGGCGGCAAGAAGGTCGTCGGCTACTTCGCCGAGTGGGGCGTCTACGGGCGCAACTACCACGTCAAGAACATCCAGACCAGCGGGTCCGCCGCCAAGCTGACCCACATCCTGTACGCCTTCGGCAACACCACGGGTGGCCGCTGCACCATCGGTGACAGCTACGCCGACTACGAGAAGGCGTACACCGCGGCGGACAGCGTGGACGGCGTCGCCGACACCTGGGACCAGCCGCTGCGCGGCAGCTTCAACCAGCTGCGCAAGCTCAAGCAGCTGAACCCGCACCTCAAGGTGATCTGGTCGTTCGGCGGCTGGACCTGGTCCGGCGGCTTCACCCAGGCCGCGCAGAACCCGGCCGCGTTCGCCGAGAGCTGCTACAACCTGGTCGAGGACCCGCGCTGGGCGGACGTCTTCGACGGCATCGACGTCGACTGGGAGTACCCGAACGCCTGCGGTCTGAGCTGCGACACCAGCGGCCCGAACGCGTTCAAGAACGTGATCGGCGCGCTGCGCTCGAAGTTCGGCTCCAACGCCCTGGTCACCGCCGCCATCACGGCGGACGGCAGCAACGGCGGCAAGATCGACGCCACCGACTACGCCGGCGCCATCGGCAACCTCAACTGGCTGATGCCGATGACCTACGACTACTTCGGCGCGTTCAACGCCCAGGGCCCGACGGCGCCGCACTCCCCGCTCACCTCGTACACCGGCATCCCGCAGCAGGGCTTCAACTCCGACGCGGCGATCCAGAAGCTCAAGAGCAAGGGCGTCCCGGCAAGCAAGCTGCTGCTCGGCATCGGCTTCTACGGCCGGGGCTGGACCGGTGTCACCCAGGCCGCACCGGGCGGCAGCGCCACCGGCGCGGCACCGGGCACCTACGAGGCGGGCATCGAGGACTACAAGGTCCTCAAGAACACCTGCCCCGCCACCGGCACTGTCGCCGGCACCGCGTACGCCAAGTGCGGCAGCAACTGGTGGAGCTACGACACCCCGTCGACGATCAACGGCAAGATGACGTACGCGAAGAACCAGGGCCTCGGTGGCGCGTTCTTCTGGGAGCTCTCCGGTGACACCAGCAACGGCGAGCTCATCGGCGCCATCAAGGGCGGTCTCGGCTGAGTCGGAGGCCGGCGCACCACCTACCCGGCGGGGAGGGGCCCGCACCGCCCCTCCCCGTCCGTGATCCGACGGCCCGGTCGACGCCAAGCGTCGACCGGGCCGCCGTCGTTGGGGTCCGGTCGGCTCGATGTGGCAGACTCGCGGCTCGGCAGGTCCCGATCTCACAGTCGACGGAGGTGGTCATGCGTCCGACCCACCGCAGGCTGGCGGCGACCGCCGCCGGGCTGGTGCTGCTGCCGGTCGCCCTGGTCGGCTGCGGGATCGGCGACGACGCCAAGGACGAGCCGCCGGCCAAACCCGAGCGGGCCCCCGCCGAGGAGGCCGCCGCCCGCTCCCGGGAGCGCGTGCAGGCGTACCTCGACGCGATGACCGCGAAGGACGTCGCCGCCGGCCGGAGTCAGCTCTGCGCCCTCCTGCACGACGGCTTCGACCTGGCCGCCACCGGCCCCAACGGCGACTTCGCCGATCACTTCCAGGTGCCCGAGGCGGCCATCACCGACATCCGGTCCGGTCCGCTCGGCCAGGAGGTGAGCGTCTCGGTCTCGGTCACCGCCGGCAAACGCACAGTCGCCCGGCCGTTGGTGTTCACGGTGACCCGACAGGGCGGCGACTGGTGCATCGCCGGGGAGTCGCCGGGCGGTGACCCGCCCGCCAACCCGACGCCGAACGGAGTCACCCCCGCCCCCGCGTCCTGACCGGCGTCCGGCGCGTTGATCTCCCATCTGCCGGAACCGTCCCCCTCGCCGCCCGGGCACTCCGAGCGTCGCCGTACGCTTTCTGTCATGCGCCATGAGTGGCATCAGCTGAGCCATCCCGCGGTGGGCAGCCCGGGCCTGCAGACCAGTCGACCGACTGTCGACTCCGCCGAGGACGCCGCGCTCGGTCTGGACCGATGGCGGGAGTTGCCCCGCGAACAGATCCCGCCGTGGTCCGACCCGGCGGCCGTCGCGGCGGTCTGCAAGGTCCTCGACACCGTGCCGTCGGTCGTCGCGCCCTACGAGGTGGACCAGCTCCGGCAGAAGCTCGCCCTGGTCTGCGAGGGCAAGGCGTTCCTGCTGCAGGGCGGTGACTGCGCGGAGACGTTCGTCGACAACACCGAGAGCCACCTGCTGGCCAACGCCCGCACCCTGCTCCAGATGGCGATCGTGCTCACCTACGGCGCGTCGCTGCCGGTGGTCAAGGTCGCCCGGGTCGCCGGGCAGTACACCAAGCCCCGCTCCCTGCCCACCGACGCACGCGGCCTGCCCGCCTACCGCGGCGACATGATCAATTCGCTGGAGGCCGACCCGGCCGCCCGGGTCGCCGACCCGCAGCGCATGATCCGGGCGTACGCCAACTCGGCGGCGGCGATGAACATGCTCCGGGCGTACCTCGCCGGTGGGCTCGCCGACCTGCACGCCGTGCACGACTGGAACAAGGGCTTCGTGAAGACCTCCCCGGCGGGGGAGCGCTACGAGGCGATCGCCCGGGAGATCGACAGGGCGCTTGCCTTCATCCGGGCCTGCGGGATGACCGACGACGAGGCGCTGCGGACCGTCACGCTCTACTGCTCCCACGAGGCACTCGCCCTGGAGTACGACCGGGCGCTCACCCGGGTTTCCGACCGCCGGGCGTACGGGCTCTCCGGGCACTTCCTCTGGATCGGCGAGCGCACCCGGCAGATCACCGGCGCGCACATCGACTTCATCTCCCGGATCGCCAACCCGATCGGCGTCAAGCTCGGCCCGACCACCTCCCCGGACGAGGCGATCGAGCTGTGCGAGAAGCTCAACCCGGACAACATCCCCGGCCGGCTCACCCTGATCAGCCGGATGGGCAACCACCGGGTCCGCGACGCCCTGCCGCCGATCGTCGCCAAGGTCACCGCCGCCGGTGCGAAGGTGGTCTGGCAGTGCGACCCGATGCACGGCAACACGCACGAGTCGTCGAACGGCTACAAGACCCGGCACTTCGACCGCATCGTCGACGAGGTGCTCGGCTACTTCGAGGTGCACCGGGGGCTGGACACCCACCCCGGTGGCCTGCACGTCGAGTTGACCGGCGAGGACGTCACCGAGTGCCTCGGCGGTGCCCAGGGCATCGAGGACCTCGACCTGCCCGACCGGTACGAGACCGCCTGCGACCCCCGACTGAACACCCAGCAGTCGTTGGAGTTGGCGTTCCTCGTGGCGGAGATGCTTCGTGGCTGAGGTTGCGAGACCCGCGACCGGCAGTCGAAAGGATGACAATGGCTGAGCTGTTCGTGGACCTGCGGTCCGACACGGTGACCCGACCCACCGCCGGAATGCGGGAGGCGATGGCCACCGCCGAGGTCGGTGACGACGTCTACGGCGAGGACCCGACAGTCAACGCGCTGGAAGCCGAGGTCGCCGCGCTGTTCGGGCACGAGGCGGCGCTGTTCGCCCCGAGCGGGTCGATGGCCAACCAGATCGCCCTGCAACTGCTGGTGTCGCCCGGCGACGAGCTGCTCTGCGACGCCGACGCGCACGTGGTCACCTACGAGATCGGCGCCGCTGCCGCGTACGGCGGCATCTCCTCGCGGACCTGGCCCGCGGTCGGCGCGGACATCGACCCGGAGCGGGTGGCCGCGATGGTCCGACCGGACGGCTACTTCGCCGTCCCCACCCGGGCGATCGCCGTCGAACAGACCCACAACCGCGGTGGTGGCGGGGTGATCCCGCTGGCCACTCTGCGGGACCTGCGCGAAGTCGCCGACGACGCGGGCGTCGCGTTGCACTGCGACGGCGCCCGGATCTGGCACGCGCACGTCGCCGACGGGGTGCCCCTGATCGAGTACGGCCGGCTCTTCGACACGCTGTCGGTGTGTCTCTCCAAGGGCCTCGGCGCTCCGGTCGGCTCGCTCGTGGTGGGCAGCGCGGAGAAGATCGCGCAGGCCCGGATGATCCGTAAGCGGATGGGCGGCGGCATGCGGCAGGCCGGCATCCTCGCCGCCGCCGGCCGGTACGCTCTCGCGCACCACATCGATCGGCTGGCCGACGACCACGCGCGGGCGGCCCGGCTGGCCGAGGCGGTGGCGCCGTTCGGCGTGCTGGCCACCACGGTCCGCACCAACCTGGTCGCCCTGGACCTGACGAAGCACGCCCTGGACGCGCGTGCCCTGGCCGCCGCCGCGCGGGCCGAGGGTGTCCTCGTCTCGGTGCTCGGCCCCCGCACCGCCCGCCTGGTCACCCATCTCGGCCTCGACGACGCGGACATCGACCGCGCGGTAGCGGCCCTGCCCCGCATCCTCGCCGCGTCCTGACCTCCGGCCGGCGACCGACCACCACCCGGTGATCAGGAGGTTCGGGTCAGTTTCCGGCCTCCGGACGACGCAGCCCTCCTGATCACCGAGGTGGGGTCAGGAGGGTGGCGGTCAGGCGGGTGGGGTGAGGCGGGTCAGGGTGGCGATGTCGGCGGCGTGGCCCAGCTGCTTCTCGCTCGGGGTCTCCACCACGATCGGGACGCCCGCGGTGGCGGGGTGGGCCATCAGCTCGGCGAAGGCGGGCTCACCGATGGTGCCCTTGCCGATGTTCTCGTGCCGATCCCGGGTGGAGCCGCACAGATCCTTCGAGTCGTTGGCGTGGATCAGCCGCAGCCGGTCCGCGCCGACAGTGGCCACCAGGGTGTCAAGCGTCGCCGTCATGCCGCCCTCGGCCGCCAGGTCGTGGCCGGCGGCCCAGGCGTGGCAGGTGTCGAAGCAGACCCCGAGCATGGGGTGCCGGTCCACCGCGTCCAGGTACGGCCCGAGCTGCTCCACCCGGGACGCCAGTGACCGGCCGCCACCGGCGCTCGGCTCGACAAGCAGCATCGGCCCGCCGGCATCGGCGGCCCAGTCGAGCAGCGGCAGCAACTCCCGGCGGACCTGTCGCATCGCCGTCTCGGCGTACCCTTCGTCCACCGCACTGCCGGCGTGGAACACCACCGCCCGCGCGCCGGTCGCGACGCCCCGACGGAGGGCGTGGGCCAGGGTCTGCGCCGACTTCTCGACGGTCGCCGGGGTGGGCGAGCCGAGGTTGACCAGCAGCGAGGCGTGGATGAACGCCGGGATGCCCCGCTCGGCGCACCCGTCGCGGAACAGGGCGTCCTGCCCGGGGTCACCGTTGGGCAGCGCCCAGCCCCGGGAGTTGGAGACGTAGACCTGGATCACCTGGGCGCCTGTCGCGTCGGCGTACGGCAGGGCGGCCTTGGCCAGCCCACCCGAGGTCGGTGTGTGCGCGCCCACCGGACGCGAGGTGGCCGCCGACATCAGAAGCACGTGAGGGTGACCGGGGTGCCCGGCGGCACCTGCGAATTCTCGCCCGGGATCTGGATCCGGACTACGGCGTTCGGGTTGACCGCGACCGTCACCGGGAAGCCCTGACTCTCCAACGCCTGCTTGGCCTGCTGGCACGGCAGGTCGATCACCCGGGGTACGACGACCGCGGCCGGGCCCTTGCTGACGTCCACCTTGACCTGGGTGCCCTTCTCCACGCCGGCGCCGTCGGCCGGGCTCTGGCCAAGGATCTCATCCCTGGGTTTGTCGGAGTCCTTGTAGGTCTCCGCAAGCACCAGGTTGAGCTGGGCCAGCGCGGCCCGCGCCTCGTTGAGGTTCTTACCGACCAGGTTCGGCACCGTCACCGGTGCCCGGCCCCGGCTCAGAATGAGGGTGATCTTCGCGCCGGGTTTGACCTCGGTGCCCACCTTGGGGGAGGTGTCCAGCACGACTCCGGCCGGCAGGTTGTCGTCGTAGCGGGCGGCGCCCTTCGCGACCACCAGCTTCACGTTCGCCAGGTCCGCCTCGGCGAGCTCGAACTCCTTGCCGATCACGTCCGGGACGGGGAAGCGTTCCGGGCCGAGGGAGAGGGTCAGGGTGATCGTGCCACCCTTGACGATCTTGGTGGTGGACGCCGGGCTCTGCCCCAACACGCTGTCCTTCGGGGCCTGCTCGTCGAAGCGTGGCTCGCCGTACTTCAGGGTGAGCCCGGCGCGGTCGGCCCGCGCCTGCGCCTCGGCCTTGCTCAGGCTCACCAGCTGCGGGGCGTCCGTGTAACGGCCGACGCCGAACCACCAACCCCCGATCGCGGCCACCAGGCCCAGCGTCACCACCACCGCCGCGACGGCCAGCCGGCCGCGCGGGCTCGCCAGCAGCGTGCCGCGCAGCGCCGCGAGCCGGGACAGCAGCCCCGCCGCCGCGGGTTCCGGAACGGCCCGTCGCCGACCCGGCCCCTGGCTGGCGCCCTCGGGCAGCCGCGCCCAGGCCGGACGGTCGGCCGGGCGGACGGTCGCGACCATCATGGTCGGCTGGGCGAGTGGCTCGCCGCTCACCGGGCGGAGCACCGCGGTGTGGCTGTTGGCGTCACCCAGCCGATCCCGGGCGATCTGCACCTCGGCCAGCAGTGCGCCGGCGTCGGCGGGCCGCGCGTTGGGATCACGCCGAGTGGCGCGTTGCACCAGGTCGTCGAGGACCGACGGTAGGCCGGGCACCAGCGTCGAGGGTGCCGGCACGTCCCGGTCGACGTGCTGCCAGGCGACGTCCACCGGGCGGTCCCCGTCGTAGGGCACCCGGCCGACAAGCATCTCGAACAGCACGATGCCGGCCGAGTAGACGTCGGTGCGGGGATCGGCACGGCCCTCGGTGACCAACTCCGGGGCGACGTACGCCACGGTGGCCATCAGCTGGTTGCCCTGTTCCTCGTCGGCGCTCGCCTCGACCGCCCGGGCCAACCCGAAGTCGGCCACCTTGACGACGCTGTCGACCAGATTGGCGACCCCGCCGGTGGGGGCCTCGGCGACCAGCACGTTCTCCGGCTTGACGTCGCGGTGCACCAGCCCGGACCGGTGCGCGGCGGCGATCGCGGCGAGCATCTGCTCGGTGATGGCCAGCGCCTCGTCCGGGTTGAGCCGGCGTCGCTCGGCCAGCACGTCGCGCAGCGTACGGCCGCGCACGTACTCCATCACCAGGTACGGCAGACCGGCGTGCGTGCCCTGGTCGTAGACCGCCACCACGTTCGGGTGGGTCAGCCGGGCGATGGTTTTCGCCTCGTCGGTGAACCGGGCCACGAAGTTGGCGATCCGGGCCCTGGCCTCGGGGGCCTGGGTCGGATGAATGATCTTGACAGCGACGGTGCGCTCGAGGCGTTCGTCGGTGGCGGTGTACACGGTCGCCATGCCACCACGGGCCACGCGACCGCGAATGCGGTAGCGCCCGTCGATAAGCGAGCCAAGCAACGTGTCGGCGACCTGAGTGTCCATCGGCAGGGAGTCTATGTGTCCAGGGGGTGAAGGTTGAACCGGATGCTACAGCCGGACGCCGAACGGGTCCGCCCCGCTGCGCTCGCCGCTGCCTGATCCGCAGGTCGCGGCGCTCAGGAGAGTGGGCTCCGCCCGGTCGTACGGGGTGCCGGTGGCCCGTCGCCACTGTGGCGTGGCAGGGTGGTCGGGTGACCGAACCCGTACCCGACCAGGCCGCGCCCAGCCTGGAGCTCGCCGGACCCGCCGACCCGGCCGATTGGCTGACCCTGCCCGACGTCGCCGAGCGCCTCGACGTGTCGATCAGCAAGGTGCACCAGATGATCCGCGACCGGGAGTTGCTGGCGGTCCGCCGCGACGGCGTGCGCCGGATCCCGGCGGACCTGGTCGCCAACCAGACAGTGCTCAAGCACCTGCCCGGCGTGCTCAACCTGCTCGCCGACAACGGCTACGACGACGAGGCCGCCCTGCGCTGGCTGTACGAGCCGGACGGCACCCTCCCCGGTGGCACTCCGGCCTCCGCCCTCTCCGGCGACCAGGCCCGCGAGGTAAAACGACGAGCCCAAGCCCAAGCCTTCTAACCCCAACCCCCCTGCCCCCGCCCCCCACCCTCTGTTCGTCGATCATGAAGTTGTTGTCACGACACGCCGATGCGAGTGGCAATAACTTCATGATCGACGCGGGGAAAGGGGGGTGGGAGGGGGTGGGGGTGGGGGTGGGGGAGGGGAGCGGGGGTTAGTCGGAGCGGCGGGTTGCGGCTATGGCCAGGTCCACCAGGGCTTGGCGGGCCTCGGTGTCGAGATCGACAGCGGTCAGCGCCGCGAGCGCGGCGTCGGTGAGCGTCACGATCCGCTGCTCGGTGCGGGCCAACGCCCCGCTCGCCGTGATCAGCTCGCGGAGCCGAGCCACGCCCCGCTCGTCCAGTTCCGGATTGCCGAGTTGGCTGAGCAGCAGCTCGCGGCCGGCTTCGTCGGTGGTCTCCACGGCCGCCGCCACCAGGTAGGTGCGCTTGCCCTCGCGCAGGTCGTCCCCGGCCGGCTTGCCGGTCAGCCCCGGGTCACCGAAGACACCGAGCACGTCGTCGCGAAGTTGGAACGCCTCACCCAGCGGCAGCCCGTACGCCGAGTAGGCCGCCCGTACGTCGGCCGTCGCGTCGGCCAGCGCGGCACCGAGCAGCAGTGGACGCTCGACCGTGTACTTCGCCGACTTGTACCGGGCGACCTTGCTGGCCCGTTCCACCGAGGTGTCGCCGGTGGCCTGCGTCAGCACGTCGAGGTACTGTCCGACGGTGACCTCGGTGCGCATCTCGTCGAAGACCGGCCGGGCCCGCGCCAACGACCACAGGTCCAGCCCCGCGGAGTGCAGCAACTCGTCGGACCAGACCAGGCACAGGTCGCCGAGCAGGATGGCGGCGGCGTCGCCGAAGCCGTCCGGGTCACCACCCCAGCCGGCCTCCCGGTGCCGTGCGGCGAACCGCCGGTGCACCGCGGGCTCGCCGCGTCGGGTGTCGGAGCGGTCCATCAGGTCGTCGTGGATCAGGGCGCTGGCCTGGACGAACTCCAGCGCGGCCAGGGCGGTGAGCACCTGGTCGCCGTCGAGCCCACCCGCGCCCCGGAAGCCCCAGTACGCGAATGCCGGTCGCAGCCGCTTGCCGCCCCCGAGCACGAAAGCCTCGATCGCCTCGGCCACCGGAGCCAGGGCGTCATCGACGGCGGCGAGCCGCACCCGTTGGCCGGTCAGGAACTCGCTGAGGGCTTTGTCGACCCGCTGCCGTAGGCCGGCACGGTCGACGGGAGATACGGGAGCAGCGTGGGTCACGCACCGACGCTAGCGGGTCGCCGTGGTCCGTGCCGTACCGCCACGCATAGTCCCGTCGGTGCGACCAGGGCCGCTGCGCCCCGCCGGTCGCGTACCGGGCGTCGCCGGGCGGCCCGACCCGGGGGCGGTACGCGTCGCGCCGGTCCGGCGGGCGCCCGCGGCGGCCTCGGTGAGCGTCACCAGCGGCACGTCCAGGACCACGGCGAGCCAGCCGAGCCAGAACGCGCCGGGAACCCGACGCTGTCGTTCCCACCGGGACACCTCGTGTCGGCTCAATGTCGGCACCCCGGCCGCGGCGCACAACTCGGCGGCGGCGCGCTGCTGGCTCCAGCCACGGGCCAGCCGGCACCGGGCCAGCAGCGGGCCGAGCTGCGCCGGGCGCGGCGATCGGGGCGGGGTCATCGGTCCTCCTGGCGGGCGTCGGCGCGGTGACGACCCACCCGCCCCGATCGGACGGGACCGGCGTCACCGCGGGTAGCTGACCCCCACGCGGGACCTGGGCGCCGCCCCCGCCGCCCCTCCCACGCCACCCAGTTCTACCTCCGGGGTACGACGCCGTCCGCCCGCCGGACCCGACGGACGGTGCGGGAGGGGACCGCGAGGTGGAAAGCGTCTGGGCCGCTGTGGTGTCGCCCGCTAGAGTCGGGTCGTGGCGCTCGGTCTTCCCTCGGTACTCCCCAATCCCCAGCCGGCGATCGGGGAGCTCATCCGTGAGCGCCAGCCGACCTTCTCGTTCGAGTTCTTCCCGCCCAAGACCGAGGCGGGGGAGACGCTGCTCTGGCAGGCCATCCGCGAGTTGGAGTCGTTGCGCCCGTCGTTCGTGTCGATCACGTACGGTGCGGGCGGTTCGACCCGGGACACCACAGTGGCGGTGACCGAGCGGATCGCCACCGACACCACCCTGCTGCCGATGGCCCACCTGACCGCCGTCAACCACTCCGTGGCCGAGCTGCGGCACGTGATCGGCCGGCTCGCCGGGGTGGGGGTGCGTAACCTGCTCGCGGTGCGCGGTGACCCGCCGGGCAATCCGGGCGGCGAGTGGGTCCGGCACCCCGAGGGCGTCGACTACGCCGAGGACCTGGTCCGCCTGGTCCGTGACGCCGGTGACTTCAGCGTGGGCGTGGCGGCCTTCCCGTACAAGCACCCCCGCTCACCCGATGTGGCGAGCGACACCGCGCACTTCGTCCGCAAGTGCCGGGCCGGGGCCGAGTTCGCGATCACGCAGATGTTCTTCGACGCCGACGACTACCTGCGGTTGCGGGACCGGGTGGCCGCCGCCGGCTGCGACACCCCGATCCTGGCCGGGGTGATGCCGGTGACCCAGATCGGCACTATCGAGCGGTCCGTGCAGCTGTCCGGTGCGCCCTTCCCGCCGGCGCTGGCGGCCCGCTTCGAACGCGTCGCCGACGACCCGGAGGCCGTCCGCCAGCTCGGTGTCGAGCAGGCCAGCGAGATGAGCCGCCGACTGCTGGACGAGGGTGTGCCGGGCATCCACTTCATCACCCTCAACCGGTCCACAGCGACCCGCGAGGTCTGGCAGAACCTGAAGGTCGGCGCGCGGGTGTGAATGCTGGTCCTGCGACACCTGATGCCCGGCACGACGGTTGATCCGTGGTGGGCACACAGCTGAACTGGGACCAGTACGCCACGGCATGGGCGCGGTTGCACGGCGGGTTCGACCCGCGGGCCGCAGCCCCGGTGGTCCGCGCCTGGCTGCGGTTCGCGTACCACGTGGGGTACGTGCTGGGGCGGCTGCGGGTCAGCCCCACCGCGGTCACCGTGGCCGGGGTGCTGCTCTGTTTCTGCGTACCGCTGCTCGTCACCCGGCCCGGCGACGGGCCGTTCCTCGGCGCGTTGTTCGTGCTGCTCGCCGCTGTCGCGGACAGCGTCGACGGGGCGGTGGCGGTCGCCACCGGCCGCACCACCCGGCTCGGCTACGTCTACGACTCGGTCGCCGACCGGCTCGGTGAGGTGGCCTGGCTGCTGGCGTTCTGGCTGGTCGGCGCGCCGGGCGCGCTTGTCGTCGCGGGCGGCGCGCTGTCCTGGCTGCACGAGTACGTCCGGGCCCGGGCGGTCGCCGCCGGCATGCGCGACATCGGCGCGGTCACCGTCGGGGAGCGCCCCACCCGGGTCTCGGTGGCGCTGGCGGGCCTGGTGGTCGCCGGCTTGGCCGGGCTGATCGAGACGGACCTGGCCGCCGGCACCATCACCATGGCCACCGCGGTGTGGGTGCTGCTGGCCGGCTTCGGCCTCGGGCAACTGCTCTCCAGCATCCGGCGGGCCCTGCTCGACGCCGGCTGAGCGGCCGGGCCAGCGGCCGCCGCGCAGAAACCGTCGCCGGCTGAGCGGCCGGCGCGCTACCAGGCCGGGCCGATCTCGTCGGCGACGATCTGCGCGGACAGGGTCACCATCGGCAGGCCGCCGCCCGGATGGGTGGAGCCGCCCACCAGCCACAACCCGTGCGCCGGGCCCCGGTTGGCGGGGCGGAGCAACCCACCGGCGGTGCCGTAGATCGAACCACCGGGTGCGCCGGTCGCCGCGCCCAGGTCGGCGGGGGTGCGCACCTCGCGGAACAGCAGCCGGTCGCGTACGTCCACGCCGCGCCGCGCCAGCACCTCCAGGATCCGGTCGGCGTACGCGTCGGCGAGCCCCGGACGTCGCCAGTCGACAGCACCCGCCGCACTGCCGTGGCGGGGTGCGTTCACCAGCACGAACCACGCCTCGTGTCCGGCCGGACGGACCATCGGGTCGTCGGCCACTGTGACGAACACCGTCGGGTCGACCGCCGGCCGGGCCCGTACGCCGCGGCCGGGGTTTCCGAAGACCGCGTCGAACTCCGCGTCGTAGTCGTCCGGGAAGAAGACGTTGTGGTGGGCCAGCCCGGTGCTGCCGGAGACACCGAGCAGCAGCACGAAACCGGCGAGGCTGCGGTCGGTGAGCCCGGCCAGCCGACCCGGGTGCGGCAGCAGGTCACGGTAGACGGTCAGCGCGTCCACGTTGGCCACCACCACGTCGGCGGGCACCGGCGCGGTGACACCGGCGAGGCGTACCCCGTGCACCCGGCCACCGGTGGCGTCGATCCGGGTGACAGTGGCGTCGGTCTGCACCACCACGCCGAGGTCCAGGCAGCGGGTCAGCAGCGCGTCGGCGAGGGTGCCCAGCCCGCCGCGCAGATACCAGCCACCGAAGGCCAGCTCGGCGTAGGGGACGGCGACAAGCGCCGCCGGCGCCCGGCGCGGGTCGGCGCCGGTGTAGGTGGCGTACCGGTCCAGCAGCATCCGCAGCCGCGGGTCGGACAGGTGCCCGCGGCCCAGGCCGCGCAGGGTGCGACCCGGGGCGATGGCGGCCAGGTCGCCGAGCCGCCAGGCCAGCGACGCGAGGTCGCGGGGTGAGTCGACGGTACGGCGCAGAATGTCGCGCTCGGAGGCCCGCCACACCCGTTCGGCGCGACGCCACAGCCGCTGCCAGTCGGCCGCCGCCCGGTCACCGAGGGCGGCCCCGATCCGGGAGGTGAACTCCACCGGGTCGGCGCACGAGTCAAGGGTCGGGCCGCCGCCGGGGAAGACGTGCCGGACGATCGGGTCCAGCGCGACCAGGTCCAGGTATTCGTCGAGCTTCGCCCCGGTCGCCTCGAACAGGTCGTGGAAGACCTGGGGCAGGGTGAGCAGGCTCGGCCCGGTGTCGAAGTGGAACGGGCCGGCCGGGGTGTCGTGCGCGTACCGACCGAGCTTGCCACCGACAGTGTCGGCGGCCTCGAAGACGGTCACCTGGTGCCCGGTGGCGGCCAGCCGGGCGGCGGTGGCGAGGCCACCCACCCCGGCGCCGACGACCACGATCCGCGCCATGCCGCGCCCTCCCTAGCTGACCGGACGGCCCCGCCAGGTCAGGCGGCGTCGCTTCCGCAGATGGTACGACCGCAGGGTCAACCAACCGAGGACCACGACCGACACGGGGTGTGCGAGCGCGTCGGGCCACCACCGGCCGCCGGTCGCCCGCGCGGTGAGCACCCGCCCGGCCACCCCGAGCAGGTAGCCGGCCAGGCCCACTGCGGCCACCCCCGGCGCGCCGGCCACCAGACCGGCCAGCGCGATCAGCGGCGGGGCGGTGTAGAGCAGCAGCAGCGCCGCCACCACTGCCGCCGCCGCGCCCGGGTGCCCGAACGACGCCCAGAGCGACTTCGAGTACCCGTCGCGCAGTTGCGGCCAGTCGTCGTACATCCGGCAGGTGGCCAGGCGCGAGCCGTCGGCCAGGGCGATCCGCCCACCGGCCCGCTTGACCGCCCGGGCCAGCTCGACGTCCTCCAGGATCTTGTCGGCGACCGCGGCGTGCCCACCCGCGGTGGTGTAGCCGGCCCGGTCCAGCGCCAGGAACTGCCCGCCCGCCGCGGCCAGTGACGGCCGCGCCGAGCGTTCCATCGCGCGCAGCGGCAGGAACGTCAACCAGAGCCACTGCAGCAGCGGCTGCACCAGCCGGTCGGCCGCCGTCGCCACCACGATCCGGGGGTACGGCGACAGCAGCGTCACGCGGGCGGCGCGCAGCTCGGTGACGGCCGCCGCTACCGCGTGCGGGGCGAGCACCACGTCGGCGTCGACGAAGACCAGCGCTGTGGCGTCCGGGTCGGCCCGGGTGGCCAACTGCCAGCAGGCGTGCGGTTTGCCCAACCAGCCCGGCGGTGGGGCGACCCCGGTGAGCAGCGTGACCCGGGGGTCGTCGCCGGCCACCGCGCGGACCACGTCGGCGGTGCCGTCGGTCGACCCGTCGTCGAGGACCACGATCCGCAGCCCCGGCACACCGCGTTGGGCGAGCAGGGCGCGCAGGCAGGGCGTGACCCGGGCGGCCTCGTCGCGCAGCGGCAGCAGCACGGCGACCGGCTCGTCGACCTCGTCGGGTCGGTCGGTGGGCCGCCGCAGCCATCCGGCGGCGTTGAGCCAGGTGTGCCCGGTCAGCGCGGCGACGGCGATCAGCAGGGCGAGCAGGACGGTCATCGGGTCGCGTCGACGCCGGGGCGGTGCGGCTGGTGGTCCTCCCGGCGGGAGTCCCGACCCCGGCGGGCCCGCACCAGGGTCACCGCCAGCGGGACGGCGGTCACCGACATGCCGGCGGCCCCCCAGAGCGCCGACGCGGGCAGGTCGAGGAAGACCGCGTGGGCCAGGATGCTGGAGAAGTACGTCCACAGGTAGAGCGCGACCATCGGGGCGTCCCGCCGGTCGGTGTGCGCGGCGGCCGGCCCGGCCAGCGGACGCAGGGCGCTCATCATCAGCACCGCGAAGAGCAGCCAGCCCAGGTAGTTGCTCACCGGAATGCCGGCCAGGCCGGGCAGTGCGGCGGTGACGTCGCGCCACCGCCAGTAGCCCTCGGCCACCATCTGCGGGTCGAGGAAGAGGTCCCAGGCGGCCAACCCCACGGTGGCCAGCGCGATCCGTCGTACCCACAGCCCGGCCGCCGACCCACCGCGGCCGGTCCGCGAGGCGCCGCCGCCGTTCGTCGCGCCGCTGCTGTTCGCGTCGTCGTCGGCCTGCGACGCGCCGCCGGTGAGCCGGACCGCCGCCAGCCAGGCCGGCCAGGCCATCCAGGTCCAGGCCAGCGGAATGATCAGCGGCACGCCGGCCAGTTTGGGACCCAGCTCGCCGGAGTAGTCGTAGCTGCCGAACGGCACACCGGTGGCCA
The DNA here is from genome assembly GCF_040649135.1 of Micromonospora sp. NPDC049047. Taxonomy (NCBI): domain Bacteria; kingdom Bacillati; phylum Actinomycetota; class Actinomycetes; order Micromonosporales; family Micromonosporaceae; genus Micromonospora; species Micromonospora sp. NPDC049047. Next base: position 138,865 of record NZ_JBEZEY010000010.1, read on the forward strand.
CCCCGATCGCCTCGATCGCGAACCCACCGCCGGTGGCCACCGCCACCAGCGCCGCCGCGACCCGCGGGCCCCGGCTGAGCAGCGCGTGACCCACCGAGAGCAGCCACCCGAGCACGACTGTGGCCACGGTGAGCCCGGCCCTGGTGGCACCGGTGGTGAGCGGGTAGCAGATCTGGGCGAGCACCAGGACGGCGAGCAGCGTCCAGGAGATCCGTCGGGTCATGACGCCGGTGGCTCGAGCGGCAGGTCCCGACCGAGTACGCCGAACGGTCGTTCGTCACCGGGGAAGTGGAAGTTGCGCAGCACGTCGACGAAGCCGAAGCGCCGGTACAACCGCCAGGCCCGCGAGGTCTGCTCGTCGGCCTCCGGGGTGGACAACAGCGTGGTGTCGCCCTCGGCCATGCCGAGCAGCGCGCGCAGTTGGCCGGTGCCCAGACCGTGCCCCTGGGCCGGTGGCCGTACGTGCAACTCGACCACCTCGAAGCAGTGGGTGAGCCAGCGCTGGCGGGTCGGGGCGTCCAGCGCCCGGTGCACCTGGTCGTGCCACCACTGACCGGCGGCGCCCAGATAGCCGTAGCCGAAGCCGGCGAGGTGACCCTCGCTGGTCAGACTGGCGACCGCCCGGAAACCCGGCCGGCGGACGTGGGTGGCGATGTAGCCGCGCCGGGCCTCCAGCAGGTCGGTGCGGTATCCCATCGCCTCGCCGTAGACGGCCACCACGTCGTCCAGCCGCCGGACGAGATCGTCCGACGTCCAGCGCACCAACCTCATGCCCGTCCACCCTTCACCGTTTCCGGACCACCGTCGGCGGCCCATCCGAGCACCGACCGGTCACCGACCACGTCGCGCACCTCGAACCGGGCGAACAGCTCCTCGGCGTACCAGCCCGCGATGGGGGTTCGCATGATCGCCGCCCGATGCTCCGGGTGACGGTACGCGAACGCCACCAGGTCTGTCGGGTCACGCCACACGCTCACCGTGCCCTGCCAACCCAGCGGTGCCTCCCCGACCCCGAACCGGGCCAGCAGGCCGGGCGCGTCGCGCAGGGCGGCGGCCACCGGGGGGACCGCCCGCCAGAAGGTGGCCGCCCGGCGGACCCGCAACCGGGCCCGGGTCAGCGCCAGCACCGGGCCGGTGACCCGACCGCCGGCCGGGTCGCCGAACGGCAGCTGGCCGGACCACTCGCCCCGGCTGGTCAGCGGGCGCAGGTCGATCCGGGCCCGGGCGCGGGCGATGCCGGCCCAGGCGCGGCCGACCGGCGAGTCGTCGAAGCCGGCCGCAGCGGCGGGGGAGTCCCAGACGGTGAGCGCCGCCCACCGGGTCAGGTCGGCGTCGCCGGGGCCGAAGCCGGTGCCGGTCCCGGTGCCCAGCAGCTTGCCGAACCGGACGCCCGGAAGGGCACGCAGCCGGCGTGGATCCACCGCCATCCGGGTCAGCGCCCGGGGCAGCGCGCCGGGGGAGGTCCGCCAGACGTGCAGCGTGACCAGCTCCGGTACGGCGCTCGCGTCACCGCGCGGCGGCGGTGCGAGCGCCTCGCCGCTGTCCCCGCTGGTCCGCTCGCTCACGCCACCTCGGCCGGGCTGCCGGCGGTGACCCGCAGCAGCTCGGCGTAGGTGGTCGGGAAGACCGCCTGCGGTACGCCGCCCGCGGCCCAGATCTCGGGGTACGTCGCCAGTGCCGTGTCCACCAGGGTGCGCAGCGGGTGCGGGTGCCCGAGCGGGGCGACTCCGCCGATCGGCTGCCCGGTGTGCGTCCGGACGAACTCCGGGGTGGCCCGGCGCAGCCGGGTGACCCCGATCGACGCGGCCAGGCCGGCGGTGTCCACCCGGTGCGCGCCGGAGGTGAGCACGAGCAGCGGCGCGTCGTCCGCGATGAAGATCAACGAGTTGGCGATCTGGCCGACCTCGACATCGAGTGCCTCGGCGGCGGCTGCCGCGGTGGGCACCGCGTCGGGCAGCAGGCGGATCGTGCTTGGCGCACCGGTGCCGTCGAGCGTGCCGGCGGCGGTGAGCGCGTCCTGCACCGCCCGTACGTTCGGGTGTGGCTGCATCCCGCCATTCTTCCCGGTCCGCTGGTGCGCGGTTCAGCCGGCCGGCAGTTACCCGCGCGGCGGGAGCGCGTCCCCGGTCGGGCGGGTCACACGTTGCATTTTCGTCGGCGGGGAGGTGTACTGTCAGCAGCAGTTAGAACGAGTGTTCGATTGCCTCGAACGTCCGTTCCAACCAGCCGGAGTGCGGCGTTTCGCGGCGCCAACTCCGGGCGGTGCGGCGCCGCGGGCCGCACCTGGGTTTCCGGGCAGTCGCGAGCCTGGTCCCGACAGGCAGGAGCGTCGCCCGCCGCCCACGACCCCCGGGCAGCGGGCGACGCACCCGCCGGTACGCCGGCCGGGTGTGGTGTGGGGAAGCGTCCACACCCGGCCGGCCACACCCGGTGCGTCTTCCTCCGCACCACCCGACCTCGGCGTCTCGTCGGTGGCATCAGCCGCCGCAGTGACGCCTCGGCCACGTGGAGGAGAGACATCCATGCCGACCAACCCGGCTCAGGCACCGACGGTGCCGGCGCACGTGCTGCCGCACCGCACCCCCGTCCAACTCCTCACGTTGGCCCGCCGTGGGCTGGTCGAGGCCGGCCAGACCCGACCCGACGGCCTGCGTTACGCGGCTGCCCACCTGGCGGCGCTGCGGGCGGCGGCTGCCCTGCTCGCCGCCCGGGCCCGGCCCGCGCCGAGTCGTCGCAACCGGATCACCAGCGTCTGGGTCCTCCTCTGCGCCGTGGCGCCGGAGCTCGACGAGTGGTCCCGCTTCTTCGCCGCCGGGGCCAGCAAGCGCGCCGCCGCCGAGGCGGGCATTCCCCGGGTGGTCAGCGCCCGGGAGGCCGACGACCTGCTCCGCGCCGCCGAACAGTTCGTCACGGTGGTGGAGGCCGCGCTCGGCGTGGCCCACCAACCGACGCTGGACGGCCGCGCCGCCTGATCCCGCCGTGCCACCGGCCGTCCCGCGGGGGGAGCCGGGCGGCCGGTGGCACGGCGAGCCGGTCCGGAATGTGATCCACAGCAGCAGCAGTAACGACGGGGGGTTGGTCCAATGGCGGGCCGCATGGTGGTCGGTTCCGCCGCACTTGCCGATCTGGTGCGCCCGGCGAGCGCACCCGACCCGGTCGGTGGTCATCGGGTGCTGCCGGTGGCGCCCGAGCTGACCGGTCTGCTGCCCAACCGGGGCCTGCGTCGGGGGAGCACCATCGCCGTTGCCGCCGGCCAACCCCAGCGCAGCGGCGGCACCTCGTTGATGCTGGCCCTGCTCGCCGAGGCGTCCCGGGCCGGATCGTGGTGCGCCGTGGTCGGTGTGCCGACGTTCGGTGCGGGTGCGGCCGCTGAGCTGGGCATCGCCCTGGACCGGTTGGCCCTGGTGCCCAATCCCGGCCCCGAGTGGGCCACAGTGGTCGCCGCACTGATCGACGGGGTGGACGTCGTGGTCACCACAGTGCCGGCCACGGTCTCCGCCTCGGTCGCCACCCGGTTGGCCGCCCGGGCCCGGCAGCGCGGCAGCGTGCTCGTCCCGTACGGCCGGTGGGACGGCGCGGACGTGACACTGCGGGTGGTCCGGGGAGTGTGGGAGGGGCTCGGGCAGGGCCGGGGGCGGCTGCGTCGCCGGGAGGTCACCGTCTCGGCGCGCGGGCGCGGGGCGGCGGCCCGACCCAAGGAGATCAAGGTCTGGCTCCCGGGTGACGAGCTGACCCGGGTCATTCCCGGCCCGGTGCGCCCGACCGTGGGCCGACCTGCCGCACCGCTTGCCCTGGTCGGTCGGGGGTGACCGGTACGCCGCCACGCACCCTGCTGTTGTGGTGCCCGGACTGGCCGGTGCTCGCCGCCGAGATCGTCGACGGGGTGCCGGCGACCGGGCCGGTCGCCGTGCTGCACGCCAACCGGGTGGTCGCCTGCTCCGAGCGGGCCCGGGCCGAGGGGGTACGCCGAGGTCTGCGCAAGCGGGAGGCGCAGGGTCGCTGCCCGCAACTCACAGTGGTGGAGTACGACCCGGGCCGGGATGCGCGGGCGTTCGAGCCGGTGGTCGTCGCGGCGGAGGAGCTGGTCGCCGGCGTGGAGGTGGTCCGTCCGGGTGCCTGCGCGGTGGCCGCCCGCGGGCCGGGCCGTTACCTCGGCGGCGAGGAGGCGGCCGCCGAGCGGATCATCGAGCACGTCGCCCAGTCGTGCCTGGTGGAGAGCCAGGTAGGCATCGCCGACGGGGTGTTCGCCGCCGGGTTGGCCGCCCGCGCCGGCCGGGTGGTGGCACCGGGCGGGACACCGGAGTTCCTGGCCGGGTTGCCGGTCGAGGCGCTCGGCCGGTCGGCGTTGGCCGACCTGCTGCGTCGGCTGGGAGTGCGTACCCTCGGCGACTTCGCCGCGTTGCCGGCCGGCGACGTGTTGGCCCGGTTCGGGTTCGACGGAGCGCTGGCCCACCGGCTCGCGGCCGGGCGCGACCACCGTCCGCTTGCCGTCCGGCAGCCACCTACCGACCTGACGGTGACCGCCGGGTACGACGAACCGATCGACCGGGTCGACGCGGCCGCGTTCGCGGCCCGCGCGCTGGCCGAGCAGCTGCACGAGGGGCTGGCCGGGCACGGGCTGGCCTGCACCCGGCTCGGCATCGAGGCGGTCACCGAGCACGGTCAGGAGCTGCACCGGGTGTGGCGCCACGATGGCCTGCTCACCGCCGCGGCCATCGCCGACCGGGTGCGCTGGCAGCTCGACGGTTGGCTCTCCGGCAGCAGTGGCCGTACCGGCGCCCGCCCGGCCCGGCCGACGGCCGGCATCATCCGGTTGCGGTTGGTCCCGGACGGGGTGATCGCCCAGGCCGGTCTACAGGCCGGCCTGTGGGGGGAGGCCGGCGAGGAGCGGGAACGGGCTCACCGGGCGTTGAGCCGGGTGCAGGGCATCCTCGGCCCGGAGGCGGTGGTCACCGCGGTGCTCGGCGGTGGTCGCTCCCCGGCCGACCAGGTGCGACTGGTGCCGTGGGGCGACGAACGCCTCCCGGCCCGCCCCGGCCCCGCACCGCTGCCCGGCGAGCCGATCACCGGCGGTGCCGACCGGGTCGCCGGTGCCGGTCGGTCCGCGGACCGCGGTGGCGGAGCGGTTCCGCCGTGGCCGGGCCGGCTACCGGCGCCCGCGCCGGCGGTGGTGCTGCCCAGCCCGCTCGCGGCGACGGTGCACGACGCCGCCGGTGAGCCGGTGGTGATCAGCGCGCGGTTGGCGGTGAGCGCACCACCTGCCCGGTTGGTGGTCGGTGCCGGCCAGCCGACGGAGATCGTGGGCTGGGCTGGCCCGTGGCCGGTGGACGAGCGCTGGTGGGCGCCGGCCGAGGCCCGCCGTCGGGCCCGGTTCCAGGTCAGCCTGGCCGGTGGCGCCGCTCTGCTGCTGGCCGTCGAGGCGGGGCAGTGGCTGGTGGAGGCGATCTATGACTGAGTCGGTGCTTTCCAGTTCGGAGCCGGATGTCCCGACGAGCGACATGACCGTCGGGCACATGTGTGACTCTCCGGCATGTCGCTCGCCGGCGGCTCCGGCCGTCGGGGTCCGGCCCGTCCCGAGGGCGGCTCGATGAGCTTCCACAACCCGAATATGCCCTGGTCGGAGCTGGAGCGGGTGCTCTCCGGTCGGGGCGACGACAAGCGGGGGAGCCGGGGCGAGCGGCACCTGCACGTGGTGGACCCGCTCGCCGTGGACGCCGACGGGGGTGACTCCCCGGCGTGGAGCCGTAAGCGCCAGCAGTACGAGCCGCCGGCGCTGACCCGCCCGGACGGCGTGGTGCCCTACGCGGAGCTGCACGCGCACACCAACTTCAGCTTCCTCGACGGCGCCAGCCACCCGGAGGAGCTGGCCGAGGAGGCGGCCCGGCTGGGGCTCACCGCGCTCGCCGTCACCGACCATGACGGCTTCTACGGGGTGGTCCGGTTCGCCGAGGCGGCCCGCACGCTGGGCCTGCCGACCATCTTCGGCGCCGAGCTGTCCCTCGGGCTGCCCGGCCCACAGAACGGCGAACCCGACCCGCACGGCGCGCACCTGCTGGTGCTCGCGCACGGCCATGAGGGGTACGCCCGGCTGGCCACCACCATCGCCCGCGCCCAGCTCCGCGGCGGGGAGAAGGGCCGCCCGGTCTACGGGGAGCTGGAGGAGGTCGCCGCCGAGCTGCGCGACCACGTGCTGGTGTTGACCGGCTGCCGCAAGGGGCACGTGCCGGGGGCGCTGCTCACCGAGGGGGTGGACGCGGCGGCCCGCGAGCTGGACCGGCTGACCGCGCTCTTCGGCGCGGAGACGGTGGCGGTGGAGCTGACCGACCACGGGCATCCCGTCGACGCCGACCGCAACGACGCGCTCGCCGAGCTGGCCGCCGCTGCCGGGTTACCGACGGTGGCCAGCAACAACGTGCACTACGCCAGCCCCGGCCGGCGTCGGCTGGCCACCACCGTCGCCGCCGTCCGGGCCCGCCGCAGCCTGGACGAGATCGACGGCTGGCTGCCCGCGGCGGCCACCGCCCACCTGCGCAGCGGCGCGGAGATGGCGGCCCGGTTCGCCGCGTACCCGGGTGCTGTGGCGCGGGCCGCCGAGTTCGGCGCCGAGTTGGCCTTCGACCTGCAACTTGTCGCGCCGCGGTTGCCGGCGTACCCGGTGCCGCCGGGGCACACCGAGATGAGCTGGCTGCGCAAGCTGACCGCCGACGGCGCGCGGGAACGCTACGGGCCGCCGCAGGCGCACCCGACGGCGTACGCGCAGCTCGACCACGAACTGAACATGATCGAGGAGTTGGGCTTCCCCGGCTACTTCCTGGTGGTCTACGACATCGTCGCGTTCTGCCGCGAGCAGGACATCTACTGCCAGGGCCGGGGCTCGGCGGCCAACTCGGCGGTCTGCTACGCGCTGCGTATCACCAACGTGGACGCGGTCCGGCACCGGCTGCTGTTCGAGAGGTTCCTCGCCCCGGAGCGGGACGGCCCACCGGACATCGACGTGGACATCGAGTCCGACCGCCGGGAGGAGGTGATCCAGCACGTCTACACCCGCTACGGCCGGGAGCACGCCGCCCAGGTCGCCAACGTCATCTCCTACCGGCCCCGGTCGGCGGTGCGGGACGTGGCCAAGGCGTTCGGTTTCTCACCCGGTCAGCAGGACGCCTGGAGCAAGCAGATCGACAGGTGGGGTTCGGTGGCCACTGTCGACGTCGAGGGCATCCCGGAGCAGGTGGTGGAGTACGCCAACGAGTTGCAGACGTTCCCCCGGCACCTGGGCATCCACTCCGGCGGCATGGTGATCTGCGACCGGCCGGTGATCGAGGTCTGCCCGGTGGAGTGGGGGCGGATGCCCGGGCGCAGCGTGCTCCAGTGGGACAAGGACGACTGCGCGGCTGTCGGCCTGGTCAAGTTCGACCTGCTCGGGCTCGGCATGCTCTCCGCCCTGCACTACGGCTACGACATGATCGGCGAGAGCCTCGACCTGGGTGACATGACCCTGGACGACCCGGAGGTCTACGACATGCTCTGCCGGGCCGACTCGGTGGGGGTGTTCCAGGTGGAGAGCCGCGCCCAGATGGCCACCCTGCCCCGGCTCAAGCCCCGCGAGTTCTACGACCTGGTGGTGGAGGTGGCGTTGATCCGGCCCGGCCCGATCCAGGGCGGTTCGGTGCACCCGTTCATCAGGCGCAAGAACGGCCAGGAGGAGGTGACGTTCGCGCACCCGTTGATGCGCAACGCCCTGGAGAAGACCCTTGGTGTGCCGCTGTTCCAGGAGCAGCTGATGCAGCTCGCCATCGACCTGGCCGGCTTCGACGCGGCCGAGGCCGACCAGTTGCGCCGGGCGATGGGCGCCAAACGGTCGGTCGAGCGGATGACCCGCATCGCCGACCGGCTCTACGCCGGGATGGCCGAGCGGGGCATCACCGGTGAGCTGGCCGACGACGTCTACCGCAAGCTCACCGCGTTCGCCAGCTACGGCTTCCCGGAGAGCCACGCGATGAGCTTCGCCTACCTGGTCTACGCAAGCTCCTGGCTCAAGCGCTACCACCCGGCGCCGTTCCTGGCCGCGCTGCTCAACGCCCAGCCGATGGGTTTCTACTCGCCGCAGACCCTTGTCGACGACGCCCGCCGGCACGGGGTGGAGGTCCGTCGCCCGGACATCAACGCCAGCGGGGCGTCGGCGGTGCTGGAATCCACAGCGGACACCCGGTGGGGCAGCGGGCCGGGTGAGCCACCGCACGCCTGGGGGCTGGGCGGCCCGGCGGTCCGGCTGGGGCTGTCCAGCGTGCGTACCCTCGGCGCCGACGTGGCCGAGCGGATCGCGGCCGACCGGGACTCCGGTGGGCCGTACCGGGACATGCCTGATCTGGTCCGGCGGGTCGGTCTCACCGCCGCGCAGCTGGAGGCGCTGGCCACCGCGGACGCCTTCTCCTGTTTCGGGCTGACCCGGCGGGAGGCGCTCTGGGCCGCCGGCGCGGCGGCCCAGGACCGGCCGGGCCGGCTGCCCGGCACGGTGACCGGCGCGGCGGCGCCCACGTTGCCCGGAATGGAGGCGGTGGACCGGCTGGTGGCCGACGTGTGGGCCACCGGGCTGTCGCCGGAGAGCCACCCGGCCCGGTTCATCAGGGGGCAGCTCGACGTGCTCGGCGCGGTGCCGATCGCCCGGTTGGGGCGGGTGGAGCCGGGGCAACGGATCCGGGTCGGTGGCATCGTCACCCACCGGCAACGTCCGGCGACCGCGGGCGGGGTCACCTTCCTCAACCTGGAGGACGAGACGGGGATGCTCAACGTCACCTGCTCGCCGGGGCTGTGGCAGCGCTACCGGCGGGTGGCCCGGACCAGCGCCGCGCTTGTGGTACGGGGGCGGCTGCAACGGCACGAGGGGGTGACCAACCTGGTCGCCGACCGGTTGGACGCCATTGATCCACCGGTGCGTCCCGCGTCCCGTGACTTCCGCTGATCGAGTGATCCACATTACGGTTTCCTGAGCCGTCGACCGGGAGACTCGTCCCGAGCGGGCAGAGCGGCCCGCGATCCGTAAGGGGGAAGACAGTGACGGGTAATCACGCGTACACCGGTGGAATCGCCAACGCCCGGCGGACCCGACTGGGCACCGGCTGGGTGCCGTCGCACCTCGCCGACCCCCGCGAGTACGAGGTGACGAACGGCCCGGTCGCGAACGAGCGCCGGTCCCGGGCGGAGGACGAGGCCGAGGGCACCGAGGCCTGACCGACCGCCGTACCACGCACCGAGCGGGCGTGTGGTGGGCCGGCCCGCCCGCCACACGCCCGCACCCTCAGCGGAGCGGGTGACTAGGCTCGTCCGGGTGGAGCAGACCCCAGGCCGGTTCGCCGGGCCGCCGCTGACCCCCCGTACCGCAGTGATCTGGTCGGTGCTCCGCGCCGAGTTGGAGCGGCGCGGCGACGCCGAACTGACAGTGCTCGACGTGGGCGGCGGCACCGGCGGTTTCGCCGTCCCGCTGGCCCGAGCCGGGCACCGCGTCACAGTGGTCGACGCCAGCCCCGACGCCCTCGCGGCGCTCACCCGCCGGGCCGCCGAGGCCGGGGTGGCCGACCGGATCGCCGCCGTGCAGGGCGACGGTGACGCCCTCGCCGGGCTGGTCGAGCCGGCCGGCGTCGACCTGGTGCTCTGCCACGCCGTGCTGGAGGTGGTCGACGACCCGACGCCTGTGGTGTCCGCGCTGGCCACCGCGTTGCGCCCCGGCGGCGCGGCAAGCGTCCTGGTGGCCGGCCGGGCCGCCGCCGTGCTGGGCCGGGCGATGAACGGGCACCTGGACGTGGCGACCGCACTGGCCGCCGATCCGGCCGGCACCGCCGGGGCACGCGACACGCTGCGCCGACGCTACGACGCCCCCGCCGCCGCCGCGCTGCTCGCCGCCGCCGGGCTGGTCGTCGAGGAGATCCACGGGGTACGCGTCCTGGCGGACCTGCTGCCGGCCGCGGTCGCCGACGGGCAGCAGGCCGCGCTGGTGGCGCTGGAACGCGTCCTGGCCGCCCAACCGCCGTACCGGGATCTGGCCGCCCAACTGCACCTGTTCGCCCGCCGCCCGGCATGATCACCGCGCCGGATGGCCCGCCGACGCCGCTGGCGGTGCTCGGGCCGGACCACGGCGGCGGCCGGCTCGCCGAGGTGCTGCCCAGCGCCCTCGCCGTGCTGGGCGTGCCCGGCTCGGCCGACCCGCTCGGGCTGGCCCCCAGGCTCGCCGGGGTACGCCGGATCGCCGTGCTGCTTGTCGACGGGCTCGGCTGGTACCAACTGCCGACCGCCGCCCCGCACGCGCCGACGCTCGCCGGGCTCGCCGCGACGGTGGGCCGTCCGCTCATCGCCGGTTTCCCGTCCACCACCCCGACCAGTCTGGTGTCGCTGGGCACCGGCGTGCCGCCCGGCGCGCACGGGGTGCTCGGCTTCACCGTGCGGGTGCCCGGCACGGACCGGGTGCTCACCCACACCGACTGGGCCGGGGATCCGTCCCCGCTGACCTGGCAGCCGGTGACCACCCAGTTGGAGCGTGCCCGAGCCGCCGGCGTGACGACGACAGTGGTGAGTAGGCCGGAGTTCGGCGGCAGCGGGTTGACGCTGGCCGCCAACCGGGGCGGCGACTTCCGGGGCGCCGCCGGCGGGGACGCGGTGGCAGCCGCCATGCTGGCCGCGCTGGCCACCGGCGCCGGACCGACCCTGGTCTCCGGTTACCACGCCGACCTGGACCGGTACGGCCACGTCTACGGTGTCGACTCGGAACCCTGGCGGATCGCCGCCACCGAGGTGGACGCGCTCGTCGCCCGCCTTGTCGACGGTCTCCCGCCGGACGCGGCGCTGCTGGTGACCGCCGACCACGGCCAACTCGACATTCCCGCCGCACACCGTTTCGACCTGGACGCCGACCCCCGCCTGCGCGCCGGGATCCGGGTGGTCGCCGGGGAGGCCCGGGTGCGGTACCTGCACGTCGCACCGGGTGCGCTCGACGACGTGGTGGCGGCCTGGTCGACAGTGCTCGGCGCCGCCGCGCGGGTACGCACCCGCGACGAGGTGGTGGCCACCGGCTGGTTCGGTCCGGTGCCCGAGGAGCACCTGGGCCGGATCGGTGACGTGGTGGTGACCTGCAACGACACCTACGCGGTAATGGCCAGCCGGACCGAGCGGCCGATGGCGTCGAAGCTTGTCGCGTACCACGGGTCGGACACCGCGGCCGAGCTGACCGTGCCGCTGCTTGTCGTACGCGGCTGACCGGCGTGCGTTCTGGCCCGGTGGCGGCTGGTGGTGTCGTACCTCCGGGTTAACCTGCCGGGATGGGCCGCAGTCAGTCGTTGCCCCGGGGCGGTGATCCGCGCTTCGGGCCGGATGCCGACGACTCCGGCAGCCCGATCCTGCACGTCGACATGGACGCCTTCTTCGCCGCCGTCGAGGTGCGCCGCCGCCCCGAGCTGCGGGGCCGGCCGGTCATCGTCGGCGGGGTGGGGCCGCGCGGCGTGGTCAGCTCGGCCAGCTACGAGGCCCGCCGTTACGGCGTACGCAGCGCGATGCCGACCAGCCAGGCTCGGGCGCGCTGCCCGCACGCTGTCTATCTGCCACCGGAGTTCAGCGCCTACACGGCCGCCTCCCGGGCGGTGATGCAGATCTTCCGGGACGTCACCCCGCTGGTCGAGCCGCTCTCCCTCGACGAGGCGTTCCTCGACGTGCGCGGCGCCCGCCGACTCTTCGGCTCCCCGGCCGCCATCGCGCGGCTGATCCGCCAGCGGGTCGCCGACGAGCAGGCGCTCACCTGTTCGGTAGGGGTGGCGCCGAGCAAGTTCGTGGCCAAGCTGGGTTCCACCCGGGCCAAGCCGGACGGCCTGCTGGTGGTGCCCTCGGGGCAGGTGCTCGACTTCCTGCACCCGCTGCCGGTGGACGCGCTCTGGGGGGTGGGGGAGCGGGCCGCCGAATCGCTGCGCCGGCTCGGCCTGGCCACCGTCGGCGACCTCGCCGAAGCCCCCCTGGGCCTGCTCCGCAAGGCGGTCGGCGCGGCGTCCGCCGCCCACCTGCACGAGCTGGCCTGGGGACGGGACCCGCGCCGGGTCAGCCCCGAACACGTCGACAAGTCGATCGGCGCCGAGGTGACCTTCGACGTCGACGTGGCCGACCCGATGGAGATCCGCCGCGCGTTGCTCGCGCTCAGCGCCAAGGTCGGCGTCCGGTTGCGCGGCTCCGGGCAGGTCGGGCGCACCGTCGCCCTGAAGGTCCGGCTGGCCGATTTCCGGACCGTCAGCCGTTCCCGCACCCTGGATGTGCCTACCGACACCGCCCGCGAGATGTTCGACACCGCCTGGGCGCTCTACACCGCACTGGACCCGGGCGAGCGGATTCGACTCGTCGGTGTCCGGGTGGAGGGGCTCGCCCCGGCGCAGGGCGCGCCACGGCAGCTCACCCTCGGCGCGCCCGAGCGCGGTTGGCGGGAGGCGGAAGCTGCCGCCGACGCCGCCGCTGCCCGATTCGGGCGGTCCGTCATAGGTCCGGCCAGTCTGATGGGCGACCGTGACGCTCAACGAAAGGAAAATCCACAGCACCCGTAGGTCGTCCCGCTTTCCGACGCGCGACCCCCCTCGTAGACTTGCGGGTAAGCAGTCGGATGGCTGCCACGGTCTGTCGGCCCGAGTGGGCCCGACCAACGTGACCGGGGAGGAGTGCCGTGCCGCTCTCGGAGCACGAGCAGCGGCTGTTCGAGCAGATCGAGCGGTCGCTTGCCGAGGACCCCAAATTCGCCTCGGCCGTGCGCGCCAGCGATCCGCGCTTCCATGCGCGGCGTCGCCTGCTCGTCGCCGCCGGCGTCATCATCGCTGGCCTGGCTCTACTGGTCTACGGGGCGGTGATCAAGACTCCACCGCTGGCGGTGGCGGGCTTCGTCGTCATGCTGGCCTCGGCCGCGTACGCGGTCCAGTCCCACCGGCGAGCGCAGTCACCCGACCTGCACGTGGTGGGCGGCACGACAAGTCGTCGTCGTTCCCGCGGTGGTCGGTCCGGTCGCCGGTCGTCGCTGCTGGACCGCATGGAGGACAGGTGGCGGCAGCGCCCGGAGGGGCACCGCTGAGGCGGCCCCGCCGCTGAGGCGGGCCGAACGCCGCGATGAGCGGGTCGCCGGGCACGCACTCCCGGCGACCTTCGTCGTATCCGCGTGCCCAGTGCCGATCCGCGTGCCCAGTGCCGTATCCGCGTGTCCGGCGCTGCCGGGGTGCTGACCCGGTGCTGCCCGCTGGCGGGCGGGGCGGCGGTTGGTGCACCGCCACCCCGGCCCTCCCAACGGGCGTCGGTCAGCTGACCAGGTCAGCGGGCCCCTCGGTCCGCCAACAGCCGTCGAGGGTTCCAGCGCAGCAGCCGATACCGGGCTCGCCCGGTCAGCGCCACCATCCGGCCGGACGTGTCCGCCATGGTGGTCCGCCACCGCAGCAGCACCGACGGCGGCAACACGGCGGCGACCAGGCGGGTACGTCGGTCCGCCCGGGCGGCGAGCGCCCCACGGACCGCACGTAGCGCCGGCAGCAACCGCTCACCGGTGAGCGGGTCCCGGGCGTAACGGGCCCGCTCCTCTGCCTGGCCGAGCAGCAACGCCGACCCGGTCGCGGCCGTGTCGTCGCCGAGAGTGTCGCGGACCAGCCGGTCCGCGGTCGCCCGGGGCGTCTCGGTCAGGTCGACCGGGACCCGGAAGTCCACCATCGTGTCGAGCAACTCCGCCCAGGCCGCGTGCGCGTCCGCGCGGGCCCGGTCGGCGTCCACGCCGACCACCACCACCCGCGCCCCCGGCTCGCCACCGCCGGCAGCGGCGGTCACCGCGGCGCTCGCCGGTTGGCCACCCCGTCGGCGGCGCAGCGCCATCCGGCGCAGCGCGGGAATGGCGAGCAGGGCGAGCAGGGCCAGTAGGCCGGCCGTCCACCACGGCCAGACCGGTGGCTGTTCGGCAGGCCTGGTGCCGTCCAGGGACAGCCCGTCGTCGACGTCCCGGTCGGCGTTGTCGGGCCCGGCCGGACCGGCCGACGCCTCGGGGCCCGTGGGAGTGTCCGCGACGCCGCTGCCCGGGGTGGACGGTTCCGGCGCGTCAGTGTCCGGCGCCCAGGCCGAGCGGGTGGATCCCGGCACCCCGTACGTCGGGGTGGCGTCGAACGGCACCCAGCCGACCCCGTTGAAGAAGACCTCGGTCCAGGCGTGCAGGTTGAGGTTGGTGAGCGTGAACGTGTTGCCGTCGCGCTTGCTGCCGTTGGTGAACCCGAACGCCACCCGGGCCGGGATGCCCGCCGAACGGACCAGCCAGGCCATCGCGGCGGCGTACTGCTGGCAGTAGCCGACCTTGTTGGTGAGGAAGTTGACGATGTCCTGCCCGCTGCTGCCGCTCTCGGTGCTCAGCCGGTACCGGAACCCGTTGTCCGCAGAGAAGTGCCGGTAGATCGCCAACACCCGGTCGTAGTCGGTGCGCTTGTCCTGGGTCAGTCCCTTGACCAACTCCTCCACCTCGGGCACCGACCCGGGGGTGGCGGTCATCTGCCGGCGGACCGGGTGCTCGGTCGGCAGCGGTTGGGTGCTCCGCAGCGTCGCCGGGGTGTACGTCGAGCGGACATAGTCGAAGGAGTACTTGCGGCCCCGGGAGTTTTCCCGGTTGGAGAAGATGACCTGCTGGTTGGAGTCGTAGAGCCAGTTGCCGCTGAGGTCGTCGGTGTTCACCGGCTCGGCGTACACCGGCATGAGCGACATGCTCAGGCTCTTGGTGACCTCGACGGTGGCCCGGTAGGTGGTCTGCTGCACGCCCGGGCGGGCCCGCTCGGCCGGGTCGGGCAGGTCCCGGTTCGCCGGCTGGCCGCTCGGGTTGCGGGCCTGGAAACCGGTCGGACGCAACTCGTCGGCGACCGCGTAGCGCAGGTAGAACGGGTCGGGCTCCGATGTGGTGACCTTGACCAGGTCGGCCACCTGGGACTGGTTGAGCTGCCCGGCGAGCGAGGCGAACAGGTCGATCCGACCGGACGTGCCGCCCGAACCGGAGCCGTTGCCGGTGCCGTTGCCCGGACCCCGACTGAGCGAGTCGAGCAGCCCGCCCCGCATGCCCGGCACCGCCAACGGCAGCGCCACCGCCAGCACCACGCCGACCACCGCGAGCCGACGGCCGGCCGACGCCAGCGGCGAGGCCTCCCACACGTCAACGTCGCGGCCGTCGCCGGTGAACCGACGCCCGAACCTGCGTACCCGGTCGACGTTGTCGGTGACCAGCAGCCAGAGGTAGCCGGCGGCGCCCACCACGAACGGCGTCGCGGGGACGCTGTCCACGTAGACGGCGACCGGCACCGAGTAGATGGCGAGCATCGGCAGCCCCGCCAGCGCGGGCCGGCGCAGCCCCACCGCCAGGAAATCCACAAGTACGGCTACCGCGCCGATGCCGAGCACGGCGATGAACAACAGCGGGTCGGTGTCCGGGACCTCGACGCCGTAGGAGCGCATGTCCTGCATGGAGCCGTTGAGCAGGGCGCCGAAGTGCGCGAAGGTGCTCGGCGTGGGCAGGATGGCGAGCAGTTCCTGGTTGCTGGGGAACAACCAGGTCAGGGCGAGGAGCAGACCGGCGAGCATGCCCAGCACCTGACCCCACAGCGGTGCCCGGACGAGCCTGGTCAACGCCGCCGCACCGGCCACCACGGCGACCGCGACGATCGACTCGAACAGCCATGTCCAGCTCTGGAAGATGGCCGACAGCGGCGCGGCGGCCAGCAGCGTGGCCGCCGCCGCCACCAGGCCGATGTTCCGACTGGCGTTCATGAGGGGACCCTTCCGTTCATCGCACGCCGCCGGCGACCGTCTCCGCCAGCGCGGCACGCAGGGCGAAACCCTGCGAGCCCCGGCCGGCCTGCGGCCACAGCGTCGGCAGTCGGGCACCGTGGTCGACGCCGACGACGCGCCAACCGCTCTGCACCATCGCGAGGACGGCGGCTGCGTGCGCGTGCTCCGCCTCCGCCCGGGCCTTTTCCGGCAGGCTGAGCCAGGTGGAGCTGTTCAGCAGGAAGCCGATGCAGGTGGCGCCGTTGCCCCGCAGCCCGGCCAACAGCTCGGCCTCGGCCACGCTCACCGTGCCGAACAGCCCGATGATCAACCCGCCGTCGGCGCGCTGGCGGACCCGCTGCACGAGCCCTGTCACCTCGGCCCGCTGATCCAGGCGCACCTCCGCGAGGTGGTCGAGCAGCACCCCGTCACCACCGGCCTCCGAGGCGTCCACATCGGCGCCCGAGCCGGTGACCAGGCGCAGCTTGTAGCCGGCCTGGCGGAGGTGAACGGCGACGCTCGCGGCGGCGGAGACGGCCCACTCGAAACTCGCCGTCGGCCCCTCGCCGCGGTGGCCGTACGCCCGGGTGTCCAGGACGACGGTGGCCCGGCTCTCCCACGGCTGTTCCTCGCGGCGCACCATCAGCTCGCCGGTGCGCGCCGTGGACTTCCAGTGCACCCGGCGCAGGTCGTCACCGCGCCGGTACTCCCGGGTCGCCGCGTCGTCCTCGCCGTGCACCGCCACCGACCGGGCCCGGCTGTCGCCGCTGCCCGCGTACTCCCCGGGGAGCCGGACCGACGGCAGGGGGGCGACCTGCGGGATGACCGTCAGGTGGTCGGTGCTGGGGAAGGACCGGGTGAGCTCGCAGAGGCCGAACGGGTCGGTTATCCGGACCACGAGCGGGCCCACGTCGTATCGGCCCCGCACATCGGCCCGCACTGTGTACGCCACGGAAGTCGCCTGGTGCGCGCCGAGCCGCTCCAGCACCACCCGAGGCCGGCTGCCCAGCGCGTAGGGCAACCGGTCCTCCAACAGGAGGGTGCCGGTTGGCAGCCGGGAGAGGTTCTGGAGCCGCAGCACCACCCGGGAGTTGGCGCCGACCGGCACCCGGTGCGGGTCCAGGGACCGGTTGCAGGCCAGTTTGTACCGGCTGCGCCCGACGTACGCCGCGGCCAGCAACGGCAGAATGGCCAGCAGCACCGCCACCCGGAGCAGATCCCGCTCGCCGAGGATGCCGGACGAGATCGCCGCCGCGACGGCGGCGGCGAGGAAGGAGCGCCCGCGGGTGGTCAGCCCGCGCAGCCCGGCACGCACGTCATGGCCTCCGCGGCTCGTAGGGCACGCGGCCGTTGCCGGTAGCGGGCCGGGTGTCGTACGGGTTGCGCTGCCGGTCGTGCGGCAGCGGCAGGCGGTGCACCAGCTCGGAGACGATCGCGTCGGTGGTGCGCCGAGCGAGCTGCGCGTCGGCGGTCGGGATGATCCGGTGGGCGAGCACCGGCACCGCCAGGGCCTGCAGGTCGTCGGGGAGGACGTAGTCGCGGCCCTCCAGGGCGGCGACCGCCCGGGCGGTGCGCAGCAGCTGCAGGGTGGCTCGGGGGGAGGCGCCGAGCCGCAGGTCGGGGGCCTCGCGGGTGGCGGTGACCAGGTCGATCGCGTACTGCTTGACGGCGTCCGCGACGTGCACCTGCCGGACGGTGGCGATGAGCTGCCGGACGATCGCCGCGTCGGAGACCGCGCGCAGCTCGTTCAGCGGATCGGTGGCACCGTGGCCGTCGAGCATGGCCAGCTCGGCGTTCGAGTCCGGGTAACCCATCGCGATGCGGGCGGTGAACCGGTCGCGCTGCGCCTCGGGCAGCGGGTAGGTCCCCTCCATCTCGATCGGGTTCTGGGTGGCGATGACCATGAACGGGGTCTGGAGCTGGTACGTCACACCGTCGACGGTGACCTGCCGCTCCTCCATGCACTCCAACAGCGCCGACTGGGTCTTCGGCGAGGCCCGGTTGATCTCGTCGCCGACCACCAGGTTGGCGAAGACGGCACCCGGGCGGAACTCGAAGTCGTGCGTCTCCTGGTTGTAGACGCTGACCCCGGTGACGTCGCTGGGCAGCAGGTCCGGAGTGAACTGGATCCGTCGTACCGTGCAGTCGATGGACCGCGCGAGGGCCTTGGCCAGCTTGGTCTTGCCGACGCCTGGAACATCTTCGATAAGGAGGTGACCCTCGGCGAGCAACACGGCCAGGGCGAGCCGCACGGTGGCGGTCTTACCCTCGATGACCTGCTCGATGTTGGCCACGATGGCCTCGCTGGCGGCGCGGAACTCGTCGTGCGGCAATAGACCGCCCACCTCGTCCCAGGTCTGTTGTGTCACGGGCCTCCTCCTCGTCGCCGTCACGGCAGCTCTTTAGAGAGCACCTGGACCCGCCGTTGGGTTCGCGACGCCGAGCCTCGTTTGCCGCAGGATTCTCACTAGCCTCTCAGGCTAACCATGTTTGTCGTTATCGCCGACCCCCGCAGGTAGTCCGTCGGTTACGCCCCGAATTCGCCGCCTCGGGGGACCCGGCCCGACGCACCCCGGTGGACAGCAGGCCGAACCGGCGGCGAGGTACACTGCGGGACATGGCCGGAGTCTTCCTGCTTCTTACCGGGCCGTGCTGATGCGCTGAACGCGCGACAGCACGGCGGCCCCTCCTGTGCGAGGGGCATTTTTGTGCCCGCCGCCGGCCCGGCCCGGCGATGCCGAGACGAAGCGAAGCGAAGCGAGGAGAGACGATGAGTGAGGCAGCCGCACCGGCGGGCGACATTCCCCCGTTCCGGTACACCGCGGCCCTGGCCGACGAGATCGAGATCCGTTGGCAGGACACCTGGGCGCGCGAGGGCACCTTCCACGCACCGAACCCGACCGGCCCGCTGGCCGACCCGACCCACCCCCGCGCCGGCGCGGAGAAGCTGTACGTGCTGGACATGTTCCCGTACCCGTCCGGCGCCGGCCTGCACGTCGGCCACCCGCTGGGGTACATCGGCACCGACTGCTACGCCCGCTACCAGCGGATGGCCGGGCGCAACGTGCTGCACGCGATGGGCTTCGACGCCTTCGGCCTGCCCGCCGAGCAGTACGCGGTGCAGACCGGCACCCATCCCCGCACCACCACTGTGGCGAACATCGAGCGGTACAAGGCGCAGCTGCGCCGGCTGGGCCTGGCGCACGACGAGCGCCGCTCGGTGGCCACCATCGACACCGACTTCTACCGCTGGACCCAGTGGATCTTCCTGCAGATCTTCAACTCCTGGTACGACCGGGACGCCGGCCGGGCCCGCCCGATCGCCGAGCTGATCGCCGAGTTCGAGGGCGGTAACCGACCCACCCCGGACGGCCGGGCCTGGGCCGAGCTGAGCGTCGCCGAGCGCCGTCAGGTCGTCGACGACCACCGGCTGGCGTACGTCTCGCAGGCCCCGGTGAACTGGTGCCCAGGGCTGGGCACCGTGCTGGCCAACGAGGAGGTCACCGCCGACGGCCGCTCCGAGCGGGGCAACTTCCCGGTCTTCAAGCGCAACCTGAAGCAGTGGATGATGCGGATCACCGCGTACGGCGACCGGCTGCTGGACGACCTGGACAGCCTGGACTGGCCCGAGGCGATCAAGCTGATGCAGCGCAACTGGATCGGCCGATCCACCGGGGCGCACATCGACTTCGCCACCGCTGGCGAGCCGATCCGGGTGTTCACCACCCGTCCGGACACCGTCTTCGGCGCGACCTACATGGTGCTGGCCCCCGAGCACGAACTGGTCGACGCGCTGGCGCCGACCGCCTGGCCGGACGGGACGAGGGACGCCTGGACCGGCGGGCACGCCGGCCCCCGGGAGGCCGTCGAGGCGTACCGTAAGGCCGCCGCCGCCAAGACCGACGTCGAACGGCAGGCCGACGCCAAGGAGAAGACCGGCGTCTTCATCGGCGCGTACGCCACCAACCCGGTCACCGGCGGGCAGATCCCGATCTTCATCGCCGACTACGTGCTGGCCGGCTACGGCACCGGCGCGATCATGGCGGTCCCCGCCCAGGACGAGCGGGACTGGGCGTTCGCCGAGGTCTTCGAGCTGCCCATCGTGCGTACCGTGCAGCCGTCGGAGGGCTTCGCCGGCAAGGCGTACACCGGGGACGGTCCGGCGATCAACAGCGCCGCGCCCGAGCGCGGCCTGGACCTGAACGGCCTGGGGGTCGCCGACGCCAAGGCGGCGATCATCGCCTGGCTGGAGGCCAACGGGCACGGCACCGGCGCGGTCACCTACCGGCTGCGCGACTGGCTGTTCTCCCGGCAGCGTTACTGGGGCGAGCCGTTTCCCATCGTCTACGACGAGGCTGGCGCGGCCATCGCCCTGCCGGAGGAGATGCTGCCGGTCGAGCTGCCCGAGGTGGACGACTTCTCCCCGAAGACGTTCGCCGCCGACGACGCCGACAGCAACCCGGAGACGCCGCTGTCGCGGCGACGGGACTGGGTCGAGGTCGAACTGGACCTGGGCGACGGGCCGAAGCGCTACACCCGCGAGACCAACGTGATGCCGCAGTGGGCCGGTTCCTGCTGGTACGAGATGCGCTACCTGGACCCGACCAACAGCGAGCGGTTCGTCGACGCCGAGAACGAGCGCTACTGGATGGGCCCGCGCGCCGACGGCGACTGCGGCGGCACCGACCTGTACGTCGGCGGGGCCGAGCACGCCGTGCTGCACCTGCTGTACGCGCGCTTCTGGCACAAGGTGCTGTTCGACCTGGGCCACGTGTCGTCGTTCGAGCCGTTCCGCAAGCTGTTCAACCAGGGCATGATCCAGGCGTACGCGTACACCGACTCGCGCGGCAGCTACGTGCAGGCCGAGGACGTGGTCGAGCGCGACGGCGCGTACTACCTGGAAGACCTGGTGGTCAACCGCGAGTACGGCAAGATGGGCAAGTCGCTGAAGAACGTGGTGACCCCCGACGACATGTGCGCCGCGTACGGCGCTGACACCTTCCGGGTGTACGAGATGTCGATGGGGCCGCTGGAGGTGTCCCGCCCCTGGGAGACGCGGGCGGTGGTGGGGTCGTACCGGTTCCTGCAGCGGGTCTGGCGGGCCGTCGTCGACGAGGAGACCGGCGCGCTGCGGATCACCGAGGACCCGGCCGACGAGGCGACCCGCCGGCTGCTGCACAAGGTGATCGACGGCGTCCGCGGCGACATGGACGGCATCCGGTTCAACACCGCGATCGCCAAGCTGATCCAGCTGACAAACGGTCTGACCGGCCTGTCGGCCACGCCGCGTGAGGTGGCCGAGCCGCTGGTGCTGATGGTGGCGCCGTTCGCCCCGCACCTGGCCGAGGAGTTGTGGCGCAAGCTGGGCCACGACACGTCGCTGACGTACGCGGACTTCCCGACCGCCGACCCGGCGTTGCTGGTGGCCGACACGGTGACGTACCCGGTGCAGGTGAACGGAAAGGTCCGTGGCCGCATCGAGGTGCCCGCCGACGCCGCCGAGGAGACCGTCCGCGCGGCGGCCCTGGACGCGGTGGCCGCCACCCTGGCCGGCAAGGAACCCCGCAAGGTCATCGTGGTCAAGGGCCGAATGGTCTCCGTAGTCGCCTAACCCCCGTCCGCCCCGCCCCGCCCCGCCCCGCCCCGCCCCGCCCCGCCCCCCTTGTCCGGTCGATCATGGAGTTGTGGTGCCCGAGTTGTCCCGGGCCAGGGGATTCGTCCCCACCACGACTCCATGATCGGCGCGACCGGGCGCGACCGGGCGCGACCGGGCGCGACCGGGGCGGGGCGGGGCGGGGCTTGGTCAGGCCGGGAGCCGGCGGCGGCGTCGTTCGCCGCGCCACCACCTGTGGACGAGAACGAGGCTGGCGATCAGGCCGAGGCTGGACGGGGCGGCGGCGTACCAGTTGATGTGGCCGGGTGAGCTGACGGCCGCGCCGATCGCGGCGTAACCGAACGCGGTCGGCGCGGAGGCGATCACGCTGCCCACCAGGAACGGCAGCACCCGCGCGGCGGTCGTGCCGTAGCCGTAGCTGACCAGCCCGAAGCCGGCGATCGGCAGCAGCCGGACGGTGACCACACCGATCACGCTCTGCCGGGCGAACCAGCCGTCGAGGCGGGCCAGGCGACCACGGACCCGTTCGGCGACGAACTTCCGGCCGAGCAGTCGGCCGACAGTGAACCCGATCGCCGCGGCCACCAGCGCGGCGCCGAGGGCGTACGCGGCGCCCTCCAGCGGGCCGAAGATCGCGCCCGCGGCGAGCGTGATGAAGGTGCGGGGGACCAGGGCCACCAGCAGCAGCGCCCCACCGAGGATGGCCGCCACCGGGGCGAGGGCACCCAGCCGGTCGGCCAGCAGCGGTAGCTGCTCCGGGTCGGGTCGGGGCACCAGGAACAGCAGCAGCCCGCAGCTGCCGATCAGCAGCACGAGCAGGGCGAACCGAGCGGCCGACGGCTGCCGGAGCAGCCGTCGGACGGCACGGATCATGCCCGGGCGGCGGCCACTGCGGAGCGGCGCTCGTTGCGGAGCCGGTCCGACCAGGTGTCGTCCAACGGCGGGAGCTGGTGTGCCCCGGTGGCCCAGCGCAGCAGCAGGTCGGCCAGGGCGGGGTTGCGGGCCAGCGCCGGCCCGTGCGAGTAGGTGCCCAGCAGCTTGCCGCGCCACGCGCCCTCGGTGGTGCCGTTGTTGCCCACCCCGGCGGTGACCCGGGCCAGCGGGGAGACCTCCGGACCGAGGTGGGTCCGGCCGCCGTGGTTCTCGAAACCGGTAAGTGGCGGCAGGCCCAGCCGGGCGTCGATCTCCCCGGCCAGCTCGCCCACGGCCCGGCTCTCGCCCCGGTCGGACTGCAGGTCGAGCAGCTCCAGCCCGCGGCACTGCACGCCCTTGGCGAAGAACGAGGTGCCGAGCAGTTGGTAGCCGGCACAGACACCGAACACCACCGAGCCCTGCGCGACGGCCCGGTGCAGGCCGCCGTCGGCGAGCAGCCGCTGGGCGCCGAGCGCCTGCGGGCCGTCCTCGCCGCCGCCGACCAGGTAGATGTCGGCGGTCGCGGGCAGCCGTTCGTCGGAGCGGACCTCCAACACCTCGACCGGCATGCCGCGCTGCCGGGCCCGGCGGGCGAGGATCAGGGCATTGCCCCGGTCGCCGTACGTGGACAGCAGGTCGGGGTAGATCCAGACGATGCGCAGACTCTCAGATGACACGGTCCAACTCCGCTCGGATGTCCTGGAACGCGGTGTAGTTCGCGATGACCTCCAGCCGCCCGGGCGGGACCGACCGGAGCGCGTCGTCGAACGTGCGGACGTGCTGGAACGGCACGTCGTTGACGTCCAGCCGAACCGCCAGGTCGTATGCCCGGTCACCGGTGATCAACACCTGCCGGCCACGGAGTGGGGCGAAGTCGACGTCGTAGAGCCAGGAGGTGTCGAGGCCGTCGGGGTCGCGCGCGTTGATGGCGAGCAGGGTCGGGGCGTCGTCGGCCATGTCGAACGCCTCCAGCCAGCTGGCTGGATTCTTGGCCAGCAGCAGCCGGATGTTGCGTCCGTCCTTGTCGACCTGCGCGTAGCGGCCGGCCACCGAGGTGACGATGCCGAGGCGGGACACCGCGTCGACCGGGCGGACGCCGAACTCGGCGGCCACCGCCAGCGCGGTCGCCGCGTTGCCGAGGTTGACCTTGCCGGGCAGTTGGAGGGAGACCTTGTGCCAGGCCCCGGTGGGGTCGAGCACGCCTTCGTCCTCGACGACCCAGTTCGGCTCCGGTCGGCGTAGCGGACAGCCGGTGCACCACCACTGCTCGCCGGAGCGCTGGATGGTGGATCCACACTCCGGGCAGACCCAGGAGTCGTCGTGCCAGCGCTGGCCGGCACTGAACCAGGTCACGTGCGGCGGGTTGATGCCCCGGGCGGGGTCGCCCGGAGGGGTGGCCGCCCAGACCACGAGCGGGTCGTCGGCGTTGGCCACCACCCGCACGTTCGTGTGCCGGACCAGCGCCGCCCGCCAGAGCTGCGCCATCATGGCGACCTCCTTGGCGCGGTCGAGCTGGTCGCGGGAGAGGTTGAGCAGCGCGACCACGTGCGGCTCGGTCGCCTCCAGCACCTGGGCGAGGTAGTGCTCGTCCACCTCCAGCACCGCGTACGGGGTGCTGCCGGCCTTGGCCAGTGCCGAGGTGTGCCCGCTGGGCATGTTGGCGCCGAACGAGTTGGTGGCGACCCGACCGAGCACACCGACCGCGGCGGAGGTCAACCGCGTGGTGGTGGTCTTGCCGTTGGTGCCGGAGACGAGCGCGATCGCACGCCCGGCCGACAGGTGGGCCAGCAGGTCCGGGTCGATCTTCAGGCCGATCCACCCGCCGATCACCGAACCGTCGCCACGGCCGGCCGCCCGGGAGAGGGCCGCGGCGGTCCGTGACACGGAGCTGGCCACCTTGGCCCGTAGGGGCATTTTCGCGTCCGTCACGCGAGCGAGGTTACCGGACCGCCCGCCCCGCCAGATCGCCGCCGACTGTGAACCGTTCGGCCGTGGCGGCGGCGCGGGTGGCCGGAAGGGCCTCCACCGGACGGAGTCGATCTATGTCGGAAAGCGGACCACGCCGGCCGGCGACCGCGGCCCTCCACTCCGCTCCACCCCTCGTGACGTGCGGTTTTGCCGCCGGATCGGACACGCCACGCGGGCGAATCTGGTTGCGGGTGGAGGGAAGTGGAGTAGAGTGGGGACCAATGGTGAGGCCGGGAGGGCTCACCGGCCCGGGGGGTCAGCGGCGCCGCGAACGCCGTTCAGGGGCAAGGGGGTAGGGCCGGTGTTTCTCGGCACCCACACTCCACGCCTTGACGAAAAGGGCCGGTTGATCCTTCCGGCCAAGTTTCGGGATGAGCTGGCGGGGGGTGTCGTGGTCACCAAAGGGCAGGAGCGCTGTCTCTACGTCTTCCCGACCCCTGAGTTCCAGCGGATCGCGGATCAGTTGCGCGCACAGCCGATGACGCACAAGGCGGCGCGGGCCTACAGCCGGGTCTTCTTCGCCAGCGCGCATGACGAGGTTCCGGACAAGCAGGGTCGGGTAACCATCCCGGCCCACCTGCGGGCGTACGCCGCTCTGGACCGCGACCTGGTGGTGATCGGCGCGAGCACCCGGGTGGAGATCTGGGACAAGGCCGCGTGGGAGACCTACCTTGCCGACAGCGAGGACGACTTCGCCGACATCTCGGAGGGGGTGCTGCCCGGCGGTCTGTAGGGCGGAACGGCGCCCCGACGTACTGCGAGATCTCCAGCCGCTTTCGAGTTCCTGGCACCCCTTCCCCGGTGCCAGGCGCACGATCCAGTCATCGGGCGACGGTCCGGTGTCCGGCGGGAGCGGATGGGGATCTGGCGGTACGACGGCAGCGCCGTCCGACGACAGGCGCACGAGGAGAACGGACGTTTCAACCAGTGGGGGTCAACATGGGGGAGTTGCGCGGCACGCACGTGCCGGTGCTGCTTGAGCGGTGTCTTGAGCTGCTGGCCCCCGCGCTGGGTCGAGGCGGCCGGACGGTCCACGTCGATGCGACGCTCGGCCTGGCCGGGCACGCGGAGGCGGTGCTCGAGGCGCACCCGGAGACGGTCCTGATCGGGCTCGACCGGGACACCGAGGCGCTGGCTCACGCGCGGGTCCGGCTGGCCCGGTTCGCCGATCGGGTGCATCTGGAACACGCCGTCTACGACGAGTTGCCCGAGGTGTTGGACCGGCTGGGCTATCCGGGCATCGACGGCATCCTGTTCGACCTGGGTGTGTCGTCGTTGCAGTTGGACGCGCCCGACCGCGGGTTCGCGTACGCCCAGGACGCGCCGCTGGACATGCGGATGGACCAGACCCGCGGGGTGACCGCCGAAGAGGTGGTCAACACGTACGCCCATCCGGATCTGGCCCGGGTGCTGCGGGTGTACGGCGAGGAGAAGTTCGCCGGCCGGATCGCCTCGGCGATCATCCGGGAGCGGGAACGCGCCCGGATCACCTCGTCCGCGCGGCTGGCGGAGCTGGTCCGGGACTCGATCCCGGCACCGGCGCGACGAACGGGCGGACACCCGGCAAAGAGAACGTTTCAGGCTTTACGGATCGAGGTAAACAGAGAGCTGGCAGCGCTGGAGACAGCGTTGCCATCCGCGCTCGACGCACTGACCGTGGGCGGCCGCATGGTGGTCCTGTCCTACCACTCGTTGGAGGACCGGCTCACCAAGGCGGCGCTCGCGGATCGGGTCCGCAGTAAGGGCCCGATCGACCTCCCGGTCGAGCTGCCCGGGTCGGGTCCGACGTTCCGGCTGCTCAGCCGGGGCGCCGAGCTACCCGGGGAGGCGGAGGTCGCCGCGAACCCGCGGGCCGCCTCGGTGCGGCTGCGGGCCGCGGAGCGACTCGACCCGAACGCGACAGAGCAAGGGCGGACCGACCGCGAACGGTCTCGCCGACGGGTGAAGGGAATGCACCAACCGGGCCCGGGGTCCGCCTGATCCGTGGGGGGTCAGGGGCACCGGGACGGCAGACGGACGGACGTTGAGGGGGAGGGACATATGAACATTGACAAGCGCGGCCGCCGGGACGTCACCGGCGGCGGGCAGCGCACACCGCGGTCGGGGGGCCGGACCGCGGCGGAGCGGGCTCCGCGCCTCGGAAACGGTACGCCACGCATCGATCGAGTGAACCGGCAGGGGGATACTCGCGCCCGGGGGGCGCGCGAGTTCCCGACCCAGGGCGCCGCCGCGCTGCGGCCGGTCGAGAAGGCCGTCGGCGCCACCAGCGCCCGCGGGCCACGGCTGCGGGTGGCGCCGCCGCCGCCGATCTCGGTGCCCCGTGCGCCGTTCGCGGCGCTGATCGTGGTGCTGGTGGTCGGTGGGGTGCTCGGCATCCTGGCGGTCAACACCAAGATCAATGAGAACGCGATCCGGTTTGAGCGGTTGCAGCAGCAGCAGGCCCGACTGGACCTGGAGAAGCAGCAGTTGGACAAGCAGATCGCCGAGTACGAGGCGCCGGGCAACCTGACCGCCGAGGCGCGGCGGTTGGGCCTGGTGGACGCCGGCGAGCCGGGCTACATCCGGCTGCCGGACGGCAAGAGCATCGGCGTGCCGCAGCCGGCCACCGGCGAGCCGTCGGTGACCAGCCAGGGTGCGGGAGGCTGACCGGTGCCACGAAGGTCGGACGAGCCGCGCCGGGACCCCACGGGGTCCCGGCGCGGTTCTTCGCGTGATGCCAACCCCACCGACTCCGAGCCGCGTACCGGCGAGGCCGGCATCGGGGGCATCTCCGGTGCCCGCGCGTACACGCCACGGGGCCGGACCGTCCGCGACGAGCGTGGCACACCGCCGCGTGGGGTGGGCGCCGAGCAACGGCGTACCCCGCGCAGCACCCGTTCCGGCGACCCGTTCCGGCCGGCGTTGCAGGTGCTCGACGGTGGCCGGGCCGCCGCCCGGGCCGGTCGGCGCGACGCCCCGGCCGCCGGTCGCGGAGGCGTGGTGCGCACCGTCGCGCCGCGTACTCCCGGTGGGCCGGGCCTCGACGAGCCGCCGTCGCGCCGACGGACCACACCCCGCGCACCACGCCGCGGCGACCGCCCGGCGGCCCGCCGTCCGTCCCGCAAGCCACCGCGCCCGCCGAAGCTTGCCGACTCGCGGCTGCGGCTGCGGTTGGGTACCGCCCTCGCCCTGACGTTGTTCGTGACCATCGGGATCCGGCTGATCTTCCTCCAGGCGGTCGACGCCCCGGCGTACGCCGACGGCGGCGTCGCCGACCGCACCCGCACCGTCGAACTGCCCGCACCGCGGGGCGCGATCTACGACACCACCGGTGCCCCGCTGGCACGTAGCGTCGAGGCCCGGTACGTGTCCGCCGACCCCACCGAGGTCGAGGACCAGGCCGGCACCGCCAAGGCGCTCTCGCCGCTGCTGGCCATTCCGGCGTCGAAGCTCACCGAGCTGCTCAAGCCCCGCAAACTGGAGAACGGCAACGACTCCCGGTTCGTGTACCTGGCCCGGGGGGTGGAGATCTCGACCGCCAAGCAGGTGCAGGCACTGGAGCTGCCGGGCATCGGGGTGCACCGCGACGAGCGACGCGAGGTGCCCGGAGGTGACCTGGCCGCCAACCTGATCGGCTTCACCAGCCAGGACATGGTCGGGTTGGAAGGGCTGGAGGCCCGCTACAACGACGTGCTCGCGGGCCAGGACGGCAAGCGGAGGTACGAGGCCGGCCGCCGTGATCTCGACGCGGCTATCCCGGGCGGCTACAGCCTGACCACGCCCGCCAAGCCGGGCAGCTCGCTTGCCCTCACCATCGATCGCGACCTGCAGTTCCGGACGCAGCAGATCCTCAGCGCGGGCATGGAAAAGGTGCAGGGCGGCACCGCCGCGGCCGTGATCATCGAGATTCCCTCCGGGGCGGTCCTGGCCCAGGCCAGCAATCCCACCTACAGCGCGGCGAAGCCGCTGCCGAGCGACCCGGTCGCCCGGGAGGACGCGGCCACCAGCTTCGTCGTCGATCCCGGCTCGGTGCACAAGGCGATCACCTACGGCGCGGCGCTACAGGAGGGGGTGATCACCCCGGACACCACGCTGCCCATCGCGAACAGCATCAAGATGGGTGACACCTGGTTCTCCGACACGCATCCGGCCAACGGGAAACGGATGAGCATCCCCGGGATGCTCGCCTACTCGTCGAACGTCGGCACGATCACGATCGCCGAGAAGCTCGGCCGGGACCGGTTGATCGACTACCAGAAGCGGTTCGGGCTGGGCAAGCCCACCGGCGAGGGGATGCCGGGGGAGGCCAGCGGGCGACTGCTGCCAGCCGACGAGTGGAGCGAGTCGTCGTACGGGTCGGTGCCGATCGGGCACAGCGTCGACGCCACGCCGTTGCAGATGGCCGCCGCGTACGCCGCCATCGCCAACAACGGCACGTACGTGCAGCCGCACCTCATCAAGGAGGTGATCAGCCCGGACGGCAAGCGCACCCCCGCGCCGGCCCCGGTCACCCGGTCGGTGCTCAGCCCGCAGAACGCGGTGGCCCTGCGCACCATGCTGGAGGCGGTCACCACCGTCGACCACGCCACCGGCGTCACCGCCGCGGTCCCCGGCTACCGGGTCGCCGGCAAGACCGGCACCGGTTCGCGGCTGGTCAACGGCAAGATAGAGCCCGACACGGTGTCCTCCTTCATCGGCATGGCCCCCGCCGAGAACCCCCGCTACGTGATCGCGGTCTTCGTGTACTCGCCCCGCGGTGGGGGAGCGGCGATCGCCAACCCGGCGTTCCGCGACATGATGCAGTTCACCCTGCGTCACTATCGGGTGCCGCCGTCCACAGGTGGTTCCGCGCCCAAGTTCACTGTCTATCCGCGCTGAGCAGCGATGGCGGGACATCATCGGTGAGTGCCGACGAACCACCGGGGCGGCTGTACGGCCGGAACCGGACGACCGGGTAGGGTCTGACGCCGTGCCCGGCAATCCACGTCCACGTACCGTGACCGGAGTCCGGCTCGGTGATCTCGCCGTCCGGCTCGCCGTCGACCTCCCGGCGGAGGCCGCCACGGTGACCGTCACCGGGGCCACCCACGCCAGCCAGGAGGTTCGCCCCGGCGACCTGTACGCGGCGCTGCCCGGTGCCCGTCGGCACGGCGCGGAGTTCGCCGCCGCCGCTGCCGAGGCCGGCGCGGTGGCCCTGTTGACCGACCCGGCCGGTGCCGAGCTGGCGGCGGCGAGCGGCCTGCCCGCTCTCGTGGTGCCCGATCCCCGCGCGGTCGTCGGCGAGCTGGCCTCGGCGATCTACGGCGATCCGACCGCCGCGCTCACCGTGATCGGCGTGACCGGCACCGCAGGCAAGACCTCCACCGCGTACCTGGTCGAGTCGGGGCTGCGGGCCGCCGGCCACACCACCGGGTTGATCGGCACCGTGGAGACCCGGCTCGGTGACCTGGTGATCGACAGCGTGCGCACCACCCCCGAGGCGACCGACCTGCACGCCATGCTGGCCACCGCCCGCGAGCGTGGGGTCACCGCAGTGGTCATGGAGGTCTCCAGCCACGCGCTGGCCATGGGCCGGGTGGGCGGTGTCCGGTTCGCCGTCGGGGGATACACCAACTTCGGCTCCGACCACCTCGACTTCCACGCCGACACCGACGACTACTTCGCCGCGAAGGCGCAGCTCTTCGACGGGCGCTGCGCTGTCGAGGTGCTCAACCACGACGACCCGGCGTTGCAGCCGCTGTACAAGCCGACAACCGTCACCTACTCGGCGGCCGGGGACCGGGGCGCGACCTGGTGGGCCGACGGCGTGGACGGCGAGGGGTACGCCCAGCGCTTCACCGCGCACGGCCCGGACGGGGTGGTCCTGCCCGCCGGGGTGGCGCTGCCCGGCCGGCACAACGTGGCGAACGCGCTGCTGGCCATCGCCGCGCTGGTGGGCGCCGGGGTGGACCCGGCGACCGCGGCGACCGGGGTGGCCGCCTGCGGTGGCGTGCCGGGCCGGCTGGAGCTGGTCGACGTCGCCGCGCCGGTGCGCGGGGTGGTCGACTACGCGCACAAGTCGGACGCGATAGTGGCCGCGCTGGCCGCGCTGCGTGAGCTGAGTGCCGGCCGGTTGATCTGTGTGATCGGCGCCGGTGGGGACCGGGACCGCGGCAAGCGGCCGGTGATGGGCGCGGCCGCCGCCGAGGGAGCCGACGTGGTGCTGGTGACCGACGACAACCCGCGTACCGAGGACCCGGCGGAGATCCGTGCCGAGGTGCTCGCCGGGGCGTACCGGGCCGGCACTGCCGCCCGGATCATCGAGGTGTCCGGAAGGCGTGCCGCGATCGACGAGGCGGTTCGGCTGGCCGAGCCGGGCGACGTGATCGCGCTGCTCGGCAAGGGGCACGAGCGGGGCCAGGAGGTGGCGGGGCAGATGTTTCCGTTCGACGACAGCGTCGAGCTGGCCGACGCGTTGCGGGCCCGCTTCGGGGACCTGGCGGGTCGGCGATGATCGCGCTGAGCCTGGCCGAGGTGGCCGCGGCCGTCGACGGGCGGCTGGTGGGTGCCGACCCGGCCGCCACCGTCACCGGTTCGGTGGAGTTCGACTCGCGCAAGGTGGGGCCCGGTTCGCTCTTCGTGGCCTTCCCGGGTGAGAAGGTCGACGGGCACGACTACGCGGCGACGGCGATCCAGGCCGGGGCGGTGGCGGTGCTCGGCAGCCGCGAGGTGCCCGGGGTGCCGATGGTGCTTGTCGACGACGCGCTGACCGCGATGGGCCGGCTGGCCCGCGCCGCGGTGGACCGGCTGCCCGGGTTGACAGTGATCGGCGTGACCGGTTCGTCCGGCAAGACCACCACGAAGGACCTGATCGGTCAGCTCACCACCCGGCTCGGGGCCACTGTGGCGCCGCCCGGATCGTTCAACAACGAGCTGGGGCACCCGTACACCGCGCTGCGGGCCGGGCCGGACACCCGTTACCTGGTGATGGAGAAGGGCGCGCGCGGCATCGGGCACGTCCGTTACCTGTGCGAGCTGGTGCCGCCGCGGATCTCCGTGGTGCTCAACGTCGGCACGTCGCACATCGGCGAGTTCGGCTCCCAGGACAACATCGCAGTGGCAAAGGGCGAGCTGGTCGAGGCGCTGCCGCCGGACGGGCTGGCCGTGCTGAACGCCGACGACCCGCGGGTGGCCGCGATGGCGGGTCGGACCCGGGCCCGGGTGGTCCGCTACGGCGAGGCGCCGGAGGCGGACGTACGCGCCGAGGACGTCGCGCTCGACGAGCGCGGGCACCCGTCGTACACCCTGGTCACGCCGGAGGGACGTGCGCCGGTGCGGCTCGGGCTGGCCGGCCGGCATCAGGTCGGCAACACCCTCGCCGCGGCGGCGGTGGCCCGGGAACTGGGCATGCCGCTGACGGAGCTGGCAACGGCGCTCGGCGAGTTGCGGCTGGTCTCGACCCGCCGGATGGACGTGTTCGACCGCCCCGACGGGGTGACGGTGATCGACGACTCGTACAACGCCAACCCGGCCTCGATGGCGGTGGCGGTGCGGGCGCTGGCCAGCATCGGCCAGGGGCGGCGTACCGTCGCGGTGCTTGGTTACATGGCCGAGCTGGGTCCGTTCGAGTACGACGGCCACGCCGAGGTCGGCCGACTCGCGGCCGAGCTGGGTGTCGACCGGCTGCTCGTGGTGGGCGAGCCGGCCGCGCCGATCCACGAAGGCGCAACAGCGGTAGTGAACTGGGGAGGAGAGTCGGTGCTGCTCACCGATCAGGCGGCGGCCGTCGAGGTGCTGCGGGGCGAGTTACGGCCGGGCGACGTCGTCCTGGTCAAGGGCTCCCGGTACCGGACCTGGGAGGTGGCCGACGCGCTGCGCGCCGACGCCGGCGGGGAGTCCACCCGATGAGGGCGGTCATCGTCGCCATCGGGGTGGCCTTCATCGTGTCGCTGTTCTGCACCCCCCTCGCGATCAAGGTGTTCACCCGGCTCAAGGCCGGTCAGCCGATCCGCACCGACGGCCCGGCCATGCACCAGGGCAAGAAGGGCACGCCCACAATGGGTGGCGTGGTCTTCATCCTGGCCACGGTGATCGCGTACGTGGCCGGGCACCTGGCCCTGACCACCCTGCCGGACCAGCAGATCGCGCAGGTGGAGCCGACCATCACCGCGCTGGTGCTGCTGGGGCTGATGGTCTTCTCCGGCGCTGTGGGTTTCCTCGACGACTTCCTCAAGGTGCGCAAGCGCAACAGTGCCGGTCTGAACAAGCGCGGCAAGCTGCTCGGGCAGATCCTGGTCGGTGCGGTCTTCGGGGTGATCGCGCTGTGGTTCCCGAGCACGATGACCGACGCGACGGGTAGGGCGACGAACACCGAGACGGTGGGCAGCACCACGCTGAGCTTCATCCGGGACATCGACTTCCTGGAGGTCAGCAAGGTCGGCGCGGTGATCATCTTCATCTTCGTGGTGATGGCCGCGACGAATGGCGTCAACCTCACCGACGGCCTGGACGGTCTGGCCACCGGCGCGTCGGTGATGGTGCTCGCCGCGTACGCGCTTATCGCGTTCTGGCAGTACCGGCACTGGTGCGCCGACCCGAGCTACAAGCAGCCGTACTGCTACGAGGTGCGCGACCCGTTGGAGATCGCGCTGATAGCCGGGGCGGCGGCCGGGGCCTGTGTGGGCTTCCTCTGGTGGAACACGTCCCCGGCGCGGATCTTCATGGGCGACACCGGGGCGTTGGGGCTGGGCGGCCTGATCGCCGGCATGGCGATGTCCACCCGCACCATCCTGCTGCTGCCGATCATCGGCGGGCTCTTCGTGATCATCACGATGTCCGTGGTGATCCAGATCATCTCCTTCAAGACCACGGGTAAACGGGTGTTCCGGATGTCGCCGCTGCAGCACCACTTCGAGCTGGCCGGCTGGAGTGAGGTCAACATCGTGGTGCGCTTCTGGATCATCGCCGGCATCGGCGTGGCCATCGCCCTGGGCCTGTTCTACAGCGAGTTCCTCGCCAACATGACCTGACCAGCCCCGACTCCCGTTGGCGGCTGACCCAGGATCCGCGCAACGTCGGCGACGTCGCCGCCTCGACGAGTTTCCGAGGCGGCCACCTCCTCGACCTTGCGCGGATCCTGCGGTTCGACACGCCGGGAGATTCGTTGTGGGCTCGCCGGGCGGGGCTAGCGGTGATGATGTCGGGGTGGGGGAGGAACCAGGCACCGACGACAGGGACGACCGACCGACCGGCCGGCCTCGGCGGTCAGCGGGCTCGGCGGGCACCGTGCCGTCGCGCCGCGCGGACGACCGGCGCGGCCCGAAACCCGACGCGACGGCGCGGGAGCCGACGCCGGGCGCCAAGCAGCCGGGCGCGACAGCGCGCGGTAAGGCGTCCGGCGTGACGCCGGACGACGCCCACGTTCCGGAACCGGGTGCGGCGCCACGCGCGGCGCAACCAGCACCGTCAGTGCCGCTACTCGGGCTGGACGCGGCCGGCGGGCTCGCCGCGCTGCGCGGCCTGCTGGACCGGCCGCT
This sequence comes from Micromonospora sp. NPDC049047, assembly GCF_040649135.1. NCBI lineage: Bacteria > Bacillati > Actinomycetota > Actinomycetes > Micromonosporales > Micromonosporaceae > Micromonospora > Micromonospora sp. NPDC049047. Next base: position 172,633 of record NZ_JBEZEY010000010.1, read on the forward strand.
GGCCTCCTACTATCTGCTGTTGTCGAGCGCCGGCCTGCTGCTGTTGATCGGGCTGACCATGGTCTTCTCGGCGACAAGCGTGAAGGACTACGCCGAGGACGGCAACGCCTCGGCGTCGGTGACCAAACAGGCGATCTTCGCGGTGATCGGCATCGGGGTGTTCTGGGCCTGCCAGCGGCTGCCCGCCAGCACCTACCGGTCGCTGGGCCGGCCGCTGCTGTTCACCGCTATCGCGCTGCTGCTGGTGCTCAACCTGCTGCTCGCGTACGCGCGCCTGACCCACCAGGACTCCGCCCGGATCGGCCCGATCGAGGCGCGGCTGCTCTGGCTGTTCATCGGCGGCATCCAGGTGCAACCGTCCGAGCTGGCCAAGATCGCGCTGGTGCTGTGGGGCGCGCACGTGGTGGCCCGCAAGGGCGCCGCGCTGGGCTGGTGGCGGGAGTTGGCCACCCCGCTCTTCCCGGTGATGGGCCTGCTCTTCGTCCTGGTCGGCTACAACGACACGGGCACCATGCTCTGCCTGCTGGCCCTGGTGGTGGGCCTGCTCTGGGCCGCCGGGGTGCGGATGCGGGTCTTCGGCGCCCTGACCGTGGTCGGTCTGCTCGGCGTCGGCCTGCTCATCGCGGTGGCCTCGCTCGGCGCCGGTTCCGGCGAGAAGGGCGCGGACAACTACCGGCTGGCGCGACTGACGCTCTTTCTCAACCCACCGCCGCCGGACGAGTGCGGCGACCCGTGTTACCAGTTCTATCAGGGCCGGCTGGCCATCGAGCACGGCGGCTGGTTCGGTGTCGGGCTGGGCAAGGGCAGCCTGAAGTGGGACTGGCTGCCCGAGGCGCACAACGACTTCATCTTCGCGATCATCGCGGAGGAGTTGGGCGTGATCGGGTGTGTGGTCATCCTCAGCCTGTTCGCCGTCCTCGCGTACACCGGGTTGCGGATCGCCCGGCGGGTCGACGATCCGTTCCGCCGGCTCGCCGCCGCCGCCGTGACCACCTGGCTGGTCAGCCAGGCTGTGATCAACATCGGTGGGGTGGTCGGGCTGCTGCCGATCACCGGCCTGCCGCTGCCGTTCATCTCCGACGGCGGAAGTGCCCTGGTCGTGACGTTGGCCGGCATCGGCATGCTGGCCTCCTTCGCCCGCGCCGAACCCGATGCGGCCAGAGCACTGCATGCCCGTCCGCCGGCCCGGTGGGTCCGACTACTCTGGGCCCCGTTGCCGCCGCTTCCCGGCCGGCGTCGCCGACCGGCGACGCCGCCGGCGGCCCGAGGGCCCGTGCCCCGGTCCCGCGAGCGGCGCCATGACGACCAGGCCGCGCCGCGCGGGGTCCGCCAGGACCGCAGCCGCGGTGGTGCGGCGAGCGAGAGGAGACGCTGATGGGTCCGCTGCGTTCGGTGGTGCTCGCGGGAGGTGGCACCGGGGGGCACGTCTACCCGCTGCTCGCCTTCGCCGACTGCCTGCGCCGACACGACCCGGGCGTCCGGATCACCTGCCTCGGCACACCGCGGGGCATGGAGAACGACCTGATTCCGCCGCACGGCTACGAGCTGCGGCAGATCCCGGCGTACCAACTGCCCCGGTCGGTGAACATGAACCTGGTCCGCACCCCGGGCCGGATGTGGACCGCGGCCCGCGCCGCGGGCAAGGTGATCGACGAGGTGCAGGCCGACGTGGTCGTCGGCTTCGGCGGGTACGTCTCGGTGCCGGCCTACCTCGCCGCCTGGCGCCGGGAGTTGCCCATGGTGATCCACGAGGTGAACGTGCCGCCGGGCGTGGCCAACCGGCTGGGCATGAAGTTCACAAAGAACATCGCCGTCGGCTTCCCGCACCAGCCGAGCCAGGCCGAGTCGCTGCGCGACGCCACAATCGTCGGGGTGCCGCTGCGGCGCACCATCGCGGGCCTTGACCGGTACGCGCTGCGCAACGCCGCCCGCGCCCACTTCGGGCTCCGCCCGGACCTGCCGGTGCTCTTCGTCTCCGGTGGCTCGTCGGGCGCCCGCTCGATCAACCTGGCGGTCTCCGGGGCGGCCAAGGAGTTGGCCCGCAACGGTGTGCAGGTGCTGCACGTGATGGGCGCCCGTAACGAGCCGGTGCCGATCCCCACCGACCTGCCGGTGCCGTACGTGACGCTGCCCTACCTGTCCGAGATGGAGCTGGGTTACGCCGCCGCCGACCTGATGCTGGCCCGGGGCGGGGCGATGACAGTGGCCGAGGTGGCCGCGATCGGGCTGCCCACGATCTACGTGCCGTACCCGCACAGCAACCAGGAGCAGCGGCGCAACGCGCTGCCCGTGGTGGAGGCCGGCGGTGGGCTGATTGTCGACGACGCGGAACTCACCCCGGACTGGTTGGAGCGCACCGTCATTCCGCTCATCCGCGACCCGCAGCGGACGGCAGCGATGGGTGCCGCCGCGTCGGCGTACGGGCGGCGCGACGGTGACGAGGCGCTGCGTTCCTTCGTCATCGCGGCGGTGGCCCGATGACCGCGCAGTTCACCCCGGCCGGCACGCTCACGGCGGAGGACCTGGGCGCGGTCCACCTGATCGGCGTGGGCGGGGTGGGCATGCTCGGTGTGGCCCGGCTGCTGCTCACCCGGGGCATCCGGGTCTCCGGCAGCGACCTGCGGGAGTGGCCCTCGCTGGAGGGGCTGCGGGCGCTCGGCGGCACCATCCACCTCAGCCACCAGGCCAGCAACCTCGACGGGGTGGACACCGTCGTCTACTCGTCGGCCATCCCACAGGACCACCTGGAGCTGGTCGAGGCGCGTCGGCGGGGCCTGCGGGTGCTGCACCGCTCGGAGGCCCTGGCCGCGGCGATGACCGGCCGTCGGGCGGTGGCGGTGGCCGGCACGCACGGCAAGACCACCACCACCTCGATGGTGACGATGGTGCTCCAGCATGCCGGCGTGGATCCGTCCTTCGTGATCGGTGGGGAGATCTCCGAGGTCGGCTCGGGCGCCCACCACGGCACCGGCGAGCACTTCGTGGTCGAGGCGGACGAGAGTGACCGCTCGTTCCTCATCTACCGCCCGTACGTCTCGATCATCACCAACGTCGAGGCCGACCACCTGAACACCTACGGCGACTACGCGACGCTGGAGGCGGCGTTCGTGGAGTTCGCCCGCCTCACCGACCCGGACGGGTTCATCATCACCTGCGCCGACGACCCGGGCGGTCGGCGGCTGGCCGAGAGCCTGCGCGCCGAGGGGCGGCGGGTGTTCACCTACGGCGAGGCCGCCGACGCCGACCTGCGACTCACCGAGATCGTCTCCTCCTCGCGTGGGGTGCGCTACCTGGCCGCTGTCGACGGCCGGTCGCTCGGCGAGTTCCGGCTGCCGGTGCCGGGGCGGCACATGGGGCTGAACAGCGCCGCCGCGGTGCTCACCGCGTACCTGCTGGAACTGCCACTGGAAGCGGCGGAGGCCGCGCTCGCGGTCTTTCCCGGGGTGCGCCGGCGCTTCGAGCGCAAGGGTGTCGCGGACGGCGTGCTCGTCTACGACGAGTACGCCTACCACCCGACCTCGATGACGCTCGCCATGCAGACGCTGCGCGAGGTGGCCGGGGACGGGCGGTTGATCGTCGTCTTCCAGCCGTACCGGCTGTATCGCACCCGCGACAACCAGGCGGAGATCGCCGCCGCGCTGGCCCTCGCCGACGAGGTGGTGCTGCTTGAGGTCTTCGGGCCGGGTGAGTTGCGGCAGCCCGGCGAGGGTTCGGCGGCGCTGATCGCTGCGGTGCAGCTGCCCGCCGACCGTAAGGTCTTCGTGGAGTCGTGGGAGCAGGCGCCGGTCGAGGTGGCCCGTCGCGCCCGCTCGGGGGACGTGGTGGTCACCATGGGCGCCCCGCCGATCTCGCTGATGGGCGACGAGTTGCTGGCGGCGCTCGGTGCGCGCACGGCCGGCCCGGCGCCGACCACGACCGTCGACCCGGCGGCCACGTCCCCGGCGATCACTGATGCGGTGCCGGGTGGGACCACGGCCGGCGGCGACGGAGCGGCTCTCGGTGGCACCGCCGCGCCCGGCGGCGCGGCGCCCCTGGCCGGATGAGTCCCGGCCCGTCCCGGGGACGGACCAGCGGCGCCGACGGTGGTGTCCCGCGGCGTGGGCCGGCGCGGCGGTGGCAGCTGGTCCGGGCCGGGCGCGACGCGGTGCCGCCCTCGACCCGTCGGTTCATGGCTCGGGCCCGGCAGCGTCGGATGCGCGCGGCGCTGCCGTGGGCGGTGGCGGCCGGGGTCCTCGCCCTGGCCGGGCTGGTCGCCTGGACGGTGCTCGGCACCGGCCTGTTCGGGGTTCGGGAGGTGCGGGTGGAGGGTGTCGGTCTGGTCACCCCGGTGCAGGTGCACGACGCGGTCGGCGTGCCGGAGGGGGTGCCGCTGGCCCGGGTGGACCTGGCCGCCGCCGCCCGCCGGGTCGGTGCGCTGCCGGCGGTGGAGCGGGCCACGGTCTCCCGGGACTGGCCCGGGACGCTCGTGGTGCGGGTGACCGAGCGCACCGCGGTGGCGGTGGTGCCGCAGGGGGCGGCGTTCGCCGTGATCGACCGCAGCGGGGTGGCGTTCCGGACGGTGGACCGGCGTCCCGCTGATCTGCCGCAGGTGACGGTGGGCCGTCCGGCGGCCGACGACCCGGGCACCCGGGCCGCGCTGGAGGTCCTCGCCGCGCTGACCCCGCAGCTGCGCGCGGAGTTGGTGGACCTGCAGGTGGAGGGGTTGGCCCGGATCAGCCTGCGGTTGCGCGGGGACCGGACGGTGGTCTGGGGCGACGCGACAAGGGGTACGGACAAGGCCCGGGTGGCCACCGCCCTGTTGGATGAGGACGCTGACCGGATCGACGTGAGCGCGCCCGATGTGGTGACGTTTCGCTGACCGGACAGCGCCCACGGCGGTGACCCGTCGCGCTCGGCTCGGCGACACGCCGGTGGGGTCCTTGGCTCATCGCGCGGTGGCGCTTACGTTGCCCCGAAGAGGAACAGTGGTTGACATAACTGTAAGCCTCTAGTAGAGGGTGAGGGTTCACCTCTGAGCCTCGCTGGTGACAGCTGTCGTCGGCCGCTGGTCTGGCCACGCCGTACCCGGTCGGCCGAAGCCAATCTCGAAGGAAAGGACCGGAGATGACACCTCCGCACAACTATCTGGCGGTCATCAAGGTCGTCGGCATCGGGGGCGGCGGGGTCAACGCCGTCAACCGGATGATCGAGGTTGGGCTCAAGGGCGTCGAGTTCATCGCGATCAACACCGATGCCCAGGCGCTGCTGATGAGCGACGCCGACGTCAAGCTCGACGTGGGCCGGGAACTGACCCGCGGCCTGGGCGCCGGCGCCAACCCCGACGTCGGCAAGAACGCCGCCGAGGACCACCGCGACGAGATCGAGGAGGTGCTCAAGGGCGCCGACATGGTCTTCGTGACCTGCGGTGAGGGCGGCGGCACCGGCACCGGTGGCGCGCCGGTGGTCGCCAACATCGCCCGCAAGCTCGGCGCGCTCACCATCGGCGTGGTGACCCGGCCGTTCTCCTTCGAGGGCAAGCGCCGCCAGGTGCAGGCCGAGACGGGGATAGACGAGCTGCGCAACCAGTGCGACACCCTGATCGTGATCCCGAACGACCGGCTGCTGGCCCTGGGTGACCGCAACATCAGCATGATGGACGCGTTCCGCACGGCGGACCAGGTGCTGCTCTCCGGTGTGCAGGGCATCACCGACCTGATCACCACCCCGGGTCTGATCAACCTGGACTTCGCCGACGTCAAGAGCGTGATGAGCGGCGCCGGCAGCGCGTTGATGGGCATCGGCAGCGCCCGCGGGGAGAACCGCGCGGTCGAGGCGGCCGAGGCGGCCATCTCCAGCCCGCTGCTCGAGCAGAGCATGGACGGCGCACGGGGCGTGCTGCTCTCCATCGCCGGCGGTTCCGACCTGGGCCTTTTCGAGATCAACGACGCGGCCCAACTGGTCACCGACGCGGCCCACCCGGACGCCAACATCATCTTCGGCGCGGTCATCGACGACGCGCTCGGCGACGAGGTGCGGGTGACTGTCATCGCGGCGGGCTTCGACGGCGGCACGCCGGCGTACAAGGCGGCCGAGCCGACCCGCAAGACCAACACCAACCAGCCCGCGCCGCAGAACACACCGGTGCCGGCACCGGTAAGCAACCCGGCACCGGCCCAGTCGCCGCGTCGGGTGCTCTTCGACGACGTCGACGTTCCCGACTTCCTCAAGAACGGGTCCTGAGCCCCGCCGATGACCGACAGCTCAGCCACTGTACGACCGGACCGGCACGCCGAACTGGCGGCCGGCCTGGCCCAGATCCGGTCCCGCATCGCCGACGCCTGCGCGCAGGTCGGTCGGGACCGTGCCGAGGTCACGATGATCGCCGTGACGAAGACCTACCCGGCCAGCGACGTGCTGGCGCTGGCCGGGCTCGGGGTGACCGACGTGGGGGAGAACCGCGACCAGGAGGCGTCCGGCAAGGCCGCCGAGGTGGCCGCGGCCGGGGTACGTCCACGGTGGCACTTCATCGGTCAACTGCAACGCAACAAGGCCCGCTCGGTGGTCCGCTACGCCGACGCGGTGCACTCCGTGGACAGTGTCCGGCTGGCCCGGGCGTTGGCGGCCGCGACCGCCGACCGGGAGGTGCCGCTGGACGCCATGGTCCAGGTGAGCATCGACGGCGACGCGGCCCGGGGCGGGGCGCTGCCCGGTTCGGCCGATCCGGGCGCCGGGTTGGAGCCGGTGGCCGAGGCGATCGCCGACGCGCCGGGGTTGCGTCTGGCCGGTCTGATGGCGGTGGCTCCGCTGGGTTGGGAGCCGGACCGGGCCTTTGCCCGACTCGCGGAGGTTGCCGGCATGTTTCGGACCGTCCATCCGGGAGCCACCGGACTGTCCGCCGGGATGAGCGGGGATTTCGAAATCGCCATCCGATACGGCGCGACACATGTCCGCGTCGGTAGCGCGTTGCTCGGAATGCGTCCCACGCTGCGGTAGCCTGACCGCGAGACATGCAAATTACATCAGTGTTGTTTCAGGGGCGGCGTCTCCTGGTCGGGGTCGTGCGCGCGACGCGAATCGCGCGCCGGGGGGATTGCGGTTCCGGTCCGGTGGGCATGGTTGTCCACTCGCGACGGGCGACATGGCACGGGGGCGCGTGCCGCACGGCGGACGGAAGGGCGCGGGATGGGTGCACTGCGCAAGGCGGGGGTCTGGCTCGGTCTGGTCGAGGAAGACGACGAGCGGGCCTACGACGACGGTGGCTACGACAAGGGTGGCTACCGCGACTCGCGGTACCGGCAGAGCAGGTACGCCGAGGAGTTCGCCGACGAGGATGAGGACGACACCGAGGAGCCGCCGGCTCCCCGGCCGCGGGCAAGCGAGCGGGGTCGACTCTCCGAGCGGACGAGCGGGCGGTTGAGCGAGTCCGAGCGTGGTGACGGCGAGCGCGCGGAACGGGTCGAGCGGTCAAGCGTCCGGTCGATCACCAGGTCGTCGGCGGGCGAGACCTCCGGTGCGCTGACGTACCACACCCGGGACAACCTGGCCCTCGCGCCGCAGGTCACGTCGCGGGAGCGGGCGCTGCCCGAGGAGGAGCAGCGCTACCAGATCACCACGCTGCACCCGACCACCTACCGGGAGGCGCGCACCATCGGTGAGCACTTCCGCGACGGCGTCCCGGTGATCATCAATCTCACCGAAATGGATGAGGCCGATGCCCGCCGTCTGGTTGACTTCGCGGCCGGGCTGGCGTTCGGCCTGCGCGGTACGATCGAGCGCGTGACCAACCGGGTGTTCCTGCTCTCACCGGCAAACGTCCAGGTCACCGCTGAGGACAAGGCCAAGATCGCTGAGGGCGGCTTTTTCAGTTTGAGTTGACCCCGCCCGACCCGAGGGACGTCGCTGACCGTGTTGTCGATCTTACTGCAAGTGCTGTACCTGATCCTTTATGTCTTCCTGCTTCTTCTTCTGTCCCGGTTCGTGTTGAGCGCCGTCCTGCAGTACGGCCGGCGCTGGCAACCGAGCCGTGGTGCATCGGCAGGATTGGAATCCGTGTGGAGCGTCACTGATCCCCCTCTCAACGCGTTGAGGCGTGTGATCCCTCCGCTGCGAATTGGTACCGTGAGCATCGACCTGGCCTCCCTTGTGCTCCTGGTTATCCTGTTCGTGCTGATGGAGTTCGTGTTAGGGCCGTCGATCAGGGCATCTGCCTGATGACCGACGCGCTTTCGCGGCCGCAACTGACCCGAGGAGTTTCGATGCCGCTGACCCCGGCCGACGTCCACAACGTCGCCTTCAAAAAGCCGCCGATCGGCAAGCGGGGGTATGACGAGGAGGAGGTCGACGCCTTCCTGGACGAGGTCGAGCGCGAGCTCGCCCGTCTCATCGAGGAAAACAACGAGCTGCGCGCCCAGGTGGAGCGCGGCGGCCGTGGCGGTGCCCCCGCCGGCCCCGGCGGCGACGCCCGACTGGCGGCGGAGCTCAACGACGTCAAGGCCCAACTGGACCGGGTGCAGCGCGACAAGTCGGCGGCCGAGCAGGCCGCCCGCGCGATGCAGGCCGAGCTGGAGCAGGTCCGCGCGACCGGCGGTCCGGCCGGCGGCGTCACCGGTGACGGCGAGCAGCAGGCCCTGCGCGTGCTGATGATGGCCCAGCGCACCGCCGACGACCACGTGTCCGACGCACGCCGCGAGGCCGACCAGTTGCTGTCCGAGGCCCGCGGTAAGGCTGAGGAGGTGACCCGCGAGGCTCGCGCGAAGGCCGACGCCCTGGAGCGGGACGCCCGCCAGCGGCACCAGGAGGCCATGGGCGGCCTGGACGCCAAGCGCACGGCCCTGCAGAAGCACATCGAGGAGCTCAAGCAGTTCGAGCGCGAGTACCGCACCCGGCTCAAGGCGTACCTGGAGAGCCAGCTGCGTGACCTCGACGGTCGTGGCCAGGGTCTGGAGGCCGAGATGACCCGGTCCGAGGCAGGCCGGGTCGCCGGCGGCAACGGGCTGGCCGCTGCGGGTCTCGCCGGTTCGTACGGCAGCGGGCGTTCCGGCGCCCTCGAAGCCGGACGCTGAGCGCCCGGCCGGCGGTCGCTTTCCACAAATGGTGACGGTCGCCGGCCTTGTCTGGACGGTACGACGCGGCGGGGGTGAGCCGTGATAGTCGCAAGTCTCCTGCTCATCCTCGTCGCGGTGGTGCTCCTGGTGCTCGGCCTGGCCAGTGGCTCCAGCTTCATGTTGATCATCTCCATCGCGGCCAGTCTGCTGGCCGCCGTGGCGTTGGTGGCGGGTGCCCGCCAGGCAGCCGCCAACCGTGCGACGGCGGATCCCGGCCGGGCCGGCCGGCGGCAACCGGAAGCGCCCCGCACGGCCAGCCAGGCCACACCGGGTGTCGCGTACGGACCTCCGCTTGTCGAGCCGGAGGTGCCGGTCCAGCACGTGCCCACGACGGTCGGCACCGGCGGCACCGGGTGGCGGCAACCACCCGCGCCGCCGGTCGACCAACCGGCACCCGCTGCCGCGCGGGTCGATGACGCGCCCCCGTTCGACCCGCGGGTCGATGACGCGCCCGCGTATGACGCGCCCCCGCATGACGCGCCCCCGTTCGACGAGGGGGCGCCGTTCGGGTCGTCGGTCGACACGTCCCCGGCGGCCAGCCCGGTCAGCCCGGCGACGGCGAGCGACGGCGATCCGCGCAACGATGCCCCGGCCGCCGACGAGCCCGCCGAGCAACCTGTCACTCCCGCCGAGGCCGCCCGGGTGGCCCGACTCACCGCCGCCGTCGAGGTGGTGGACGGCCACCCCCGCTACCACCTCGCCAGTTGCTCCTATCTGGTTGGCCGGGTGCCCGAGCCGCTGCCGGTCGCCGAGGCCGCCGAACTCGGGTTCACCCCGTGCGCGCACTGCGCGCCAGCTACCGCCCTGCTCGCCGACGCCCGGCCGATCTGAAGCGGCCACGGTGCCCGCGCAGGACACGCTCACCGTGGCGGTACGCGTGAAGCCAGGAGCCTCGTCCGCGCGGGTGGGCGGCCGCTTCGACGGCCCGCACGGGCCCGCCCTCGTGATCGCCGTGCACGAGCCGGCCGTCGACGGTCGGGCGACCGAGGCGGCTCGCCGGGCGCTGGCCGCTGCCCTGGGTGTCCGGCGGGCCGAGGTCGCGCTGCGCGCCGGCGCGGCCAGTCGGGACAAGCTCTTCCTCGTCGATCGGTCCGGCCCGGAGCTGTCCGAGGTGCTGCGCCGACTGCGCGACGGATCCGCCGAGTGAGGAACGCCCAGGCCAGGCAGCCGTGACGCCCGGGTTTGATATCGCGCTGCTGCTGGGGGCGGCCGTGCTGCTGGTCGCCGTCGGCGCGGTGCGACTCTCCACCCGGCTGGGTGTGCCCAGCCTCCTTGTCTACCTGGCGCTTGGCGTGGCGATCGGCGAGGGCGGCCTGGGCATCCGCTTCGACGACGTCGAGTTGACACGTACCCTCGGCTTCTGCGCACTGATCGTGATCATCGCGGAGGGTGGTCTGACCGCCCGGTGGTCCACGCTGCGGCCGGTGCTCGGGCTGGCGTCCGCGCTCTCCACTGTCGGTGTGGTCGTGAGCATTCTGGTGGTCGGCGTCGCCGTGCACCTGTTGCTGGGGTTGGACTGGCGGTTGGCGCTGCTCTACGGTGCGGTGCTCTCGTCCACCGACGCGGCGGCCGTCTTCGCCACCCTGCGCCGGCTGCGGTTGCCGCCTCGGCTGGTGGCGACGCTGGAGGCCGAGTCGGGCATGAACGACGCCCCGGTGGTGCTGCTCGTGGTGCTGCTGTCGCATCAGGGCTGGTCGCATCCGTGGTGGTATGAGGTCCTGCTGGTCTGCTACGAGTTGGGCGTCGGTGCCGCGGTCGGGGTGGGCGCGGGAGTCGCCGGCACCTGGGCGCTGCGCCGGGCCGCGCTGCCCTCGGCCGGGCTCTACCCGATCGCCGCGGTGGGCATCACCGTGCTGGCGTACGCGGCGGGGGCAGTGCTGCACGCCTCGGGATTCCTCGCGGTCTACGTGGCCGGGGTACTGCTCGGCAACGCCCGACTGTCGCACCGGCAGGCGATCCTCGGCTTCGCGGACGGGCTGGCGTGGCTCGCCCAGATCGGGTTGTTCGTGCTGCTCGGGTTGCTGGCCTCGCCGGGCCGGTTGGACGCGGCGGTGGTGCCGGCGGTGGTCGCGGGGCTGGCCCTGGTGCTGCTGGCCCGTCCGCTGTCGGTGGCCGTCTCGGCGCTGCCGTTCCGCGTGGGCCTACGCGAACAGGCGTTCCTGTCCTGGGCCGGGCTGCGCGGGGCGGTGCCGATCGTGCTGGCGACCATTCCGCTCTCCGAACGGGTGCCCGGCGCGGAGCGCCTCTTCGACGTGGTCTTCGTGCTGGTGGTGATCTTCACGCTGGTGCAGACCGGCACGCTGGGGCCGTTCGCCCGTCGGTTGCGGGTGACCGCGCCCGCGGAGGCCACGGAGATCCATCTGGAGACCGCGCCGCTGGAGCGGATGCGGGCGGACCTGCTCCAGTTGGAGGTGCCACCGGGCTCGCGGTTGGCGGGCGTGCACGTCGACGAGTTGCGGCTTCCCCTGGGCGCGTCGGTCACCCTGGTGCTGCGCGACGGGGTGGGTTTCGTGCCCACCCCGGGCACCCGGCTGAAGACCGGCGACAGTCTGCTGATCGTGGCGACGGCCGGGGTGCGCGACGCCGCCGAACGGCGGCTGCGGGCGGTCAGTCGGCGCGGCCGGCTGGCCCGATGGTTTGGCGAGTACGGGGACGAGGCGGTCAATTGACCTGCTAGCGTTCCCTTTGCCCCGGTTAGGCAGGGCTAGGGGTAGTTGAGCGGTGCGACGGTGCGGCACGTTGTCGGACGCCTGTACGTTCCGTATTCTTGCCAACCTCCGGAGTGCGCGGCCATCGTCGCCGTGCGCCCCTTTTCGTACATATAGGGGACGTCGTGGTTGGCGCCCCCTGACCAGGTGCCGCGGATCACGCGGCTCCGCGGCCGAGGGAGCGACCCATGGCGAAGCCAGCCGACACCAGGACCCCCGGGCGCAAGCCGGTGGCCAAGGCCACCCGTAGCACCGCGGAGACCGAGAAGATCCGGGCGGCGCTGGCGGCGCGGCGGGACGAGCTTCGCGCCGAGTACGATCAGACGCTGAGCGAGATCACCGAGCTGCAGCGCGATCGGCTGACCGACTCGGCCGGGGACGACCAGGCCGACACGGGCACCAAGACGCTCGAGCGGGAGCAGGAGATCTCTCTCGCCAACAGCATTCTGGAACGGATCACACAGGTCGAGCGCGCTCTGGAGCGTCTTGACGAGGGTGGTTACGGCTGGTGCGAGCGGTGCGGCAACCCGATCCCGGTCGAGCGCCTCGCCGCCTTCCCGTCGGCCACCCAGTGTGTGACGTGCAAGCAGCTGGAGGAGCGGCGCTGAGGTCCGCTCCCCGGCGGCGATGAGACGGTGAGCGATCACCGCCGAGACTGTCGATGGGGAGCGCATGACCGCAGCACCGTCCGCCGAACCCGGCCGCACCGACCCGGGCGGCGACAAACGCCGGCCCCGGGCCGTCGCGATTCTTGCCGGAGTCGCCCTGGTGGCCCTGCTGGCCGACCTGGTCACCAAGCACCTCGCGTTGGCCGCGCTCACCAACCGGGAGCCGGTCCGGCTGCTCGGCGGAGCGGTCTACCTGAGTCTGACCCGTAACAGCGGTGCCGCCTGGAGCATCGGCGCGGACCACACCTGGATCTTCCCGTTGATCACCATCGGTGTGGTCGGCTGGATCGTCTGGATGGCCCTGCGGCTGCGCTCGGTGCCGTGGGCGATCTGCCTCGGCCTGGTGCTCGGCGGCGCGCTGGGCAACCTCGTCGATCGGATCTTCCGGGCCCCCGCGCCGTTCCACGGGCACGTGGTCGACATGATCAGCCTGTTCGACCCGTGGGGCCAGGTCTGGCCGGTGTTCAACCTGGCGGACAGTTCGTTGGTCTGCGGGGTGCTGCTGGCCATGGTGTTGGAGTTGACCGGCCGCCAGCGCGACGGCCGGCGGGCCGGACGCGACGGCGCCCCGGTCGAGACGGACGCCACCCAGGGCGCGGACCAGCGGGAGCGGGCATGACCTCCGCGTTCGCCGCAGGCGGCGACCACCGTTCCCTGCCCGTCCCGGACGGCCTCGACGGCATGCGACTGGACCAGGCGGTGTCCCGGCTGTTCGGGCTCTCCCGCACCGCCGCCGCGGCGCTTGTCGATGCCGGCGACGCGCTTGTCGACGGCACCTCCCGCGCCAACTCGCACAAGGTCAAGGCCGGCTCGTGGCTGGAGGTCACGCTGCCCGCCCCGGTCGCGCCGCCGACAGTGGTGCCGCAGGCGGTGCCCGGCCTGCGGGTGGTCTACGCCGACGACGACATCGTGGTGGTCGACAAGCCGGTGGGGGTGGCCGCGCACCCCAGCCCCGGCTGGACCGGCCCGACGGTGATCGGTGCCCTGGCGGCGATCGGGCACCGCATCTCCACCAGCGGTGCCGCCGAGCGGCAGGGCGTGGTGCACCGACTCGACGTGGGCACCACCGGGATCATGGTGGTCGCCAAGAGCGAGCAGGCGTACACGGCGTTGAAACGGGCCTTCAAGTACCGCGAGGTGGACAAGGGCTACCACGCGGTGGTGCAGGGTCACCTGGACCCGCTGCGCGGCACCGTCGACGCGCCGATCGACAGACACCCCACCCACGACTACCGCTGGGCGGTTGTCTCCGGCGGTAAGCCGAGCATCACCCACTACGACACCCTGGAGGCGTTCCCGGCGGCCAGCCTGGTCGACGTCCGACTGGAGACCGGCCGGACCCACCAGATCCGGGTGCACTTCTCCACCATGCGGCACCCCTGCGTGGGTGACCTGACATACGGTGCCGACCCCACCCTCTCGGCCCGTCTCGGCCTGGCCCGACAGTGGCTGCACGCCCGCGAACTGAGCTTCCTGCACCCCCGAACGGGGGACGAGGTCCGGTTCGTCAGCGACTACCCTGACGACCTGGACCGCGCGCTCCAGATCTTGCGTGACTGAGCGGCGACCGCCCGACAACGATCCGACGAGGGGATCCCGCCCGTGCGCGCCGGCAACCTGCTGCGGCAGCTCGACCAACGGTTGCTGCCGCCGCTGACCCGGGCCGTGGCCCGGCTGGGCGACCGGCCGACCCGGTCCGGGGTGCTCACCTGGGCGGCCGCGCTGTCCGCGGCGGCGGTGCTCGGCACCGCTCTCTGGGCCGCCGACGAGACTCCGTCGGGCGACCCGACGGTGGGCGAGGTGACCCGGGTCGGCGTCACCGACGGCGACTCCGCGCCCGGTTACCTGCGGTCCGCCGCGGCCGACCTGGCCGCGCTCAGCAGCCAGTCTGCCCCGGGCACTGCCGACGGGACCTACGCGCTTGTCACACTCGACGCGTACCTGCCGCCGCAGCGGCTGGCGATGGTGCTCGGCGACGTTCCGGTCTCGACGGTCTTCGGGCGGGTTCCGCTGCCGGGGCGGCAGACCGAGATCGTCAAGATTCCCGCGCTGCGGGTGCCGGACGACGTGGTCGCCGGAATGGACCAGGTGGCGTCGCGCAAGGAGACCGAAGCGGCCGACTACCGGGCCAGGGCCGCCGCGGTCGACGGCGACGGGGCGAGCGAGCGGGAGTTGCGGGCGCGTTACGCGAGCGGCGCCGAGGTGGCCGCTGCCGAGGCGGCCGCGTACCGCACCGGCTGCGCCTGCGTCTACGCGGCGGTGGTACGAGCGGCACCTGTCGTGTTGCGCGGCATGGCGGCTCGACCAGACGTGCGGGCTGTCGATCCTGCCCCGGAGGTGTACCGGCTGGACCGCACGGTCTTCACACCACCCCTGCCCGAGCAGCGGGACGTGGTGCGCCCGCCCGCCGACACCGGGCCGACGCCGGAGTCGGCACCGGCCGAGCGGTCGGAGCCGGCACCGGGACTGCCGGCGCCCCTGGCATCGGTGGGCGAATCGTCGGAACCCGCACCCGTCGTGACGATTCCGTTACCTGAGCCGTCCTCGCCGGAGCCCACCGAACCGCCCCCGCCGAGCGTTACCACCTCGCCGGACGTGGCCATCGCCGTCGAACCGCCGACGCCCACGTCGTCGTGATCTGCGTCGGCTGGTGTGCGTTCTGAGGTGTGGTCCGAATAGGGTTTGCTTCGTAGCCTGTCAGACGAAGAGCGATGGTGCTGGGAGGGCGGGCCGTGGAGGGCAGTGAGACCGGCTGGGGCCGGCCGGCCGAACCAGCGCCGCGGTGGCGCGCGTTGTTGGACCGCGCCCGGCTGGGCGCTCGCGGCGCGGAACAGGCCGAGCCGGAGCGGCGGGCCGACGAGGCGCCTCCGGACGCGCTGCCCCGACGCGCCGCCCCGAACGGGTACGCCGGTCGGGCGCCCGCCGTCGGGCAGCCGGCGGAGTTGCCGTACGGCGCGGACCCCGCCTACCGGGCCGAGGCGACCTACCGTGTCGATCCCGCCTATCGGGCCGAGCCGGGGTACCGGGCGGAGCCCGGCTATGGGGCGGAGCCGGCGTACCGGACCGAGCCGGCCTATCGCGCGGAGCCGGCCTATCGCGCCGAGCCGGATTACCGGGCGGAGCCGGGCTACCGGGTTGAGCCGGATTACCGGGCCGAGCCGGGCTATCGCGCGGAGCCGGGCTATCGGGCCGAGCCGGGGTACCGGGCGGATCCCGGCTATCGGGCGGAGCCGGACTACCTGTCGGAGCCGGCGTACCGGACCGAGCCGACCTATCGCGCGGAGCCGGGCTATCGGGCTGAGCCGGATTACCGGGCCGAGCCGGGCTATCGCGCGGAGCCGGGCTACCGGGCCGAGCCGGGTTACCAGGCCGAGCCGGGTTACCAGGTGGAGCCGGCGTACCAGGCCGAGCCCGAACCGTCGCCCCGCGCGCCCGAGCCCGCCCAGTCCCGCTACGCGCTGCTTGACAACGGCTACCGGCAGGGCGACCCGGCAGCGGAGTCGCGGTACGCGTTGTTGGAGACCGGCTACCAGCCGGAGACCGGTTATCCGGTGGCCGTGCCGCCATCGCCACCTGTCGCACCCCCGCCGGCCCCGCCAGTGGTGCCACCGCCCAGCCCGTCGGTCGGCCCGGCGATCGCCGAACCCGCCTACCCGGCCCGGGTGGAGTGGCGCCCGCAGGGCGCCGACCCGGAGCAGGAGCGGGCCAACGGGGTGCTCCGCCGCGACCTGGGCACGCCCCGGGTGTTCGCCTTCGCCAACCCCAAGGGCGGGGTGCACAAGACCACCGCCACCGTGCTCGCCGCGGCGACCGTCGGCAGCGTGCGCGGACAGGGCGTACTGGCCTGGGACGACAACGAGCTGCGCGGCACCCTCGGACTGCGCGCCGGCAGCGCCCGGCACGCCCGGACGATCCGGCACCTGGTCGGCGACCTGGCCCAGATCGAGATCCTGGAGGGCTCGACCCTGCTGGGTCGACTCGACGACTACCTGCGGCACGCCTCCGACGGCTCGTACGACGTGCTGGCCGGTGAGGAGAGCCCGCGCTTCGCCCAGCGACTTGACCAGTTCACCGTCCGGCGGGTGTTGGAACTGCTGCGGCGCACCCACGACGTGGTGTGCGTGGACACCGGCAACAACGTGGAGAGCCCCAACTGGCGCACGGTGATGCAGGCCGCGGATCAGTTGGTGGTGACCACAGTGCCCCGCGAGGACGCGGCGTTCAGCGCCGACTGGATGCTCGACCTGCTGCACGAGGAGGGCATGGGCGAGCTGGCGGACAACGCGATCACCCTCATCTCCTGCCCGACCCCGGGTCGCTCGCCCCTGCAGGACGACCTGGAGCGGCACTTCGCCACCCGTACCCGGGGGGTGGCCGTGGTGCCGTACGACCCGGCGCTGGAGACCGGGTCGTCGATCGAGTACCACCAGCTTCAGCCGGAGACCCGGCAGGCGTGGCTGCGCGCGGCGGCGATGATGGTGGAGCCGTTCGCCCGGTGAGCTGGTCTGCCGCCACCGGGGCCCCGGCCCCACATCGGGCCTGAGAGGATCATCGGGTGAGCCCGGACAACCTCGACCGTGAGCGGCCCGTCGACGAGCCCGACCGATCCACGCCGCCCCGATCGCCGGGCGCGACACCGCCAGTCGATGCGCAGCCGTCAGCGGGCGAGCAGTCCTCGACGGATGAGCCGCCGCCGTCAGTGGATGAGCCGCCGGCAGTGGACGCGCAGCCTTCGGCGGGTGGACTGCCGCCGTCAGCGGGCGAGCAGCCGCCGGCAGTGGGCGAGCAGCCGCCGTCAGCGGGCGCGCCGCCGGCCGTGGGCGAGCAGTGGGCTGGCGCTGCCCCTTGGGGGGCGTACCAGAGTTCGCTGGAGCTGAACTTCGACGAGCCGCGCCGTCCGCTGCGTGCCGCGGTGACGGTGTTGGGCGCCGTGCTCGCGCTGGCCGTGCTCGGTGTGCCGTTCGGGCTGCTCTGGGCCGCGCTCGCGCCGGACACCCCGGTGGTCAAGACCGTCGAGGGGGCGATCTACGCCGACCCGCAACCGGAGCAGCCGATCGCCGCGGACGGGTGGTTCAGCCTGCTCGGGCTGGGCTTCGGGCTGCTGGTCGCGCTCGCCCTGTGGTTCGTGCTGCGACGGCGGCGGGGTCCGGTCGGGTTGCTCGCCGCGGTGCTCGGCGCGTTGGTCGCCGCCCCGGTGGCGTGGCAGGTGGGTCGGCGCGTCGGCCTGGCCACCTTCGACCGGCTGCTGGCCACCGCCCCGGCCGGGCAGGCCTTCACCAAGCCCGCGGACCTGCGGGCCGGTGGGGTCGACTGGCTGCTCGGCGTGCTGCCGGTGCCGCACGGCAACCTGCTACTACCGGCGTTCGGTGCCGCGATCATGTACACCCTGCTGGCCGGCTGGTCGCGGTGGCCGGGGCTGCGCCCGGAACCGGACCCGGCGGGGCTCAGTTGGGTGTCGGCGGGGACGCCAACTCCGTCAGCGGCACCGGCACCGCCCGCACCTGACGAAGCAGAGCCGCCTCGCGGTTGAGCAGCCGCAGCTCGGCGCGGAGCCGGGCGGCGGTGTCGTCGATGGCCAGCAGCCGCTGGCGGTCGTCGACGGTGAGCGCCGCGGTCGCCGCCACCAGGTGGGAGAGCACTGTCGGGTCCTCCGGCAGCTGCTCGGAGATCTCCTCCGGGTCGGAGCGGATCAGGCCGAGGTACTGCCGGAACACGGCGATCACCCGGGTGGCCAGCAGCTCGGCCACCTCGTCCGGGCCGCCCGGGTCGGGCAACCACTCCACGTCGGCGGTCAGGTAGGGCGCGGCGCTGTCGTCGACCTCGGCGATCCGGAAGCGACGTCGGCCGACGGTGACGATGTCGAAGCCGCCGTCGGCCAGCTCGGTCACCTGGCGCAGCTCCGCGGTGCAGCCCACCTCGTGCAGGGTGACCTCGCCGGCGCTCGGCGTGGCGCGGGCGCCGGGTCCGGCGGGCGCGACCTCCCAGCCCGCCTGGATGGCCACCACGCCGAACTCCCGCGGCGCACCCTCGGGCAGGTTGACCAGGTGCCGCACCAGCGCCCGGTAGCGCTCCTCGAAGATGTGCAGCGGCAGCACCAACCCGGGGAAGAGCACTGTGGCGAGCGGGAACACCGGCAGCCGTGCGGTCACATGGTCGAGCCTAACCAATCTTGCCGGCGGCGGCGTGGCCCGGCTCACCGTCCCGGCGGTCGGGCGGCTCGGGTGCGTTGCACGCCGGCCGCCTAGACTCGCAAGGGTGCTGAATCGGATCGACCTGCGCGACGGTCTTGGTGACCCGCGCCGCCTGCTGCCCCGTGCCCAGCTCGACGTGTCGGTTGCCGTCGAGCGGATCCGCCCACTGGTGGAGGCGGTCCGCGAGCATGGATACGCGGCGATCCGAGAGGCCAGCGAGCGGTTCGACGGCATCTCCCCGCAGGTGCTGCGGGTGCCGGTCGAGGCGATCACCGCCGCCGAGGGGGTGCTCGACCCGGCAGTGCGCGCCGCGCTGCTGGAGTCGATCACCCGGGCCCGCAAGGTCCACGACGACCAGCGCCGCACCGACCACACCACCCAGGTGGTGCCCGGTGGCACTGTCACCGAGCGCTGGCTGCCGGTCGACCGGGTCGGCCTCTACGTGCCCGGCGGCCTGGCGATGTACCCGTCGACGGTGGTGATGAACGTCGTGCCGGCCCAGGCGGCCGGGGTGCGGTCGCTGGTGGTGGTCAGCCCGCCGCAGCAGGACAACGGCGGTCTGCCCGACCCCCGGGTCCTCGCCGCGTGCGCGCTGCTCGGCGTCGACGAGGTGTACGCCGTGGGCGGGGCCCAGGCGGTGGCGATGCTGGCCTACGGCGCGGCTGTCGACCCGTTGGGTGAGCTGCGGTGTGACCCGGTCGACCTGATCACCGGTCCCGGCAACATCTGGGTGACCGCCGCCAAGCGGCTGCTGCGCGGCGTGGTCGGCATCGACGCCGAGGCCGGGCCGACCGAGATCGCCATCCTGGCCGACGACACCGCCGATCCGGCGCACGTGGCCGCCGACCTGATCAGTCAGGCCGAGCACGACCCGCTGGCCGCGAGCGTGCTGGTCACCCCGTCGCTGACGCTTGTCGAGTCGGTCGAGCGGGAGTTGGCCCGCCAGGTGCCGGCGACCAAGCACGCCGACCGGGTCACCACGGCGTTGACAGGTGAGCAGAGCGGCGTGGTCCTGGTCGACGACCTGGAGGCGGGGTTGCGGGTGGTCGACGCGTACGCGGCCGAGCACCTGGAGATCCAGACGGTCGACGCCCGGGAGTGGGCGCTGCGGGTCCGTAACGCCGGGGCGATCTTCGTGGGCGCCTGGTCGCCGGTGTCGCTCGGCGACTACTGCGCCGGGTCCAACCACGTGCTGCCCACCGGCGGCTGCGCCCGGCACTCCTCCGGGTTGTCGGTGCAGTCGTTCCTGCGTGGCGTGCACCTGATCGAGTACACCGAGACCGCGCTGCGCGAGGTGGCCCCCCACGTGGTCACCCTGGCCAACGTGGAGGACCTGCCGGCGCACGGCCAGGCGGTCCAGGCCCGGTTCCCCGGAGGGTCGGTGTGACCGGCCTGGCGGACCTGCCGATCCGCGACGACCTGCGCGGGCTGTCGCCGTACGGGGCGCCGCAGTTGGACGTGCCGGTGCGGCTCAACACCAACGAGAACTCCCACCCGGTGCCGGAGCCGGTGGTCGAGGCGATCGGCAAGGCGCTCGCGGCCGAGCTACGCGAGTTGAACCGCTACCCGGACCGGGACGCGGTGGCGCTCCGCGCCGACCTGGCCGAATACCTCGGGCACGGGCTCACGGTCGAGCAGGTGTGGGCGGCCAACGGCTCCAACGAGATCCAGCAGCAGCTGTTGCAGGCGTTCGGTGGGCCGGGGCGCAGCGCCCTCGGCTTCGTTCCGTCGTACTCGATGCACCCGCTGTTGGCCCTCGGCACCGGCACCCGGTGGGTGCCCGCGCGGCGCGGCGCCGACTTCGGTCTGACCGTCGACGAGGCGGTCGCCCAGGTCCGTGAGCACCAGCCGGACGTTGTCTTCCTCTGCTCGCCGAACAACCCCACCGGCACGGCCCTGGACCCGGCGGTGATCGCCGGGGTGCTCGACGTCGCGCCGGGGATGGTGGTCGTCGACGAGGCGTACGCCGAGTTCGCCAGGCCGGGGACGGTGAGCGCCCTCGCGGTGCTGCCCGGCCACCCCCGGTTGGTGGTCACCCGGACGATGAGTAAGGCGTTCGGCTTCGCCGGTGGGCGGTTGGGTTACCTGGCCGCCGACCCGGCCGTGGTGCAGGCGGTGCAGCTCGTCCGCCTGCCGTATCATCTCTCCACGCTGACCCAGGCCGCCGCCCGCGCGGCGGTGACCCACCGCGACGCCCTCCTCGCAACGGTGAGCGCGATCATGGTGCAGCGGGACCGGATCGTGGCGACGTTGCGCGAGCGTGGGTTGCGGGTCGCCGACAGCGACGCCAATTTCGTGCTCTTCGAGGTGGGCGGCGACCAGAGCACCGTCTGGCACGCACTGCTGGCGCAGGGGGTGCTGGTCCGGGACGTCGGCCTGCCCGGCTGGCTGCGGGTGACCGCGGGCACCTCGGCCGAGACCGACGCCTTCCTTTCTGCAATGGAGACTGTGTAGTGGGAGCGCGAGGAATGAGCGTGCGAGCCCCGCAGTCGCGACCGAGAGGCAAGCAATGAGCCGGACCGCCCGGGTGGAGCGGATCACCAAGGAGACAAAGGTTCTCGTCGAGATCGATCTCGACGGCAACGGCACCGCCGAGATCAGCACCGGGGTTGGCTTCTACGACCACATGCTGCACCAGATCGCCCGGCACGGCGGCTTCGACCTGACCGTACGCACCGTGGGTGACCTTGAGATCGACGCGCACCACACGATCGAGGACACCGCTCTGGCCCTGGGCGCCGCGTTCGACCAGGCGCTCGGCGACAAGGCCGGCATCCGGCGGTACGGTTCGGCGACCGTGCCGATGGACGAGGTGCTGGTCCGGGCGGCGGTGGACCTGTCCGGCCGGCCGTACGTGGTGCACGACGAGCCGGCGCTGGCCCCGTACATCGGGCCGGTTTACGCGACGAGCATGACCCGGCACATCTGGGAGTCCTTCGGTCAGGCGGCCCGGGTCACGTTGCACGTCGACGTGCTGCGGGCGGCCCGGCCGGGTGGTCACCCGGACGCACACCACGTGGTGGAGGCCCAGTTCAAGGCGGTGTCCCGGGCGTTGCGCGAGGCCACCGCGATCGACCCCCGGGCGGCGGGCGCGATCCCGAGCACGAAGGGCGCGCTCTGATGGGCGGGGCTCTGCCGGTGTTGCTGTTGATTCTGGCCGGGGTGCTGGTCGGCGGCGCCTGGTCGCTGTACCGCCAGGGTGCGCCGAAGGTGGCGGTGCTGGTCACCGGGGTGCTCGCGGTGCTCGCCACGGTCGCCGGGGTGCTGCGGTTGCTGCCGGGGGGTGACGCGTGAGCGCCGTGGTGGTGCTCGACTACGGTTCGGGCAACCTGCGCTCGGCGGAGCGGGCGCTTGTCGCCGCCGGCGCGGATGTCCGGGTGACCGACGATCTGGCCGCCGCTGCCGCCGCCGATGGTCTGGTGGTGCCGGGGGTGGGGGCGTACGCCGCGTGCATGGCCGGGATCGAGGAGTTGGGTGCCGGCCCGGTGATCGCCGAGCGGGTTGCCGCCGGCCGGCCGGTGCTCGGCATCTGCGTGGGCATGCAGGTGCTCTTCGAGCACGGTGACGAGCACGGCGTGGTGACCAAGGGGCTCGGGCTGCTGCCGGGCGGGGTGACCCGACTGGCCGCCACCAGGCTGCCGCACATGGGTTGGAACACGGTCCGGGCGCCCGAGGGGTCGGTGCTCTTCGCCGGGTTGTCGCAGCGGAGCCGGTTCTACTTCGTCCACTCGTACGCGATGGGTGACCCGGCGGCGTTGGCGGCTGCCGGTGCCGTGGTGACCACCGCCCATCACGACGTCGATTTCGTCGCCGCGGTGGAGCGGGGTCCGCTCTCGGCGGCCCAGTTCCACCCGGAGAAGTCCGCCGACACCGGTGCCGCGCTGTTGCGCAACTGGCTCGCCACGCTGCCCACCGGTGGCTGAGCGTCGTCGCCCGACGCCTGATCCGGTGGTGTCGCGGTGAGCCGGGAGCGGGCCCGACGGCGGGCGGAGCGGGAGGCGGAGCAGGCCCGGCAGCGGGCGGTCCGGCAGCGGCAGGTGGCACGCCGGCAGCGTCGCCGTGCGGTGCTTCGCCGGTTGACTCCGCGGCTGCGTCGGGGCCGTTCCGGGCGGCTGGCCCGGCACACCCGTGGTGAGCGGGCCGCCATCGTGCTGCTCACCGGCGCGGCGCTGATTCTGATCTGGTCGTTCGTCGACAACCTGGCGTTGCGTGTCGCGCTGATCGTGCTGTTGCTGCTTGTACTGCCGGCGATCGTGGTGATCGCCCTGGACCGCCGTACCTGATCGAGGAGAAGACGTTGAGCCTCACCCTGTTACCCGCCGTGGATGTCGCAGACGGCCGGGCCGTCCGGCTCGTGCAGGGCGCCGTCGGAAGCGAGAGCATCTACGGTGACCCGCTGGACTCCGCCCTGGCCTGGCAGCGGGACGGCGCTGAGTGGATCCACCTGGTCGACCTGGACGCGGCCTTCGGCCGGGGCACCAACGCGCACCTGCTCGCCGAGGTGGTGCGCCAGTTGGACGTGAAGGTGGAGCTTTCCGGCGGCATCCGTGACGACGAGTCGCTGCGGGCCGCGTTGGGCACCGGGGCGGCCCGGGTGAACATCGGCACCGCGGCGCTGGAGGACCCGGAGTGGTGTGACCGGGTGGTGGGGGAGTACGGCGACCGGGTCGCCATCGGATTGGACGTGCGGGGGCACACCCTCTCCGCGCGGGGTTGGACCCGGGACGGCGGCGACCTGTACGAGGTGCTGGAGCGGCTGGACAAGGCCGGCGCGAGTCGGTACGTGGTCACCGACATCACCAAGGACGGCACGATGCGCGGCCCGAACCTGGATCTGTTGCGCGAGGTGTGTGCCCGCACCGACCGGCCGGTGATCGCCTCGGGTGGGGTGTCCACGCTTGACGACCTGCGGGCGTTGGCGACCCTGGAGCCGGTCGGGGTGGAGGGTGTGATCGCCGGTAAGGCGCTCTACGCGGGCGCCTTCACGGTGGCCGAGGCGCTGCGGACCCTGGCCGAGGTGTGACGGTCACGCGGCTCGGGTCGGGTGGCCCGTGGGAGCAGCTCTACGGCTACTCCCGGGTGGTCCGGGCCGGCGATCGGGCCGTCACGGCCGGCTGCACCGCGACTGTCGACGGCCGGGTGGTGCATGTCGGTGACGCCGCCGCGCAGACCGCGCAGGCGCTGCGGATCGGTTTGGCAGCGCTTGCCGAGGTGGGTGCGGAGCCGGGTGACGTGGTCCGGACCAGGATGTACGTGACCGACCGGCGGTACGCCGACGAGGTGGGCCGGGCGCACAACGCGGTCTTCGGCGCGGTCCGGCCGGCGGCGACGCTCGTGGTGGTGGCCGCTCTGCTGGACCCGGAGCACCTGGTAGAGGTGGAGTTGGAGGCGTACCTCGGCGATCGCTGAGGTGGATCCGGCCGGCTCACGGTGCGAGCCGTGGACGGCCGCACCTCGGCCAGATAAGTTGTGCACAATTAAATCGCGGGCTATGGTTCATTGGTGACCGATGACCTGGTGCTGCGCCGGCAGGTGTGCTTCGCGCTCTACGCCGCGTCGCGCGCCCTGACCGACGTCTATCGGCCGATCCTCGACGAGTTCGGGCTGACCTACCCGCAGTACCTGGTGCTGCTGGTGCTCTGGGAGCGGCCCGACGCCGCCCCCACGGTGTCCGAGCTGGGCGCCGAGCTGCGGCTGGACTCCGGCACGCTCTCTCCGCTGCTCAAGCGGCTGGAGGGGGCGGGTCTGGTGCTCCGGCGGCGGTCGGCCCGCGACGAGCGGCGGGTCGAGGTCGGCCTCACCGAACAGGGGCGGGCGCTGCGCGAGCGGCTGTGCGACGTCCCGCCGCGCGTCGCGCAGGCCACCGGGCTCGACCTGAGCGAGCTGGTCGCGCTGCGCGACACCCTCACCCGGGTCACCGAGACCATCCACCGACAGAAGGAGCAGTGACTCTCGTGCAGGTTCTTTACACAGCGTCAGCGACCGCCAGCGGCGATGGCCGCGAAGGCCACGTCGAGACCTCCGACGGCACCTTCTCGCTCGACCTGGCCGCGCCGAAGGAGATGGGCGGCGCCGGTGGGGCAGCCAACCCCGAGCAGCTCTTCGCCGCCGGCTACGCGGCCTGCTTCCACAGCGCGCTGCGGCTGGTGGGCCGCCAGGCCAAGGCCGACGTGAGCGACTCCGTCGTCAGCGCCGAGGTGGGCATCGGCCCGAACGACAACGGCGGTTACGGGCTCACCGTGCAGCTCGTCGTCGACCTGCCCGCCGTGTCCCGGGAGGCCGCCGAGCGGATCGTCGAGCGGGCCCACCAGGTCTGCCCGTACTCCAACGCCACCCGCGGCAACATCGACGTCACGCTCACCGTCCGCGAGACCTCGGCCGCGTGACACCGCGGCCCCAGGCCCCCACGGACGAGAGGACCACCACCACGTGACCGACAATCGTGAGATCCACCTGGCCAGCCGACCGCAGGGCTGGCCCACCGAGGACATCTTCCGGCTCGTCAAGACCGATGTCCCGACGCCCGGACCGGGCCAGATCGTGGTCCGCAACCAGTACGTGTCAGTCGACCCGTACATGCGGGGACGGATGAACGACGTCAAGTCGTACGTGCCGCCGTTCGCGCTCGACGCGCCGCTGGAGGGTGCCGCGGTCGGCGAGGTGGTGGCCAGCGAGGCGGCGGACATCGCCGTCGGGGCCACCGTCCTGCACGGGCTGGGCTGGCGGGAGTACGCGCTGCTCGACGCCACCGCCGCCCGGCCGGTCGACCCGAGCCTGGCACCGGTCAGCGCGTACCTCGGTGTGCTTGGCATGACCGGGCTGACCGCGTACGCCGGGCTACTCGAGGTGGCGGCCATGAAGCCGGGCGAGACGGTCTTCGTCTCCGCGGCGGCCGGCGCGGTCGGCAGTCTGGTGGGCCAGATCGCCAAGCTCAAGGGTGCCGGTCGGGTGGTCGGCAGCGCCGGCTCGCCGGCCAAGGTGCAGCGGCTGATCGGGCTGGGTTTCGACGCCGCCTTCGACTACCACGACGGGTCGATCCGTGACTCGCTGCGCAGCGCCGCCCCGGACGGCGTGGACGTCTACTTCGACAACGTCGGCGGCGATCACCTGGAGGCGGCGATCTCGGCGATGAACCTGCACGGCCGGGCCGCCCTCTGCGGCATGATCGCGCAGTACAACGACGCCGAGCCGCCGGCCGCTCCACGCAACCTGGTGCAGGCCATCGGCAAGCGGCTCACCCTGCGGGGTTTCCTGGTCGGCGACCACAACCACCTGCGCGCCGCGTTCGTCCGTGACGTCGCGGGCTGGCTGCGCGAGGGCACCCTGTCCTACGACGAGACGATCGTGGACGGCATCGAGAACGCCCCGGCCGCGTTTCTCGGCGTTCTCCGCGGCGACAACGTGGGCAAGATGCTCGTCCGCGTGTAGGGAAGGGCACCCGGGTCAACGCCTGCGGTACGGCAAGAGCCCCTTCTCGCACGGGTTCGGGGCGCACTGATGGCACGGTGGTCGGCCCGAGAGGGCCGGCCACCGTCGTGTCACTGAGGGATAGGGTGGCGGCATGACGCTGGCGGTACGGGTGATCCCCTGTCTCGACGTGGACGCCGGGAGGGTGGTCAAGGGGGTCAACTTCCTCGATCTGCGCGACGCCGGTGACCCGGTGGAGTTGGCCGCGGCGTACGACCGGGCCGGTGCCGACGAGTTGACCTTCCTCGACGTCACCGCGTCCTCGAGCGACCGCGGCACCATGCTCGACGTGGTGCGCCGCACTGCCGAGTCGGTGTTCATCCCGCTGACGGTCGGTGGCGGTGTTCGCCAGGTCGCCGACGTGGACACGCTGCTGCGTGCCGGTGCGGACAAGGTCGGCGTGAACACCGCGGCCATCGCCCGGCCGGAGTTGATCGCCGAGATCGCCGACCGGTTCGGCCGGCAGGTGCTGGTGCTCTCCCTCGACGTGCGCCGTGCCCGGACCGACGCCACCCCCAGTGGCTTCGAGGTCACCACGCACGGGGGCCGCCGTGGCACGGGCATCGACGCGGTGCGATGGGCACAGCGGGGGGCCGAGCTGGGGGCGGGGGAGATCCTGCTCAACTCGATGGACGCCGACGGCACCAAGGCCGGTTTCGACCTGGAGTTGATCGCCGCGGTGCGGGCGGTGGTGGACGTGCCGGTGGTGGCCAGCGGGGGCGCCGGCGAGGTGGCCCACTTTCCGCCCGCTATCGGCGCGGGCGCGGACGCGGTGCTCGCCGCGAGTGTCTTCCACTTCGGCGAGCTGACCGTGGCCGAGGTCAAGGACGCGTTGCGGCACAGCGGCCACCCGGTGCGCTGAGGCGGTCAGTGCCCGCCGGAGTGCCCCTCCGGTGACCGGCGGGGCGTGGGAATCGACCGGACGGCGTATTCCTGCACGGCGGCGGCGTGGTCGGCTTCGTCCAGACTCCAGTCGGCGCTGCCGGGGGCGTGTCGGCGGGTCAGCACGCCCTGCACGGTGTCCACCATGGTCGCCACCCCGGCGCGGGGGCGGGTGCGCCAGAGCTGCTCACCCTCGGCGGTGATCCGGAACCAGCCGTCGGCGACGCTCACCAGCCCGGCACCGACCAGCCGCTGGACCGCGGCCTCCACCTCGTGCCGCTGCGGTATCGCGTGGTTGAGGTGGTCGGCGGTGGAGAGCACGTCGGTCAGGCGGACCCCCTCCGGTCGTCGACTCGTCGCCGACCGACGGTGCCGGCCGGCTCCGCTCGCGATGACGAGCGACACGAAGATCCAGGCGTCCGTCCAGCGCCAACCGTTCTCCCCCATGCAGAGATGATGACGGCGCGCGTCGCGGAAGGGAACACCCACCCTCCCATCTGGTACGCCGCACCACCACGACGTACCGGTTCGTGGACGGTGGGTGAGGTTTCAGCCCGCGGGGGTGACCGGCGCGGCGCTGCCCGGCGTGGGCGCGGGGTCCTCCGGTGCGGCAGCGGCGGGCACCTCGAACATCGGGATGAAGAGCTGGGCCAGCGGGCCGATGGCCAGCGCGTACGCGACGGTGCCCAGCCCGACAGTGCCGTCGAGCAGCCAGCCCAGCGCCAGCACGGTGACCTCGATGACGGTGCGCACCAGCCGGACCGACCGGCCCGGCCGGCGGGCCACGAAGCCGGTCATCAGCCCGTCCCGAGGGCCCGGCCCCAGTCGGGCACCGAGATAGAGGCCGGTGGCGGCACCGTTGGCGACGATCCCGGTGATCAGCAGCGCGATCCGGACGCCCAGCGGGCCACCGGGCGGCAGGAGGGCCAGGGTGGCGTCCACGACGAGGCCGACCACCACGACGTTGCTCACCGTGCCGAGCCCCGGCCGCTGTCGTAGTGGAATCCAGAGCAGCAGCACCAGCGCGCCGACGGCGATGGTGACGGTGCCGAAGGAGAGCCCGGTCAGCTTGGACAACCCCTGGTGGAACACGTCCCAGGGGTCCAGGCCCAGGTCGGAGCGGACCATCAGGGCCATGCTGACGCCGTAGAGCGCGAGTCCGAGGTAGAGCTGGACCAGTCGCCGCACGGGCCGCTGCCGCAGATTGCCAATCAGTGCCATGCGTGCCACTCTAGGTGCCAATCGTCGCGGAGGAAGAAGCCAATATCCGAGGAGTGGTCATGAGCGGGCAGGTGCGAGGCGTCCAATTGGCCCGTCTGCTCGGCCAGTGGCACGCCCTGCCGGGCCGGCGGCGCAGCCCCGACTACGCCGCCCTGGCCGGCGCGGTCCGCGGTCTGCTCGCCGACGGCCGGTTACCGCTGGGCGTCCGACTTCCGGCCGAGCGGGAGCTGGCCGAGGCGCTGCGGATCAGCCGGACCACTGTCACCGCCGCGTACCGACAGCTGCGGGAGACCGGGCACCTGACCAGTCGCCGGGGGGCCGGCAGCTGGACGATGCTGCCCGGCAACCACCGGGTGGCCAGCACCGGCCTGTGGACCCCGCTCGACGACCGGGACATGCTCGACCTCGGCGTCGCCGCGTTGGCCGCCCCGCCGCAACTCCTGACCGCCGCCCGGGCGGCCACCGAGGACCTGCCCCGCTATCTGGGCGGTGCCGGCTACCACCCGACCGGCATCATCGAGCTGCGCGAGGCGGTGGCCGACGCGTACACCGCTCGGGGCCTGCCGACCTCGGCCGACCAGATCATGGTCACCAGCGGCACCCAACACGCCCTGGACCTGGTGTTGCGACTCGCGCTGGCCCCCGGCGGCAGCGTCCTGGTCGAGTCCCCGACCTACCCCAACGCGCTCGCCGCGCTGGCCGGCCGGCGCGCCCGGATCACCACCCACGGCCTGGCCGCCGATGCCGGTGGCTGGGACCCCGACCTGCTCCTGGGCAGCCTGCGGCAGACCCGGCCCAAGCTTGCCTACCTGATCCCGGAGTTCCAGAATCCGACAGGGCACCTGATGCCCGCCGCGCTACGTGAGCGGGTGGTGGCCACCGCCCACGCGGCCGGCACCGACCTGGTCATCGACGAGTCCTTCGTGGACCTCGCGCTTGACGACACCGAGGTGCCACCCCCGGTCGCCGTCCACGACCGGCACAGCCGGGTGGTCAGCATCGGGGGAATGAGCAAGCCCTACTGGGGTGGCCTGCGGATCGGCTGGGTCCGCGCCGCCGCGCCGCAGGTGCAGCGGCTGGCCGCCGTCCGGGTCGGGGTCGACATGGCCAGCCCGGTGCTTGACCAACTTGTCGCGGTGCACCTGCTCGCCGACGCCGAGGCCATCGTCGCCGACCGGCGCGTCCAGCTGGCCGTGCAACGTGACGCCCTGCTCGGTGCGCTTGCGCACCGACTTCCGGAGTGGCGGGTCACCGTGCCAGGTGGTGGCGTGACGCTGTGGGCCGAGTTGGACGGTCCGGTCTCGAGCGCGTTGGCCCGGGCCGCCGAGGAGGTCGGCGTACGCCTGGCGCCGGGCCCCCGGTTCGGCCTGGACGGCACCCTGGAGCGCTTCCTGCGGCTGCCCTTCACCCTGCCCGCCGCGGACCTCGTGGAGGCCGTCGGGCGGCTCGCGGCGGTCCGCTACGACCTGGACCGGGGTGGCCGACAGCGGTGGCGGGAGCCGGCCGTCATCGCCTGAGCCCGCCGCCGGTAGCGACCGGATGGACCGACCTCCGGCCAGGTCTCCCCGGACCTGGCCGCGCTCGTCGCGGACCGCCGGGTAGGGGTGAGCGGTACCGTCACGTCCACCGGTCTGCCCGCAATGCGCCTTTCATCCCGTCGTGACTGCCACAATCTGCTGGTGGGCGAGGGTGCGACGGCGCGGGGGGTCCAGCGGAGCGCTCCGGGCTCCCGGGCCACCCGCCTCGAACTCTTCTACGACCTGATCTTCGTCTTCGCCTTTCTGAACGTCACCACCGTCACCGCCGGCAATCCGACCGCGCGCGGCCTGGCCCAGTGCCTGGTGGTGCTGGCGCTGCTCTGGTGGTGCTGGACGGGGTTCGCCGTGCTCGGCAACCTGGTCCGTACCGACCAGGGCATCGTCCCGCTGGTCGGCTTCGCGACAATGGCCGCCGCCTTCGTGCTGGCGCTGAGCCTGCCGAAGGCGTTCGTCGACCGCCCCGGCGGGCTGCCCGGCCCGTTGGTCTTCGCGGTCGGCTACTTCCTGGTCCGGGTGAGCGAGACGTCGATCTTCATCTGGGCCGGGCGGCGGAACCGGGACCTACGCCGACGCTGGCGACTGTTCGCCCTGCCGCCGCTGCTGGCCACGGCGCTCATCGTCGTCGCCGCACTGCTGCCGCAGCGGCTCTTCGACGGGAGCGCCGAGGGGGCTGCCCGGTTGGTGCTCTGGCTCGCGGCCCTGGCCGTGGAGTACGGGGCCGGGCTCACGCTGCGCGGCACCGGCTGGACGGTGCTCTCCGCCGGGCACTGGGCGGAGCGGCACGGCCAGATCGTCCTGATCGTCCTCGGTGAGGCCATCATCGCGCTCGGGCTCGCTCCCGGCGGCAGCGCCGTTCTGCTGCTGACCTGGCCGGTGCTCATCGCCGCGGTGCTCGGCGTCGCGGTGGCCGCGGCGCTGTGGTGGGCGTACTTCGACACCCTGGCGCTCGGCATGGAGCAGACCCTGCACCGGACCCGCGACCCCGCCGCCCGCGCCTCCCTGGCCCGCGACGCCTACACCTACCTGCACCTGCCGGTCATCGCCGGCGTCATCCTGTTCGCGCTCGGACTCAAGGGGCTGATCCACGAGGGAGCCGACGTCGGCACGCCGAGTTGGGGGGTTCCGCTGCCGAGCTTCGACCTGCTGGCGCTCTACGGCGGGGTAGCGCTCTATCTGCTCGCGCTCATCGTGCTGGGCCGGAAGATGCTCGCCGCCCCCCGCTGGCCCACGATCGGTGGAATTCTGCTGCTGCTCGTGCTGGTGCCGGTGGCCGGTTCGCTGCCCGAGATGTTCGCGTTGGCCATGCTGGCCGTGGCCACGTGGCTGGCCGTGGGGGCGCAGACGATCGTCGACGCCCGCCGGCGGCGCGAGGTCCGCGAGGTGGCGCTGGCGGAGCAACTCGCCGTGGAGGAGGACCAGACGAGGTGGCGGGGCCACCACCTGTGAGGGCCCCGTGCCGGCGGGGAGCCGGGCACGGGACCCTCTGTGGAATCAGAGTTCGGCGAGGCTGCCGGCGTACATCTTGTCGATCTCGCGGGCGAAGTTGCTCTCCACACCACGCCGCTTGATCTTCAAGGACGGGGTGATCTCGCCGTCCTCGATGGTGAGATCGCGGGGCAGGATGGTCACCTTCTTGATCTGCTCCCAGCGGTTGAGCCTGGCGTTGAGCTGGACGACGTGCTCGTCGATCATCGCCCGGGCCTCCGGCGAGGTGACGATCTCGGTGTAGCTGCGCCCCTCCAGCGGCCCGCCGGCGACCCAGCCCCGGATCCCGTCCGGGTCCAGCGTCACGAGCATCGTGCAGAAGTTGCGGGCCTGCCCGACGACGACCGCCTGCGAGGTGTACGGGCAGAGGGCCTTGAACAGTCCCTCGATGTGCGACGGCGCGATGTACTTGCCGCCCGAGGTCTTGACGAGGTCCTTCTTGCGATCGGTGATCTGGAGATAGCCCTGCTCGTCGAGGATGCCGATGTCACCGGTACGGAAGAAGCCGTCCTCGGTGAACACGGCGGCGGTCTCCGCCGGCAGGTTGTGGTAGCCGCGCATCACCGGTCGGCCGCGCAGCAGGACCTCCCCGTCGGCGTCCAGCCGGCACTCCAGGTCACCCAACGGCTGGCCCACAGTGCCGATCCGCAGCCCGCCCGGCGGGTTGACGAAGTTGCCGGCGCTGGTCTCGGTCAGGCCGTAGCCCTCCGAGATCGGCAGGTTCGCCGCGGCGAAGAAGGTGGCGATCTCCGGGCTGAGCGGCGCGGCGCCGGAGACCAGCACCCGCATCCGCCCGCCCAGGCGGGCCTGGAGCTTGCCGAACACCAACTTCTCGGCCAGCGCGTAGCGCAGCTTCAGCCCGGCCGGCACCGGCTTGCCCGCCTGCTCCAGGGCCACCTTCTCCTTGCCGACCCGCACCGCCCAGGCGAAGATCTTCGCCTTCGCGCCGCCCGCGCTCTGCGCGGTGGTCACCGCCCGGTTGTAGACCTTCTCGTAGATCCGGGGGGCGCCGCACATGAGCGTCGGACGGATAACCGACAGCATGTCGACAAGCTTGTCCACCCGCCCGTCGACGTAGGTGGGCAGCCCCACGTGGGTGGCGCCGCAGAGCAGTGTCTTGCCGAACGAGTGCGACAGCGGCAGCCACAGGTACTGCAGATCGTCGTCGAGCAGCAGCCCGGCCTCGGCCTGTGCCACAGCCTCCCAGCACCAGCCGCCGTGCAGCAGCTCGACGCCCTTGGGCCGGCCGGTGGTGCCCGAGGTGTAGATCAGGGTGGCCAGGTGGTCGGGGCCGATGCCGGCCACCAGCATGTCGATCAGTTCCGGTTCGGCGGCCAGCGCGCGGGCGCCCTGTTCCTCAAGCTCGCTGAGGGTCAGTTGCGGGATCGCGGCGGCGGGGTCGGCGGCGCCGTCGAGGAGCACCACGTGGGTGAGCGCGGGCAGGTCGGCGCCGACGATCTTCGCCGCCTGGGTCGGGTCTTCCGCGAACAGCACCTTCGACCCGGAGTCGGCGAGGATGTACGTCGCGTCCGCCGGTTCGGTGGTCGGGTAGACGGTGGTTGTCGCACCACCGGCACACAGGATGCCGAGGTCGATGATCACCCAGTCCAGCCGGGTGTTGGCGAGGATCGCGACCGGATCCTCCTGGCCGATACCCAGCCCGTGCAGGCCGGCGGCGACCGCCTTGGCACGCTGGCTGACCTGCGCCCAGGTCAGCCAGGCCGGCCCCGAGTCGTCGGCGTTCGGGGACGCGAAAGCGTGCCGGTCGGGGGTGGCCGCCACGCGCTTGAGGAACATGTCCGGGATAGAGCGGTACGGTACATCGAGAGCCATCGCTGTAGCCGCCTTCGAGGGTGGTGGCGTGACGGTGATCACGTCGTGAGGGTTACCGAAGAGTATTGCCTGGCGGGGTGCATCGGCTAGCCCTGGTGATCATCCGGCCGTCCTACCCTCCGCCCGGTCCGGTCGATTCAGGCGTACCGGGCGGCCACAATTGACCAGTCGTAGGTGGCACGAACCCAGTTGCGCCGTGCGGCGAGCGCGTCGCGCAAGCCGTCGTCCCCGCTGGCCAGCAGCGACTCCTCGACATCGAGGTACGCGGCCAGCCCCTTGTTGAACTGGTCCGCCGCGGCCCGCAGCGCGTCCGCCTCGTTCGCGCCGCTGTCGCGGGCGAGCACCGTCACCAGGTTGTGCGCGTCCGGGTCCACCTGGCTCTCCTTGCCGTAGGAGAACAGGTCGTTGCACCAGCAGACCAGGTCCACCGCCAGCAGATCCAGGGCGACGAGCGCCGGCTCGACGCGCCGGGTCACCCCGAGCGGCCGGGCCGCCGCCAGGTCGGTAAGCGTGAGGCACGGGCGTACCCCGCCGATGTGTCGCCGCAGTTGGACGTACTCCGCCACCTCGGGCACCCGCCGACGCTCCCGGTTGGTCGCCTCCCAGAGCAACGCCAGCAGGTACTCCCGCATCTGGCTGACGAACCGCAACAGCAGGGCCGGGTGGTCGTGCAGTCGGGTACGGCGGCACAGGTCGTGCAGCGCGTCACCGAGCGGCCCGACGGTGGGCGGTGCGACGTTCGGGTCGCCGCATCGGTCCAGCACGTCGATCAGGGTGCTGATCGCCGGCCCCAACCGGGCCGGATTGGCGCCGAGGCCGTCCTCGTCGCACGCGTCGTCCATCACGAAGAGCCAGCTGATCAGGTCGGTGAGCAGGCGCAGCCCGTCCACCGACCCGTCCGGGCAGGCCCGTCCGGCCAGGCCGGCGGCGTCGGCCCGTTGTAGCCGGTGCACACGTTGGCTGGAATCGACCAGCCCAAACGTGCGCGCCCACTCGACGCTCTCGCTCGCCACCTGCTCTGTGGCGCCATGGTGCCCGCCCCGAAAGGGAGGCTCCCGCAGCGCCGAAATCGCAAAATTCCGCACAGTGCGCCCCCACTTCGTACCGCCCGGCGCGGAGCGGCGCGGTGAAGCGTACGGGAGGAGACATCAGTACGCGTCGCTGGGTGTGGGGAACGCCACACTTGACTTGTGACCGCTTAAGCTCAGGGAGTCACATGCCCAGGTTGGCGCCGCGCAGTTGCCGCGCGGCTGCGGTGGTGCCGTCCAGTTGGACCCGCGCCACCCGCTGCCGGCCGGAGAGGAACAGGGCCAGTTCGGCGGGGGCGCCGACCAACCGCAGCGGCTCCCCGCCCCGACCGACGGAGATCTCGCCGTGACCGGGTGCCTGCACGTAGAGGTCCGCCGGAAAGCGGCGCAGGGCCAGCCGGGCCAGTGTGGCGACCCGCTTCCACAGGGCGTTCTGCAGGCCGGCGGGCAGGTCGCGCGGCTGCCACCCGGAGCCGGCCCGCCGCACGTCCTCGTGATGGATGAAGAACTCCATCGTGTTCGCCAACTCGTCGGTGAGCGGGTTGCTGACCGGGCTCCACAGCGGCGGCCGGCGTACCTGCGCCACCAGCTCCGGGTAGGGCCGCGCGGCGAGTCGGCGGCGCACCCGTTCGGCGTAGCCGCGCAGCGGCGGCAGCAGGATCCCGCCGGCCGCGTCGGGGCGGCGCTCCCGCAGCACCAGGTGCGCGGCGAGGTCACGGGTCACCCACCCCTCGTTGATCGTCGGGGCGTCCGGCCCGAGGGCCAGCAGAAGATCGGCCAGCGCCTCGCGCTCGGCTCGGGCGTACCGCGGCATGGGCCGATCGTAGGCCCGGTCGCTCGTCGGCGCGCGGCAACGGCCGGCGGGCCGTCGCACGCCGCCTGTCGCCATCCGGTACGTGACGGTCGACATATCCGCTCCGGGTCGGCGGCGCTGGCCCGGACCGGTAAGGATGAGGGAGATAATTGCGGCTTACGGCGGGGGAGAGCGTGGCGAGCAAGACAAGTCGGGACGTACTCAGTCGAGGGCTGGGGGTCCTGCGGCAGGCGATCCGCGAGCAGCCCCGAATCTTCACGGTCGCTGTGGTCGGCAGCGTGCTCTTCGGCGGGATGATCATCGTCAGTGCCCGGGTCGTCGGGACGGTCATCGGTGAGGTGGCGCTGCCGGCCATCTCCCGCGGTGAGGTGGGCGCCGGGACCCTGGCGTTGGCCGCGACCGCGTTGTTCGGGATCAGCGTGCTGCGGGTGGCGGGCATCTTCGGCCGCCGGCTCGGTGCCGGCTACATGCAGTACCGCCTCCAGGCCTCCTACCGCCGCCGGGTCACCCGCCGTTACCTGGAGCTGCCGCTGTCCTGGCACCACCGCAACTCCACCGGCACCCTGCTGTCCAACGCCAACTCCGACGTGGAGGCGGCCTGGTACCCGATCGCACCGCTGCCCTTCGCCGTCGGCACGCTCGTGATGCTTGTCGGCGCGATCGTGTCGCTCTTCGCCACCGACTGGGCGCTCGCCCTGGTCGGCCTGGCGGTCTTCCCCGCGCTGTTCGCGCTCAACGTCGTCTACTCCCGCCGGATGGCACCCCGCCAGGCCCGGGCGCAGCGCCTACGCGCCGAGGTCAGCGGCATCGCCCACGAGAGCTTCGACGGCGCCCTGGTGGTCAAGACGATGGGCCGCGAGGCCCAGGAGACCGCCCGGTTCGCGGGTCGCGCCGGTGAACTGCGCGACTCGTTGATCGCTGTCGGTCGGCTGCGCGGCGTCTTCGACCCCCTGTTGGAGACCCTGCCCAGCCTCGGCACCCTCGCCGTGCTGGTGGTCGGGGCGTTCCGGCTGCGCCAGGGCGCGATAAGCGTGACCGAGTTGGTGAGCGTGGCCTTCCTCTTCACAGTGCTGGCCTTCCCGGTGCGGGCCATCGGTTGGGTGCTTGCCGAGTTGCCGCGCAGCGTCGCCGGCTGGGACCGGGTCCGCCGGGTGCTCGACGCCACCGGCGAGATGCCGTACGGGCGGCGCGTGCTCGACCCGGCCGGTGCCGGCCCGGCCACCCTCGCCTTCAGTGACGTGCACTTCTCCTACCCGCCGGCCGAGGCGCACCAGGCCGGTGCGCAGGTCCTCGGCGAGGTCGGCTTCACGGTGCCGGCCGGCCGGACGGTGGCCCTGGTCGGGCCCACCGGCGCCGGCAAGTCCACGATCGCCTCGCTCGCGGTGCGCCTCGTCGATCCGGACTCCGGCATCGTCACCCTGGACGGGGTGGACGTGCGCGAGCTGACCGCCGCCTCGCTGGCCGGCACTGTGGCGTTGGTCGCGCAGGTGCCGTTCGTCTTCGACGACACGGTCCGGGCGAACATCGCCCTCGACCGGCCGGGCATCGACGACGAGGCGGTCTGGGCGGCGTTGCGGTTGGCCGAGGCGGACGGGTTCGTCGCGGCGTTGCCCGAGGGCCTGGACACCATGGTCGGCGAGCGGGGCACCTCGCTCTCCGGTGGGCAGCGTCAGCGGCTCACCCTGGCCCGCGCGTTGGCCGGCCGGCCGCGCCTGCTGGTGCTCGACGACGCGACGAGCGCTGTCGATCCGCGGGTGGAGGCGGCCATCCTGGCCGGGCTGCGGTCCGCGTCGGCCGAGCCGGGGGTGCCGGTCGCGTCGATCCTGGTGGTGGCGTACCGGCGGGCCACCATCGCGCTCGCCGACGAGGTGATCTACGTGGAGCAGGGCCGGGTGCTCGCCCGGGGCACGCACAGCGAGTTGTTGGCCACCGTGCCCGGCTACGTCGACCTGGTCACCGCCTACGAGCAGGCGGAGGTCGAGCGGGCGCAGGAGAGCGCGTACGGCGACGAGGTCGCGTCGCTGCCCTCGGGCCTGGAGATCGAGGTGGACCGGTGAGCGCGAGGAGTGCAGCG
This sequence comes from Micromonospora sp. NPDC049047, assembly GCF_040649135.1. Lineage (NCBI taxonomy): Bacteria > Bacillati > Actinomycetota > Actinomycetes > Micromonosporales > Micromonosporaceae > Micromonospora > Micromonospora sp. NPDC049047. The sequence goes on from NZ_JBEZEY010000010.1 coordinate 209,625, forward strand.
AAGCGGAGCCCCGCAGTCGCGAACGAAAGGCCGGCTTGGTGAGCGCGAGGAGTGCAGCGAAGCGGAGCCCCGCAGTCGCGAACGAAAGGCCGGCTCGGTGAGCGCGAGGAGTGCGGCGAAGCGGAGCCCCGCAGTCGCGAACGAAGGGCGGGATCCGGTGACGACGGTGGATGGTGCCGGGCGGGAGGAGACGACCTGGCAGACCCTGCGTCGTGGGTTGGCGCTGTCGCCTGAGTTGCGGACCGGTCTGGCCGGCACCCTGGCGCTGGCGTTGGTCTACATGGTTGGTCGGGTGGCCGTGCCGGTGGCCGTGCAGCAGGGCATCGACCGGGGCATCGTGGGCGGCCTGAACCTCGACGTGGTGTGGTCGGTGGTGGCGGTCACCGCGGTGATCCTGACGGTCACGACGGTCTGCGGTTATCTGATGATGCGCCGGCTGTTCACGGTGAGTGAGACGGCGTTGGCGAACGTTCGGACGCGGGCGTTCCGTCACGTGCACGACCTGTCGATGTTGCACCAGCAGTCCGAGCGGCGCGGTTCGCTCGTTTCCCGGGTCACCAGCGACGTCGACCAGATCACCCAGTTCCTCCAGTGGGGTGGGGTGATCCTGTTGGTGAACCTCGGTCAGCTGGTGGTCACCACCGCCGTCATGCTCGCGTACTCCTGGCAGTTGACCCTTGTGGTGTTGGCCGCGTTCCTGCCGGCGGTGTTCGTTATCCGGCAGTTGCAGCGCCGGCTGGGTTCGGCGTACGCGACGGTGCGTCAGCGCACCGGGACGCTGCTCGGCACGATCGGCGAGAGCGTGGTGGGTGCGTCGGTGATCCGGGCGTACGGGATCGCGGGGCGTACCGAGCGGCGGTTGGACGAGGCTATCGACGGGCAGCGGCTGGCGCAGCAGCGGGCGATCCGGATCAGCATCGTGGGTAGCTCGGTCGGCGAGTTGGCGGCGGGGCTGGCGCTGGCGGGTGTGGTGGTGCTGGGGGTCACGCTCGGGGTGGACGGGACGCTGTCGATCGGCCAGTTGACCGCGTTCCTGTTCCTGGTGACGCTCTTCATCCAGCCGGTGCAGATCGCGACCGAGGTGCTCAACGAGGCGCAGAACGCGATCGCCGGTTGGCGCCGGGTGCTGGATGTGCTCGACGTCGCTCCGGACGTGGCAGACCCGGGGGAGCAGGGGCGCAACCTGCCGGCCGGGCCGTTGGACATCCGGTTCGCCGGGGTGCGGTTCGCCTACCCGGGTGGCCCGCCGGTGCTGCACGACATCGACCTGGAGATCGCGGCGAAGAGCCGGGTGGCGGTGGTCGGCGAGACCGGCAGCGGCAAGACCACCTTCGCGAAGTTGCTGACCCGGTTGATGGACCCGTCGGCCGGGGCGGTGCTGCTGTCCGGGGTGCCGTTGGCGCAGGTGCGGTTCGACTCGCTGCGTTCCCGGGTGGTGATGGTGCCGCAGGACGGGTTCCTCTTCGATGCGACGGTGGGGGACAATGTCCGGTTCGCCCGGCCGGAGTTGACCGACGAGGAGCTGAGCGTGGCCTTCACGGAGCTGGGCCTGTCGGACTGGCTGGAGGGTCTGCCGGCGGGTCTGGACACGCCGGTCGGCGAGCGTGGCGAGGCGCTCAGCGTCGGTGAGCGGCAGTTGGTCGCGCTCGCCCGCGCGTATGTGGCCGACCCGGATCTGTTGGTGCTGGACGAGGCGACGAGCGCTGTGGACCCGGCGACCGAGGTGCGCCTGCAGCGCACCCTGGACGCGGTCACCAGGGGGCGGACCACCCTCGCGATCGCGCACCGGCTCTCCACGGCGCAGGCCGCCGACGAGGTGATCGTGGTGGATCGGGGCCGGGTGGTGCAGCGTGGCCCGCACGACGAGTTGGTCCGCGACGCCGACTCGGTCTACGGCCTGCTCTACGCCTCCTGGCTGGAGCAGACCAGGTGAGGCGTCTGCGCGCTGAGTGGTGGACGCCGCCGGCCGGGTGCTCTAGGCTCCGGGTTAGGTAAGCCTAACCTTTGAAGGAGGTCGCGCCATGCGGCCCAACCCCGCCGAGATCGTTCGTACCCTGGTCGCCGGCCGGCTGCCCGGCCTGGTCCATCTCGCGCACCGGCCGAGCCCGCACCACGTCCGGCACGTGACCGACCCGGAGGGGCGGGTGCTGCTGCTGGTGCCGGTGGCCAGCCACCTGGCCGCCGTACTGCGACCGGTCGCCGGGGTCGGCGATGTCGCGGTGGTGCTCGACGTGCTCGACCTGCCGCCCGCCGCCGGTGCGCCAGGTCTGGGCCGGGCCTGGGTTTCCGGCTGGGCGGTCGAGCTGCACGGCGACGAGGCCCGCCGGGCGGCGCTCGACTTCGCCGCTGTGGAGCCGACCGGTGACCTGCTCGACCTGGGCACCCGGTTCCGGCTGTTCCGCTTCGAGGTGGTCGAGGTCCGTTGGGAACGCGCCGGCGCCGTGCTCCGGATCGACCCGGGGGAGTACGCGGAGGCCGAGCCGGACCCGGTGCACCCGGTCGAGGCGCGGCTGCTCGCCGACCTCTCCGAGCGCCATGGTGCCCAGGTGACCGCGTACCTGCGCCGGCAGCTCGGCCTGACCGAGCGGACCCTCGACGGGCCGCCCCGGGTGGTGCGGATCGACCGCTACGGGCTGGTGGTGGCGCTCGGCCACCCCGGCGCCCGGCGTCGGATCCGGTTGGCGTTCCCCGACCCGGTGACCGACCCGGCCGACCTGCCGCGACTGCTGCCGCCACTGCGACTGCCCGCCGGCACCCGCCCACCGGGCTGAGCGCGACCGGTGCCGCGCCGGCCTGCTGGCGCGTCAGACCGGCAGCGGGCCGGTGAGGTAGCGCTGGATCGTCGGGCCGATAGTGGCGACCAGGGTTTCCGGGTCCGCCGACGCGACCGGCTCCAGGCGCACCACGTGCCGCATCATGGCCAGGCCGATCATCTGGGTGGCCACCAGGGAACCGCGCAGCGGCAGTTGGGCCGGGTCGACGTCGAGCTGTTCGAGCACCCGCCGCAGGACCTGGGTGGTGACGAACTCGCGCAGCAGGCGAGCGGTCCACTCGTTGCTCACCGCGGAGCGCAGCAGTGCCTGGGCGGCGCTGCCGGCCGGTGAGTCCCAGATGCCGAGGAACGTGCGCACCAGGCGCTCACCGGCGCCGTCCGGGTCACCGACGAGCACCTCCGGCAGGAACTGGCCAGGGTCGACCGGAAAGTCCATCGCGGTGCGGAAGAGCTGGTCCTTGCTGCCGAAGTAGTGGTGCACCAACGCCGGGTCGACGCCGGCGGTGGCGGCGATGGCGCGGATCGAGGCGGAGTCGAAGCCACGCTCGGCGAACGCGCTGCGCGCCGCGTCGAGGATCGCCTCCCGGGTGTCCGGGTTGCCGGGTCGCCGGCCGGTCCGCCGCGTCATCGCCGCCCCTCGTTCGTCCGCCTGGGCAGCCGTGGGCCGATCCGCCCACGGCTGCCGCAGCCTCACCCGCTGCGTCGGCGCAGGGTGGCCGCCGCGAGCACCAGCGCCAGCACCACCGCGCCGAGCACCACCGCCACGTCCCACCACATTGTGCCGGTCGGCTCGGCGTGGGCGCCGACCTCCTGCAACGCCTCGATGGCGTACGACAGGGGGAAGGCGTCACTGAGCGCCTGGAGCCAACCGGCCATCTCGTCGCGGGCCACGAACAGCCCGCAGAGCAGCAGTTGGGGGATCACCACGACTGGCAGGAACTGTACTGCCTGGAACTCGGTACGCGCGAAGGCGCTGCACAGCAGCCCGAGCGCGACGCCGAGCACGGCGTCGACGACAGCGATCCCGATCACCAGCCAGCTGCTGCCGGCGGTGTCCAGGTCGAAGATCCAGTACGCCACGGCGGCGGCGACGGCCGCCTGTGCGGCAGCGGCCAGCCCGAACGCGATGCCGTACCCGAAGAGCAGGTCGAGCTTGCCCAGCGGCGTGGTGAGCAGCCGCTCCAGGGTGCCGGAGGTGCGTTCCCGGAGCATGGCGATGCTCGTCACCAGGAACATGATCACGAAGGGGAAGATGCCGAGCATCACCAGCGCGACCCTGTCGAACGTGCTCGGCTGGCCGGGTGGGGTCGGCTGGTCGGCGTACATGAAGTGGACGAGGGTGAGCAGGACGGCCGGCACCACCACGAGCAGCGCGATGGTCCGGCGATCGTGCCGGAGTTGACGCAGGATGCGGCCGGTGGTGGCGACCAGGATCCGGGGGTTCATGAGGGCTCCTGTCCGGCTTGCGAAGCGGTGCTGGTCGGGTCCGCCTCGCTGGCCCGGATCAGGCGCAGGAACGCCTCGTCGAGGTCGTCCACTCCGGCGGCGGCGCGGATGGCGGCCGGGCTGTCGTCGGCGATCAACCGCCCCTGGCGGATCAGCAGCAACCTGTCGCAGCGGGCCGCCTCGTCCATCACGTGGCTGGACACCAGCAGGGTGGTGCCGGCGGCGGCCATCGCGTGGAACCGGGCCCAGAGGTCGGCCCGCAGCACCGGGTCCTGACCGACGGTCGGTTCGTCGAGAATGACCAGCTCCGGCTCCCCGACCAGGGCGCAGGCCAGCGAGGCGCGGCTGCGTTGACCGCCGGAGAGGGTGGCGACCAGTTGACCGGCGGCCTCGGCCAGCCCGACATCGCGTATCGCCCGGTCGGCCTCGACCCGCCCCCGCCCGTGAAGGGCCGCGAAGTAGCGGGCGTTCTCCCGGACGGTCAGGTCGGCGTAGACGCTCGGTGCCTGGGTCAGGTAGCCCACCCGGTGCCGCAGCGCCGGGGTGCCCGCCGGTTGCCCGAGGACGGTGACCGTCCCGCCGTTGACCACCTGAACCCCGACCACGGCGCGCATGAACGTGGTCTTGCCACTGCCGCTGGGGCCGAGCAGCCCGGTGACGGCGCCGCTGGTGACCCGGCAACTGATGCGGTCCAGCACCCGCCGCCCGCCCCGGTCGACGACCAGGTCGCGGACGGCTATCGCGTCGTGCATCGTGCACCTCCCAAGAAACTCATCATCTGTTGAAATCAACGCTAGATGAAATACCGAGCCGGGCGCAACGGCCGGGAGCGGTGGCCGACTGTCCGCTGTTGCGGAGAGCATGAGAACGGGCAGTAGGCTCCGGACCGGACACCGAGTCCGCCAACGGGCATTGCGCGCTGATCGGACGTACGGCACGATGGCGCGGTGGGTCACGCTCCGTTACCGGACAGCGGTTTTCTTGAGGACTGGGCCGCGCGGTTGCGGCAGGGCGCCGAGCGGCCGGTCGTCGGCATCCTGCTGCGCGGCAGCCACGCCCGCCGGGCCGCCACCGCGCACAGCGACGTCGACCTCGACGTGCTGGTCGGCGGGGCACCGTACGCCGCACGCCAGGCGTACCTGGCCGAATCAGCTGGTCGGGTCACCCACGTCTCGGTCGCCGCCCGGGACGTCCGCTCCTGGGTGCACCGGCTCGGCGAACCGGCCGACTGGGCGTTCGGGCTGCCGGTCACCGCACCGGCGCGGCTGCTCTGGGCCGACCCGCACTGGCGGCCCCGAATCGACCTGCCGGTGCTCTGTCAGCCCGCCGAGCCACCCCGGCTCGAGGAGTTGATCGCCACGCTCGGTAAGGCAGCCGCCGCCCGGTCCGCCCACGACCGCCTCGGGGTCCGGCTCGCCGTCGCCGACCTGGCTCGGCTGTGCCCGTCGGTGCTGCGACCCGCCAACCCGTCGGTGCGGGTCCACTCCCGTCGGGCGGCCTTCGCGGCGGCCCTGGACCTGCCGGTGGCCCCGCCGGGCTACCGGGCGGACATGCTGCTCTGCCTCGGACTGCGACCAGGGGCCACCGGCCAGCTGTGGGCCGCCGCCGTACGACTGGTCGCCGGCACCCTGCCGTTGATCCGGCCGTACGCCGAGGAGATCGCCGAGGCCACCGGTGCGGACCTGGCCGCCGCCCTTGTCGACGGCCGGCTGGACCGTTACGTGGCCCAGCTGGCCCGGCCCGAGGGGTCCGCGCCGCAGCCCTGCCGGGAGCGGTCGCCGGTGCCCGCGCCACGTGCGGGACACTTGGACACTGTGTCCGTACCTGACTCGCCGGCGACCGGCGTCCCCAGCGATCCGAGCGACCCGGTGGCAGCCGGGTCGGCCCGCCCGTCCCGACTCGACGCGGCCATCGCGGCCCGGCTGCGCCGCACCGCCGACGGTCTGGTCGCCGCGGTGGTCCGCGCGCACGACTCCGGAGAGGTGCTGATGGTCGCCTGGATGGACGACGAGGCGCTGCACCGCACCCTGACCACCGGCCGGGCCACCTACTGGTCGCGCAGCCGACGCGAATACTGGGTCAAGGGGGCCACCTCCGGGCACCACCAGTACGTCCGCTCGGTGGCGCTGGACTGCGACGGGGACGCCCTGCTGGTGAGCGTGGAGCAGGTCGGTGCGGCCTGCCACACCGGACACCGGACCTGCTTCTTCACCGAGTTGCCCGTCACCGCCCCGGAGGGCCGGTGAGCCGGCGCGGCGCAGCCCGGCGCAGCCCCGCAGCCGCGAACGAAAGGCAGACCCAGCCATGACCGACGGCATCGTCAGCCCCGACCTGGGCACCTTCACCGAGCTGGCCGCCGACTGGCGGGTGGTGCCGGTGACCCGGCGGCTGCTGGCCGACGCGGAGACGCCGGTCGGGGTCTACCGCAAGCTGGCCGGGGGGCCCGGCACGTTCCTGCTGGAATCCGCCGAGCAGGGGGTCGGCTCGGCCGGCATGGCCTGGTCGCGATACTCGTTCGTCGGCGTACGGAGCAGCGCCACCCTGGTCGAGCGGGACGGCGTGGCGACCTGGCTCGGCCAGCCGCCGGCGGGGTTGCCCACCGAGGGTGACCCGGTGCGGGTGCTGCGGGAGACGGTGGCGGCGCTCGCCGGCCCGGCCGGGGACCCCTCCGACGGTCTACCGCCGCTGACCGGCGGCATGGTCGGCTACCTCGGCTACGACCTGGTGCGCCGCTTCGAGCGGCTGCCCGAGCTGACCGAGGACGACCTCGGCGTGCCGGAGTTGGGCATGATGCTCGCCACCGACCTGGTGGTGCTCGACCACTACGACGGCTCGGCGATCCTGGTCGCCAACGCGGTGCTGCCGCCGCTGGACGCCCCGGACCGCGCCCCGCAGGTCGCCGCCGCGTACCACCACGCGGTGGGCCGGCTGGACGCGATGACCACGGCGCTGTCCCGCCCCATCCCCCCGATGATCTCCACCGTCGAGCGTCCGCAGGTCGGGGAGGTGCTCTGCCGTACGCCCGACGGCGGCTACCCGAAGGCGGTGGAGGCGGCCAAGGAGGCGATCCGGGCCGGTGAGTGCTTCCAGATCGTGCTCTCCCAGCGCTTCGAGCGTTCGACGCACGCCGACCCGCTTGACGTCTACCGGGTGCTGCGTACCAGCAACCCCAGCCCGTACATGTACCTGCTGCGCTTCGACGGGTACGACATCGTCGGCTCGTCCCCGGAGGCGCACCTGAAGGTCACCGGCGGTGCGAACGGGCGGCGTCACGTGTTGCTGCACCCGATCGCCGGCACCCGGCCGCGCGGCGACACCCCCGCCGCCGACGCCGTGCTCGCCGCGGAGCTGCTCGCCGATCCGAAGGAACGGGCCGAGCACGTGATGCTCGTCGACCTCGGCCGCAACGACCTGGGCCGGGTGTGTCAGCCCGGCAGCGTGGAGGTGCCCGAGTTCGCCACCATCGAGCGGTACAGCCACGTCATGCACATCGTCTCCACCGTCACCGGCACGTTACGCGACGATCAGAGTGCGTTCGACGCGCTCGCCGCGACGTTCCCGGCCGGCACCCTCTCCGGTGCGCCGAAGGTGCGGGCCATGGAGATCATCGAGGAGTTGGAGCCGGTCCGCCGCGGCCTCTACGGCGGCACTGTGGGCTACTTCGGCTTCGGTGGCGACCTGGACATGGCGATCGCCATTCGGACCGCGCTCATCCGTGACGGCCGCGCCTACGTGCAGGCCGGAGCCGGTGTGGTGGCCGACTCGGATCCGGCCGCCGAGGAGCAGGAGACGCGCAACAAGGCCGCCGCCGTGTTGGCGGCGATCGCCGCCGCCGAGACGTTGCGAGCGGCTCGGTGAGCGCGAGGAGCGCAGCGCAGCGGAGCCCCGCAGTCGCGAACGGAAGGGGTGGCTCGGTGAGCGCGAGGAGTGCAGCGCAGCGGAGCCCCGCAGTCGCGATCGGAGGGGTGGTCCGGTGACTGACGGCGAGCGGTCCGCCGGGGGCCGGCGCGAGTTGACGTACGCCGTGCTGCTCTGCCTGGTCGGCGCGGGCCTGGCGCTGTGGGCCGCGACGCGGACCTGGTCGGTCGAGCTGACCGTGCGCCCGGCGCCGCTGCCGCCGGTACGGGAGACCCGCAGCGGTGCGGGGCTGCTGCCGTGGCTGCCGGCGTTGGCCCTGGTGACGTTGGCCGGCGGTGGCGCGGTGCTGGCGACCCGGGGCCGGCCGCGGCAGGTGCTCGGCGCGGTGCTCGGGGTGCTCGCGCTGGCGGTGGCGGCCGGTGCTGGGTACGGGCTGGGCGTCGACGTCGACGGCTCGGTGAACCGGCAGTGGCCGGTGCTCTGCCTGCTCGGCGGCGTGCTGGCGGCTGCCGGTGGGTTCTGGACGGCGGTGCGCGGCGCTGGCTGGCCGGCGATGGGCGCCCGGTACGAACGGCCGGGGCGCACCGCGCCGGGGGGCGCACCATCGCCGAGCGGCACACCGGACTCGTCCGCGCCGATGGCCGGGCGGCGGACCACCGAGGCGTGGGACGCGCTTGATCGGGGTGAGGATCCGACGACCGACTGACGGCGACGGCCGTTACCGTCGGTGGGGTCAGCCGACCGGCTGACGGTCCCGCTGCGGTCGCTGGGTGGCGGCGCGGGCGGCGGTCAGTTCGGCCACCAGGCGGTTGAGTTCGGCGCGCTGGTCGGCGCGGGCCCGGTCGGCGCAGACCGCCTCCCAGGCGTTGCCACGCGCTGTGCGCATCCGCCCTTCGCCCACCACTGCCCGTTCCACGGTGTGCACCACCCCGACGGCCAGCGATGCCACCGTCCGCGAGATGGTCGTCAGGCCGATTGTCGCTTGCGGCTCGGACATGCTCATGGTCACCTCGCACGAGGAGTTGCGACGGTCGGGGCAGGCGCCTCATCGAGTCTGCCCGAGGACGATGCTGGCCGGTTGACGTTTCGCCGTCGTGACCGCCCGGTCAACTGTCCCGCCCCGGCCGTGACCAGGGACCGTCCGTTCGGCCTTGAGCTTGCTCACAACATCGATCGACGCCGTTGTCGTCGGGCGCCGGTCCGGAACTGGTGGCATGATCGATGCAACGGCACCTGCTGACCGCGGGCCGTCAGGCTCCATACCGGGTGACGATTGTCGATACGGGAGGTGGCGCTGCGTGACACACCGTTCACGGCAAGTCGGCCATTATGCCGCAGCCCTTTTCGTGAGCAGCGCCATACCCCCGGCATTCGGTGTCGGTCGGCTGCCCCTAGCATCGGCCCATGACGCCCGGAGAGGGGAGTCCGTTGGTGACTGCTGAGCATGCGCACGCGGAGGGGGACGATGCCGGTCAGGCAGCGTCCGTAAGCGTGCTCGACGAGATTCTGGCTGGCGTGCGTGAGGACGTCGCCCGACGCCAGGAGCAGGTTCCGCTGGAGCGGATCCGTGCACTGGCGGCGGCGGCGCCGCCGCCGCTGGACGCGTACGCGGCGTTGCGTAAACCGGGCGTGGCCGTGATCGCCGAGGTGAAGCGCTCGTCGCCGTCCAAGGGGCGGCTGGCCGAGATAGCCGATCCGGCCGACCTGGCTGTCGACTACGCGGCCGGTGGGGCGCGGGTGATCAGTGTGCTGACCGAGGGGCGCTGGTTCGGTGGCTCGCTCGACGACCTGGCCGCCGTGCGGGCCGCGGTGAGTGTGCCGGTGCTGCGTAAAGACTTCGTGGTCTCCAGTTACCAGGTGCACGAGGCACGCGCGCACGGCGCCGATCTGGTGCTGCTGATCGTCGCCGCCCTTGAGCAGAACGTGCTGATGGGCCTGCTGGAGCGGATCGAGTCGTTGGGCATGACCGCGCTGGTCGAGGTGCACGACGAGGAAGAGGCCGACCGCGCGCTGGAGGCGGGCGCTCAGGTGATCGGGGTCAACGCCCGTGACCTGCGTACCCTTGAGGTCGACCGGTCGGTGTTCGAGCGGATCGCGCCCGGCCTGCCCAGCAGCGTCGTCAAGATCGCCGAGTCCGGCGTGCGTGGTCCGCACGACCTGATCCGGTACGCCTCCGCGGGTGCTGACGCGGTCCTCGTGGGCGAGGGCCTGGTCACCCAGAAGAGCCCTCGCGAGGCGGTCGCCGAGTTGGTCAACGCGGGTAACCACCCGGCCACGCCCCGTCCGGTGCGCTGACCTCGCACCGGACGTTCCCACCGAGAGGATTTCCGATGAGCGCCGACGCGCTGGCCCCGGTGGCCGGCCCGCAGCCCGACTCCGCCGGCCACTTCGGCCGTTTCGGCGGTCGGTTCGTTCCCGAGGCCCTGGTGGCCGCGCTCGACGAGCTCGACGGGGCGTGGCGCACGGCGATGGCGGACGAGTCCTTCCAGGCGGAGTTCGGCGCGCTGCTGCGGGACTACGCGGGTACGCCGTCGCTGCTCTACGAGGCCCGGCGGTTCTCCGCGAAGCTCGGGGCACGGGTGCTGCTCAAGCGCGAGGACCTCAACCACACAGGTGCGCACAAGGTGCGCAACGTGCTCGGCCAGGCGCTGCTCACCAAGCGGATGGGCAAGACCCGGGTGATCGCCGAGACCGGCGCCGGCCAGCACGGCGTGGCCACCGCGACCGCCGCCGCCCTGTTCGACCTGGAGTGCGTGGTCTACATGGGCCAGGTCGACACCGAGCGGCAGGCGCTCAACGTGGCCCGGATGCGGATGCTCGGGGCCACCGTCGTGCCGGTGACCACCGGCTCGCGCACCCTCAAGGACGCGATGAACGAGGCGATGCGCGACTGGGTGGCGAACGTCGACGAGACGCACTACCTGATCGGCACCGCCGCCGGCCCGCACCCGTTCCCGGCGATGGTCCGCGACTTCGTCCGGGGCATCGGTGACGAGGCCCGTCAGCAGTGCCTCGACCTGACCGGGGCGCTGCCGGACGCGGTCACCGCGTGCGTCGGCGGTGGCTCCAACGCGCTGGGCATCTTCCACGCGTTCGTCGGCGACGACGACGTGCGGCTGTACGGATTCGAAGCCGGTGGTGACGGGGTGACCACCGGTCGGCACGCGGCGAGCATCACCGGTGGGTCGGCCGGGGTCCTGCACGGCACCCGCACCTACGTGTTGCAGGACGCCGACGGGCAGACGCTGGAGTCGCACTCGATCTCCGCCGGTCTGGACTACCCGGGCGTCGGGCCCGAGCATGCCTGGCTGCACGACACCGGCCGGGCGAGTTACCTGCCGGTCACCGACGACGAGGCGATGGCAGCGTTCGAGCTGCTCTGCCGCACCGAGGGGATCATCCCGGCGATCGAGAGCTCACACGCGCTCGCCGGCACCGTCACGCTGGCCCCGAAGCTCGCCGCCGAACTGGGTCGGGAGCCCACCATCGTGGTCAACCTCTCCGGTCGGGGCGACAAGGACGTGCACACCGCCGGCGACTACTTCGGCATCCTCGACAAGGAGCGGTGAGATGAGCCGGATCGGGGTGGCCTTCGACAAGGCCCGCGCCGACGGACGGGCCCTGCTGATCGGCTGCATGCCGGCCGGGTTCCCGACCGTCGACGGCAGCATCGCCGCGATGACCGCCATGGTCGAGGCCGGCGTCGACGTCATCGAGGTGGAGATCCCCTACTCCGACCCGGTGATGGACGGGCCGGTGATCCAGAAGGCAAGCGACATCGCGCTGGCCGGCGGCGTCCGCACCAGGGACACTCTGCGCATCATCGAGGCGGTGGCCGCCACCGGCGCGCCGGTGGTCACCATGACCTACTGGAACCCGGTCGAGCGGTACGGCGTGGACGTGTTCGCCCGTGACCTCGCCGCCGCCGGTGGCACCGGCCTGATCACCCCGGACCTGATTCCCGACGAGGCGGCGGAGTGGCTGGCCGCCTCCGACGCACACGGACTGGACCGCACGTTCCTGGTCTCCCCGTCGTCCACCGACGCGCGGCTGGCGATGACCGTGCAGCACTGTCGTGGTTTCGTCTACGCCACAGCGGTGATGGGTGTCACCGGGGCGCGGGCGCGTACCTCGGACGCCGCACCGACGCTTGTCTCCCGGGTCCGGGAGGTCACCGACCTGCCGGTGGGTGTCGGTCTCGGCGTGGGCACCGGTGCGCAGGCCGGCACCGTCGCCGGCTACGCCGACGGGGTGATCGTCGGCAGCGCGCTGATCCGGTGTCTCCTCGACGCGCCCACCGAGGCGGAGGGGCTGACTGCCCTGCGGGCCCTCAGCACCGAGCTTGCCGAGGGCGTCCGCAACCCGGCCCGCTGAGCCCCGGGCCCGGTCCGCCGCCGGTAAGCCGTGTGGGCCACGGGGTACGTGTGCCTCGTAACCGGTATACCGGTCATCCGGTGAGGCCCACGCGGCGGATCTCTGGTGCTCGCCCCTGGTTCTCAGGGCCGTAGGGACGGGTCCGCGGGCTCGCCGCGTTGTCCCGGTGGCTGCCCCACGCCCGGCCGTGCGTCCTGGCCGATCCCCGGCGGTGCGTCCGGGCCGGTCCCCGGCCGTGCGTCCGGGCCGGTCCCCGGCCGTGCGTCCGGGCCGGTCCCCGGCGGTGCGGCCGGGTCACTCGCCCGCCCACACTCCTCGGCCACGCGAGCGGCTGGTGGCGGCGGGGCGTCGACGGCGTCGGGCGTCCAGGGGACGGCGTGCAGTACGCCGGAGCGGCCGGCGCGAGCGTGCGTGACGGCGGCCAGGGTGAGCGGGGTGACGGCCTCCGGCAGCGCGTCGGGGGAGTGCCAGGACAACCGGCAGCCCGGCAGCGGGTCGGCCGCCGGTGGGCCGGCGGCGCGGGCCCGGAAGACGTGCACGAGGACGTTCGGCAGTGGCCCGGCGCGTCCGGGCGACGGCTGCCCGCCGGGGCCGGTCAGGTGGTAGACGCCGACCAGGTCGACCAGCTCGATCTCCCAGCCGGTCTCCGTGCGGATGTCCCGCAGGGCCGCCTGCGCCGGGCTCTCGGCCGGGCGTAGCCGCCCGCCGGGTAGCGCGTGGCGGCGCTCACCCCGGCCCTGCCGGCAGAGCAGCACCCGGCCGGCGTCGTCGTTGACGACCGCGGCGACCGCCCAGGTGAGCGCGCTCATGGACAAAGAGCCTACGGTGGCGCAAACCAGAAGTCACCGAAGTGCGCGCTGCCGTGCCCGGGGTGCCGCTACGAGGGTGTGCAGCGGTAGCGTGTGCACCCGTGACCCTCGCCTCGCTGTCCCCCCAGGCGGCCCTGCCCAGTCCCAGCACCGCGGTCTGGCAGCTGGGGCCGGTGCCGATCCGGGCCTACGCGCTCTGCATCATCGCTGGCATCGTGCTTGCCTGCTGGGTGACCGAGCGCCGGCTGCGGCAGCGCGGCGTCGCGCCCGGCGCGGTGCTCGACATCGCCGTCTGGGCGGTGCCGGCCGGCATCATCGGCGCCCGGATCTACCACGTCATCACCTCGCCGGAGAAATATTTCGGCGCCGGTGGTGAGCCGATGAAGGCGTTCGCCATCTGGGAGGGCGGTCTCGGCATCTGGGGTGCCGTCGCCGGTGGCGCAATCGGTGCGTGGATCGCCGCCCGGCAGCTCGGCATCCCGTTCGGCGTGGTGGCCGACGCGCTGGCTCCTGGGCTGCCGCTGGCCCAGGCGGTCGGCCGGCTCGGCAACTGGTTCAACAACGAGCTGTTCGGTGGCCGGACCGACCTGCCGTGGGGCCTGCAGATCCACCGGATGGACCCGGACAACCCGGGGCACTCGCTGCGTGACGACGCCGGGCAGCCGATCCTCGAACCCGGCCTCTACCAGCCGACCTTCCTCTACGAGGCGTTGTGGAACCTCGGCGTCGTCGCCCTGGTCCTCATCCTGGACCGCCGGCTGAAGCTGGGGCGTGGCCGCGCGTTCGCGCTCTACGTGATGGGCTACACCGCCGGCCGGTTCTGGATCGAGCTGATGCGCACCGACGAGGCCAACCAGATTCTGGGCGTCCGGCTCAACGTCTGGACCGCCGCCCTGGTCTTCCTCGGCGCGTTGATCTACTTCGTCCGGGTGCGCGGCCCGCGGGACTACCTGATCCCGCTCGGCGCGGCGGCGACGCCGACCCCGCCTCCCGCCTCCGACCTGTCCCAGGTCGACCTCTCGGAGCGGGAGACCCCGGCCCGGACCGCCGCGCCGGAGGGGTACCGGGTGGTGAACGAGCAGCAGTACGCCGCCTGGCAGGACACCGGCGTCATCCCGCCGGAGCCGGCCACCGACCAGGACTCCCGGCCGGGCGACGAGCCACTCGGTGATGCGGCACCCGGTGCCGACGAGCCGAGCGACGACGAGCCGAGCGACGACGAGTCGACGGACGACCCGTCGGCTCCCCGTGCCGACCGGGCCGACGCCGCGGGCGTACGGCCCGCCGACCGGGACAGCTGAGCGGGGGCGGCACCCATGCGAAGCGCGGTGGTGGTCGGCGCGGGGGTCGGTGGCCTCGCGGTGGCCGGCGCGCTGGCCCGCTCCGGCTGGCGGGTCACCGTGTTGGAACGCGCCGAACGGATTCGCCCCGAGCCGACCGCCGTGGTGCTCTGGCCCAACGGCGTCCGCGCGTTGCAGGCGCTCGGCCTCGGTGCGGGACTGGCCGCCATCGCCACCCCGCTGGCCGACGGTGGGGTCCGTCGCCCGGACGGGCACTGGCTGGTGCAGCCCCGGCCCATCCCGGCCGACCGGATGCCGGTGGTGGTGCACCGCGAGGACCTGCACGACGCCCTCATCGCGGGCCTCGGTGAGCGGGTGGAGCTGCGTACCGGCGTGACCGTGCGGCACGTCCGGGTCGAGCCGGGGGAACGGCCGGCGGTCAGCGACGGACGGCACACCATCGAGGCCGACCTGGTGGTCGCCGCCGACGGCACGGACAGCGGCATCCGCCGCCAACTCGCCCCCGAGTCCCGGGTGGTCAGCTCCGGGTGCGCCGCCTGGCGGGCCGTCATTCCCTGGTACCAGGCACCGCGGCTGCCCGACGACCAACCGCTGGCCGGGGAGATCCTCGGTGCCGGCTACCGGTTCGTGGCCGCGTCGTTGGGTGATCGCGGCTCCTCGGGTGGGTCCAGCCGGGGCGGGATCTACTGGGTGGCCACCGCCGCCGGCGCCCCGCGCCCGGAACCACCGGAGACCCAACTCGCCCTGCTGCGCCGTTGGTACGCGGGCTGGCCCGCCCCGATCGGCGCGCTGCTCGATGCCACCGACCCGGCCGACCTGGTCCAGCAGGAGGTCCGCGAACTGCGTCCGTTGCCCCGTGCGTACGGCTTCCCGGTCGGGCCGGGCGGCGTGGTGCTGCTCGGCGACGCGGCGCACGCCATGCCACCGCACCTGGGGCAGGGCGCCTGCCTGGCGTTCGAGGACGCCGCCACGCTCGCCTCACTGCTGCGCGAGGCGCGACTGCCCGACGCCGTGCAGGCGTACGACCGGGTGCGTCGCCCCCGGGCCACGACAGTGGTCCGGCAGACCCGGCGGATGTCGGCGGTGCTCCAGGCCCGGGGCCGGTTGGCGTTGCGCGCCCGGGACGCCGCCCTCGGCACGATCAACACCCGGCTGCTGTCCAGTGCCGCCGCCTCCGCCGCCCAGTGGCGCCCCCCCACCTGACCCAGCCCCCTCGTCCGCTACGTCGATCATGGAGTTGTGGTGGTAGTCGAAGCGTGACAAACCCGTCCTAACCCGGCACCACGACTCCATGATCGACGCAGGCGGGGGCGGCGGCGCCGGAGCGATCAGGCGATGAGCGCGGCGGGTTCGGCGATGCAGGCGGTGCCGATGCGGCGGAAGCCGACCCGCAGGTAGACCCGGGCGATGTCCTCGCTGCCCGCGGAGAGAAAGATCAGGTCGGTGCCGGCCTCGTGCAACTCCCGGGCGAGGGTGGCGGTGAGCGCGGCGCCCAGCCCTCGCCGCCGGGCGGTCGGCAGCGTCGCCACGCCGGCGATCTCCGCGACGTCGCCCACCCGCATGGCCATGCCGCTGGCCAGCGCGCCGTCGGTAGGTGTCCCGGCGAGCGCGGAGATCCGTCGGCCGTCGGCGATCCGGGCCCGCTCCTCGTCGAGCGCGGCCAACTCCAGTTCGGTGACGGCGGCGTCCCGCTCGGCCGGGCCGGCGTCACCGGGCGCGGTGCCGGCGGCGGCGAACGACACCGCTGCGACAGCGCGTCGGGCCGCGACGGCGGCGGCGAAGTCGGGCGAGTCCGGTGCCAGCACCCGTACCGCCACGTCGGACAGGGTCGCCGGGTCGGGCAGCGCTGCCGGGTCGAGCACCATCAGCGGTGCCTCCAGCACGTGCAGCCCCGCCGAGCGGGCCACCGCCAGCAGCTCGGGGGTGGTCTCGTGCACCCACTCGAAGGCCTCCGGCAGGCCCAGCTTGCGCTGCCGCTCGCGTACCGAGGTCACGTCGGCCAGGGACGGCGGCTCGGTGGCACCGATCCGGGGGCGGGCGTAGAACGGCCAACCGGCACCCTCGCGCACGAACAGCACAAACGCGCCGTGGTCCTCGGCAGCGGCGACGTCGCGGGGCACCGCGTCGTAGAAGTGTTCCAACCGGTCGAAGACGTCCTTGTGTAGCGGATCCACCGCGCGAGACTACACGTCCCAGCCAGTGGACGGTGTGATCAATCTCAGGTGGCAGTGCGAGCCTGGCCCTAACGTAGACTCAATAGACCCACGGGCCGACGTCGTCCCCACCATGATCAACCTGAGTGACGACAGGAGGCCCGGTGGCTCAGCCGTACGCGGAAACGACACAGCCGCACACCCCGCACAGCCCGCAGGCGTCCCCGATGCCCGGTGCCGGCCCGTCCGCCCAGGGCCTCTACGACCCCGCGCGGGAACACGACGCCTGCGGGGTTGCCTTCGTGGCGGACCTGCACGGCCGCCGCTCCCACTCGGTTGTCGCCAACGGGCTCGGCGCGCTCTGCCGCCTGGACCACCGGGGTGCCCGGGGCGCGGAGCCCAACACCGGCGACGGCGCGGGCATCATGATCCAGGTGCCGGACGCGTTCCTGCGCGCTGCTGCCGACGTGGCGCTCCCCCCGGCCGGCGAGTACGCCACCGGGCTGGTGTTCCTCCCCGACGACGACGCTGGCGAGGCCCGTGCCCGGCAGGTGGTCGAGAAGTACGCCCTCGTCGAGGGTGCCGAGGTGCTCGGCTGGCGGGACGTGCCGATCGCCCCGGACGGGCTCGGCGAGACCGCCCTGGCGGCGATGCCCCGGGTCCGGCAGGTCTTCGTGGCCGCGCGCCGGCTCACCGGTTCACCCGCCGGCCCGGCCGGCGACGCGCTGAGCGGCATCGAGCTGGACCGGGTGGCGTTCTGTCTGCGCAAGCAGGCCGAGCGGGAGACCGCCGAGCGGGGCGTGCCGGCGTACTTCCCGTCGCTGTCCAGCCGGACGATCGTCTACAAGGGGATGCTCACCCCCGACCAGTTGCCGGCCTTCTACCCGGACCTGCGCGACGAGCGGGTGGAGAGCGCGATCGCGCTCGTGCACTCCCGCTTCTCGACAAACACCTTCCCGTCCTGGCCGCTGGCGCACCCGTACCGCTTCATCGCCCACAACGGCGAGATCAACACGATCCGGGGCAACCGCAACTGGATGCAGGCCCGCGAGGCGCTGCTGCGTTCGCCGAACGTTCCGGGCAACATCCGGCGGGTCTTCCCGATCTGCACCCCCGCCGCCTCCGACTCGGCGAACTTCGACGAGGTCCTGGAGTTGCTGCACCTGGCCGGCCGGAGCCTGCCGCACGCGGTGCTCATGATGATCCCGGAGGCCTGGGAGAACGACCCGGGGATGGAGCCGGCCAAGCGTGCCTTCTACCGGTTCCACGCCAGCCTGATGGAGCCGTGGGACGGGCCGGCGTCGGTGGCCTTCACCGACGGCGAGATCGTCGGCGCGGTGCTTGACCGCAACGGGTTGCGCCCGGGGCGTTGGTGGCAGACCGACGACGGGCTCGTGGTGCTCGGCTCCGAGGCGGGCGTGCTCGACCTCGACCCGGCGCACGTGGTCGCCAAGGGGCGGCTCCAGCCGGGCAAGATGTTCCTGGTCGACACCGTGGCCGGCCGGATCGTGCACGACGAGGAGATCAAGTCCGAGTTGGCCGCCGCCCAGCCGTACGGCGATTGGCTGCACGCCGGGCTGATCGAGCTGGGTGACCTGCCGGCCCGCGAGCACACCGTCTACACCCACGACTCGGTGCGCCGCCGGCAGCAGACCTTCGGCTACACCCAGGAGGAGCTGAAGATCCTGCTCGCGCCGATGGCCCGCACCGGCGCCGAGCCGCTGGGCTCGATGGGCACGGACACCCCGATCTCGCCACTGTCCACCCGGCCGCGGCTGCTCTACGACTACTTCCACCAGCTTTTCGCCCAGGTCACCAACCCGCCGCTGGACGCCATCCGAGAGGAGTTGGTGACCAGCCTGGCGTCGACGATCGGGCCGGAGGGCAACCTGCTCGACCCGGGCGCGGCGAGCTGCCGGCAGATCGTGCTGCCGCACCCGGTGATCGACAACGACGAGCTGGCCAAGATCCTCTCCATTGACGAGGACGGCGACCTGCCCGGCTTCAAGGCGGTCCGGGTGTCCGGCCTGTACCGCATCCGGGAGGGCGCGGCCGGGATCAAGGCCCGGCTGACCGAGATCTGCCGGCACGTCTCCGAGGCCATCGAGGACGGCGTCCGCATCCTGGTGCTCTCCGACCGGGACTCCAACGCCGACCTGGCGCCGATCCCGTCGCTGCTGCTCACCGCCGCCGTGCACCAGCACCTGGTGCGGGAGCAGACCCGCACCCAGGCGGCGCTGATCGTGGAGTCCGGCGACTGCCGGGAGGTGCACCACGCGGCGGTGCTGATCGGCTACGGCGCGGCGGCGGTCAACCCGTACCTGGCGTTCGAGTCGCTCGAGGACATGATCTCCACTGGCGCGCTCGCCGGCGTGGAGCCCGCCGCCGCGGTGCGCAACTACGCCAAGGCGCTCGGCAAGGGCGTCCTGAAGATCATGTCGAAGATGGGCATCTCGACTGTCTCGTCGTACTGCGGGGCGCAGGTCTTCGAGGCGGTCGGCCTGGACACCCGACTGGTCGAGCGCTACTTCCGGGGCACCCCCAGCCGCATCGGCGGGGTGGGCCTCGCGGGCGTGCACACCGAGGTGGCCGCCCGGCACGCGCTGGCCTGGCCCCCGGCGGGCACCGCCAACTCCGACCGGTTGGAGGTCGGTGGCGAGTACCAGTGGCGTCGCGAGGGTGAGCTGCACCTGTTCAACCCGGAGACGGTCTTCCTGCTGCAACACGCCACCCGCAGCCGGCAGTACGACGTCTTCCGGAAGTACACGGCCACTGTCGACGCGCTCGCGGCGCAGGCCGGCTCGCTGCGGGGGTTGTTCACCCTGCGTACCGGGCTGCGCCCGGCGGTGCCGATCGACGAGGTCGAGCCGGCCACCGAGATCGTCAAGCGCTTCGCCACCGGCGCCATGTCGTACGGGTCGATCTCGGCGGAGGCGCACGAGACGCTCGCCATCGCCATGAACCGCCTCGGCGGCAAGTCGAACACCGGTGAGGGTGGCGAGGACGTCGACCGGCTGCACGACCCGGCCCGGCGCTCGGCGGTGAAGCAGATCGCCAGCGGTCGGTTCGGTGTGACGAGCGAATACCTGGTGAACGCCGACGACCTCCAGATCAAGATGGCCCAGGGCGCCAAGCCCGGCGAGGGCGGTCAGCTGCCCGGCAACAAGGTCTGGCCGTGGATCGCCCGGACCCGGCACGCCACGCCCGGTGTCGGTCTGATCTCCCCGCCGCCGCACCACGACATCTACTCCATCGAGGACCTCGCCCAACTCGTACACGACCTGAAGTGCGTCAACCCGGCCGCCCGGGTGCACGTCAAGCTGGTCAGCGAGGTCGGCGTCGGCACCGTCGCCGCCGGGGTGGCGAAGCTCAAGGCGGACGTCATCCTGATCTCCGGCCACGACGGCGGCACGGGCGCGTCCCCGATGAACTCGCTCAAGCACGCCGGCACCCCGTGGGAACTGGGGCTGGCCGAGGCGCAGCAGACGCTGCTGCTCAACAAGCTGCGCGACCGGGTCACCGTGCAGGTCGACGGTCAGCTCAAGACCGGCCGGGACGTGCTGATCGCGGCGCTGCTCGGCGCGGAGGAGTTCGGCTTCGCGACCGCCCCGCTGATCGTCGCCGGTTGCGTGATGATGCGGGTCTGCCACCTGGACACCTGCCCGGTCGGCATCGCCACCCAGAACCCGGTGCTGCGGGAGCGCTTCACCGGCACCCCGGAGTTCGTGGAGAACTTCTTCCTGTTCCTCGCCGAGGAGGTCCGGGGCTACCTTGCCGAGCTGGGCTTCCGGTCGATCGAGGAGGCGATCGGGCAGTCCGAGGTGCTCGACGTGGCATCGGCGGTGACGCACTGGAAGGCGCACGGGTTGGACCTCGCGCCGGTCCTGCACCTGCCGGAGTTGCCCGCCGGCGCGGCCCGACGCGGGGTACGCGCCCAGGATCACGGCCTGGAGCAGGCGCTCGACAACGAGCTGATCGCACTGGCCCGTCCGGCACTGACGGAGGGGTCCCCGGTGCGGGTCGAGGTGGCGGTGCGCAACGAGCACCGCAGCGTCGGCGCGATGCTCGGCGGCGAGGTGACCCGTCGTTTCGGCGGTGCCGGTCTGCCCGAGGACACCATCGAGTTCGTGTTGCACGGCACTGCCGGGCAGTCGTTCGGCGCGTTCCTGCCGCGCGGGGTGACCCTGCGGCTGCACGGCGACGCCAACGACTACGTGGCCAAGGGCCTCTCCGGCGGGCGGATCATCGTCCGTCCGGACGCCGCCGCGCCGTTCCTGGACCCGGACGCCGCGCCGGGTCAGCGGGCCGAGGACCAGATCATCGCCGGCAACACCATCCTGTACGGGGCGACCGCGGGTGAGGTCTTCCTGCGCGGTCGGGTGGGGGAGCGGTTCGCGGTGCGCAACTCCGGCGCGGTCGCCGTGGTCGAGGGCGTCGGTGACCACGGTTGCGAGTACATGACCGGCGGCACGGTGGTGGTGCTCGGCGCGACCGGCCGTAACTTCGCGGCCGGCATGTCCGGCGGCACCGCGTTCGTGCACCACCTGGACCGTGCCCGGGTGAACGCGGAGCTTGTCGACCTGGCGCCGCTGGGCGAGCAGGAGCAGGCGCTGCTGCACGAGTTGGTCCAGCGGCACGTGGCCGAGACCGGGTCGGCGGTCGCCGAGGAGCTGCTCAAGCGTTGGCCGGAGGCGGTGGCCGAGTTCACCGCGGTGGTGCCCCGCGACTACCGCCGGGTGCTGGAGATCATGAAGGCCGCCGAAGCTGCCGGCCGCGACGTCGATGACGCGGTGATGAGCGCGCTCAGCGTGCCGTCCGCCGCGCCGGTGCCGCCCGCCCCGCGGGTGGCGGCCCAGGAGGTGGCACGTGCCTGACCCGAACGGTTTCCTGCGCTACGACCGGCGGCTGCCGGCCCGCCGCCCGGTGCCGGTGCGGATCAGCGACTGGCGGGAGGTGTACCCGCCGGCCGGCGAGGAACTCATCCGTGAGCAGGCCACCCGCTGCATGGACTGCGGCATTCCGTTCTGCCACGACGGCTGCCCGCTGGGCAACCGCATCCCGGACTGGAACGACCTGGTCCGCACCGGCAACTGGGACGCCGCTGTGGAATCGCTGCACGCCACCAACAACTTCCCGGAGTTCACCGGCCGGCTCTGCCCGGCGCCCTGTGAGGCGGCCTGCGTCCTCGGCATCGCCGGCGGCCAGCCGGTGACCATCAAACAGGTCGAGGTGGAGATCGCCGACGCCGCTGCGGCGCGCGGGTTCCCGCCGCGCCCGGTGCCGGCACCGTCCGGCCGCTCGGTCGCCGTCGTCGGCTCGGGGCCCGCCGGCCTGGCCGCCGCCCAGCAACTGGCCCGCGCCGGTCACGCGGTCACTGTGTACGAGCGCGACGACGCGATCGGTGGCCTGCTCCGGTACGGCATCCCCGACTTCAAGTTGGAGAAGCGGCAC
The DNA here is from genome assembly GCF_040649135.1 of Micromonospora sp. NPDC049047. NCBI lineage: Bacteria > Bacillati > Actinomycetota > Actinomycetes > Micromonosporales > Micromonosporaceae > Micromonospora > Micromonospora sp. NPDC049047. The sequence continues at coordinate 231,790 of NZ_JBEZEY010000010.1, forward strand.
ATCGACGCCCGGCTGGCCCAGCTCACCGCCGAGGGGGTGCGCTTCCGCACCGGGGTGAACGTCGGGGTGGACGTCACCGCCGAGCAGCTGCGCGCCGAACACGACGCGGTGCTGTTGGCCTGCGGCGCGTTGCAGGGGCGGGACACTCCGGACACTCCGGGGCGGGCGCTTCGGGGCGTACACCAGGCGATGGCGCACCTGGTCGCGGCGAATCGCGCGGTCGCCACGGCGGCCGGCGGCGGGCCTGGCGTGGCGGTCACCGGCGAGGGCCGGGCGGCCCGCGCGGTGCTGCCGGACGGCACCCCGATCGACGCGGCCGGCAAGCACGTGGTGATCATCGGTGGCGGTGACACCGCTGCCGACTGTCTCGGTGTGGCGCATCGGCAGGGAGCCGCTGGCGTGCACCAGCTCGACCTGTACCCGCAGCCGCCGAGCGAGCGCGACGAGGCCCGGGACCCGTGGCCGACGTGGCCGTGGATTCTGCGCAGCTACCCGGCGCACGAGGAGGGCGGCGAGCGGGTCTTCGCCGTGGCGGTGCAGGAGTTCGTCGACGACGGCACCGGACAGGTGCGGGCGGTGCGGATCGCCGAGGTGACAGTGGAGAAGCACGACGGTCGGCGCGTGGTCACCGTGGTGCCGGGCTCCGAGCGGGAGTTGCCAGCCGATCTGGTGCTGTTGGCGATCGGCTTCGAGGGCACCGAGCAGCAGCCGTTGCTTGCCCAGTTCGGCGTGACCCGCAATCCCCGGGGCGCTGTCGACGCCCGGGACGACTGGCAGACCGACGCGGACGGGGTGTTCGTGGCCGGTGACATGCACCGGGGCGCCTCGCTGATCGTCTGGGCCATCGCCGAGGGGCGGGCTGTGGCCGCCGCCATCCACGGCTACCTGGGCGGTGTCGGCACGCTGCCGGCCCCGGTGCGCGCCGACGCCCGGCCGCTGGCCGTTTCCTGATCCGGCCGCCGGTGGTCGGGCGAACCCCTTTGGGACCTCTCGCCTGACCACCGGCCGCCGGACGCCCGCCGGTCGGTGAGCGGCTGCATGGCCTACGAAGACCGACTCGGCGACGGTGCTCACCGCGCCTTCTGCGCGTGTCCATCGGGTTCGCACGCCCGTCATCAGTGCGTTCGCACGGCCGGGAACCCGCTGGGGTGGCGCACGACCAGCACAGCATTGCTGGCTTTCTCCGGTCTGCTGATCCCCTAAGCCCTGTCGATCGTGGGCGCCCACCGAAGGATCGGTGTGCCGCCCCGGCCGCTGCTGCCTGCTGTCAAGCAATCGTCAAGCTTTTCTCCCTGGCCCATCTGGCACCGTCTTCATTGGCCACACCGAGCGCAGCGGGCGGTTATCAGTCGTTAGCGGCGTACCTCCAAGGATTCGCGGGCGACGCAGATAACGGCCAGTTCTGGCGACGCGGTACGGCCTTTTACCTACCCGGCACGGCGTTCGGCGAGGTGCTGGCGAGATCAGCGCGGAGAAATGGCACCCGGCTGCCGAAACGCACCGGATCTCGTCGTCGCCACATCCACGAGGGAGCACTGTTGCTAACGAAACTCGTACGAGGATTCACCGCGCGAGCCGCTGCGGCGGGGGCCATCGGTGTTGTCGTGTTGACCGGCGCCAGCCTGGGTGTCGTCGGCGCTCAGGCGGCCGGTCCTCGACCGTTGTTCCAGCTACCCGTCACCTGCGGTGAGACGTGGAACCTCAGCACGTACGTGGGCCATGACGACTACGACATCGACATGACGTCGACCGCCGGAAACAACTGGGGTCGTCCGATCCTGGCCGCCTACGGGGGGCGGGTGGAACGGTCCGGCATCAGCGGCACCCTGGGTGGCCGCACCCCTGACAACCCCGGCGGGCCGATGGGGACCGGCGGCGGCTACTACGTCAAGATTGACCACGGTGACGGCTGGCAGACCCTCTACCTGCACATGGTGGAGCCACCCATGGTGTCCGTGGGGCAGCGCGTGACGAGGGGGCAGCAGCTCGGCAAGGTCGGCAGCACCGGCTCTTCCAGCGGGCCTCACCTGCATTTCGAGCAGCTGCGCGATGGTGCGAAGACCGAGTCGTGGTTCGACGGTGTGCCGTCGGGGATCACCCATGACAACTCCAACTACACCGTCAAACGGCAGAGCGCCAACTGCGCCCCGACGCCGGTTCGGCCGGTGGATCGGCTCGCCGTGGCACCCAACGCGGACGGCCGGCTGCAAGCCTTCGCCGTGCGCGACGGGGCGGTGAAGAGCACCTGGCAGAGCAGCGTGAACGGTCCGTTCGCCCCATGGACCAGTCTCGGGGGCAGCGAGCTGAGAGCCCCCGTGGTCGCACCGTCCAGCGACGGTCGGCTGGAGATGTTCGCCATCGGCGGCGACGGCAAGCTCTACCACAAGTGGCAGACGACTCCCAACGGATCGTGGTCCGGGTGGCTCAGCCGGGGCGGCACGGACCTGAGTAGTGAGATGTCCATCGGGCGTAACGCGGACGGTCGTCTCCAGGTCTTCGTGGTCGGTGGAAACGGTGCCATCTACTCGATCTGGCAGACCAGCCTGAACGGTCTGTGGTCGGACTGGGCGAGCCTCAGCGGCAGCGACCTGCAGGCGCCGGTCGTCGGCTCGTCGGCGGACGGCCGGATGGAGCTGTTCGCCATCGGCGGTGACGGCAAGCTCTACCACAAGTTCCAGACCAGCCCGAACGGCCCGTGGTCGGACTGGGTCAGCCGCGGCGGAACCAACCTCACCAACGAGCTGACGATCGGGCGCAACGCTGATGGTCGGTCTCAGGTCTTCGTCATCGGCGGTGACGGCGCCCTCTACTCGATCTGGCAGAGCAGCGTGAACGGGCCGTGGTCGGACTGGCAGAAGATGGGCGGCAGCGAGCTGAAGACACCCGTGGTCGGTTCGTCGGCGGACGGCCGGATGGAGCTGTTCGCCGTCGGCGGTGACGGCAAGCTCTACCACAAGTTCCAGACCAGCCCGAACGGCCCGTGGTCGGACTGGCTCAGCCGTGGCGGCAGCGACCTCAGCGGCGACCTGGTACTCGGCTCGAATCGCGACGGTCGGTTGCAGGTGTTCGTGATCGGCGGCAACAACGCCCTCTACTCGATGTGGCAGACGTCTGCCAACGGTGCCTGGGGTGACTGGGCCAGCCTCAGCTAGCCGGTGACGCCCCTTTCCAAACTCCGGCCGGTCGCCGTACCCCCAGCGGCGACCGGCCGGTCCTGGCCGGTAGCCCGGCCCTCAACCTCGCCCCTGGAGTGTCCTTATGAGCAGGAAACTGCGCTATGCCCTTGCCGTGGCCGCGTTGACAGTCGCTTCGTTTGCCGGCTCCGCCTCCGTGCTGTCCAGCCCGGCGCACGCCGCTGTTGTGCCCAACTGCACCGCCGCGAGCCCGACCGCTGCCGACGTCGCCTTCGCCGCCCGAGTGAACCCGCTGTTGAACGGGAAGCTGGCCGGCTATCTCGATGCGACGCGGGCGGCCTGCGTTCGCGTCATCGTCTCGGTGGTCAAGTCCCAGAATCTGCCGATGCGGGCGGCCAGCATCGCGATCACCACGACAATCGTGGAGACCGGCATCCGCAATCTCGACTACGGCGCCGATGACAGTCTCGGCCTTTACCAGCAGCGGCCCAGCCAGGGCTGGGGTTCGCCGGCGGAGATCCTGGACCCGGTCTCCTCCACCAGGAAATTCCTCAGCGCGATGAAGAGCAACTACCCGAACAATGGCTGGTTGACCGCCCCGATCGGCGAGATCTGTCAGCGGGTGCAGATCTCCGGCTATCCGGACCGCTATTACGGTCAGGCCTCGGATGGTGCGACGCTCGCCCTCGCCGCCTGGGGTGAGGACCGCGTCGAGGACCAGCTCGCTGTGGGGGCGAACGCCGATGGACGGCTCCAGGCGTTCGCGGTACGTGGCGCCGGCGCCGTGCACAGCGTGTGGCAGACGAAGCCGAACGGCGGCTTCGGCGACTGGGTGAGTTTGGGCGGTACGGCCCTGCGCCATCCGGTGGTCGATGTGGCGGCGGATGGTCGGATGGAGTTGTTCGTCGTCGGTGGTGACGGGAAGCTGTATCACAAGTGGCAGCAGAGCCCGAATGG
>NZ_JBEZEY010000010.1:235976-248288 GCF_040649135.1 Micromonospora sp. NPDC049047
TCGGAGTGGGTGAGTCGGGGTGGTAGTGATCTGAGCGCCGATCTGGCGGTGGGTCGTAATGCCGATGGCCGGTTGCAGGTGTTCGTGGTGGGTGGCAATGGGTCGTTGTATTCGACGTGGCAGGCGGCGCCGAATGGTGCGTGGGCGTCGTGGGTGAGTTTGGGTGGTACGGCGCTGCGGCGTCCGGTGGTCGATGTGGCGGCGGATGGTCGGATGGAGTTGTTCGTCGTCGGTGGTGACGGGAAGCTGTATCACAAGTGGCAGCAGAGCCCGAATGGTCCGTTCTCGGAGTGGGTGAGTCGGGGTGGTAGTGATCTGAGCGCCGATCTGGCGGTGGGTCGTAATGCCGATGGCCGGTTGCAGGTGTTCGTGGTGGGTGGCAACGGGTCGTTGTATTCGACGTGGCAGGCCACCCCGGACGGACCCTGGGCCGACTGGCTCTCCGTCGGCTGACCGGCCGCTGACACCCGGTCCTGCCGACGGTGCAGGGGATCGTCCATGATCCTCGTGTCATCGGCAGGGCCGGTGCAGCCGCCCACGTCTGGGTGCGGATCCTCCGGACCGGATCGCTGAGACAGCGCTCACCCCGCGCGGCCCGCGTGAGGGACAGGGCGCTACGAAGATCATCGTTACGCTGCGATCATGAACATCGAGGAGCGCCTACGACGGACCCGTCGGTGGCTGTGGATCGTGCTGATCGGGCTCTTCCTGAGCGGTGCCACAGCTTTTCCGCTGGAGATCGAGGTGCGCTGGCTGCTGCGCGTACTGGACCCGCTCGCCGGCCAACTGCCCGCCCTTGTCGACTGGATCGAGCGGGTGCACGCCGGGCTGGTGACGGCCGGCGCGGACTACCCGTTCCTGCTCTACGGCACCGACTGGCTGGCCTTCGCCCACCTGGTGCTGGCGGTGGCGTTCTGGGGGCCGCTGCGCGACCCGGTCCGTAACGTCTGGGTGGTGCAGGTCGGCATGATCGCCTGCGCGGGCATCGTCCCCCTGGCGCTGATCTGCGGCCCGATCCGCGACATCCCCTGGTTCTGGACGCTCATCGATCTGTCCTTCGCGGTCGGCGCGTTCCCCCCGCTCTGGTTCGCCTACCGACACATCCGCGCCATCGAAGCAACCCCAACCCCCGCGGTCTGACCGCACCCCCCGGCCGCGTCGATCATGGAGTAGTGGTGGGCAATAGGTCCACATTCGCCTGGAATATCAGGCACCACAACTCCATGATCGACCGGGGCGGGGAGGGCCGGGGCGGGGCGGGGAGGGTTGTCGGGCCTGGTGTGCTTTGCCTTGCGCGGTCACACTGTGTGGATCGGAGGTGACTCGTGCGGCGATCCGAGGTGTCCGGGCGGGAGTTGGTCGGCCAGCGACAGTCGCCCGCCGGTCGGGACCGGTTGCCGGCCGGCGGGCTGGAGTTCTTCGCGCTGCTGGCCCGGCTGCTGCGGCGGCCCCGCCGCGGCGACCGGAGGCTGCCGCTGCTCTGGCTGGTCCGCACCGACAGCTCGGATCTGATGGTGGCACTGCGCCGATTCCTCGGCCAGGGGCCCCGGCGGCGGGTGCCGCACGCCGTGCTCGACGCCGCTGCGCCACCGGGCGCCGGGGACGTGCCGGCGTTGCTACGCGAACTGCACCGGCAGCTCTCCCTGGAGGCGTTCGGTGCCGCGCGGCTGCGCTTCCGGCACTACCCGCTCGCCGACTGGCTGATGCACCAGAGCCTCAGTCTCGGCGCCGACGCCGACGACAGCCGGGCCGGTCTGGTACGCCGGCTGCGCGATCGGCAGGGGACGCGTACCGCCGATGCGCTGCCCTCCGGTGGTGACGCGGTCGGCATCGCCTCGCAGGTGCTGCTCTGGCTGGTCCGCCGCGCCGTGCCGAGTGTGGTGTTCCGGGCCGCCGTCTCCGGCCGGGTGCCGGTGCTCGGGCGGCACTACAACTGGTTCATGCGCCAGCAGTATCTCGCGCCCCGGCAGTCGGTCACGTTCCTCGGTTTCGCCGAGCGCCTCACCGCCGGGTGGCGCGACGGCGAGCAACCCGACCAGGTGAACAAACTGCTGCTGCACGCGTTCCTGGAGGACCTGCGGCAGGCGTACCGGCGTCGGCCGTGGCGCCCGTCGGACTGGCGGCGCACCGCGTACCCGGCGCTGCTTGTCGATCACGTCGCTCCCGGCAACGTCGGTGGTGAACTGGTCCGCCTGATCGGCGACGTCCGCACCGAGACCGGCCGCAACGACCCGCTGCTCATCGTCGTCTCCGGCGGGCAACCCCCACCGGAGCTGCCCGAACCGCACCCACTGACCGAGGCCGACGAGGCGTACGACGAGTGGGCCGAGGCGCTGCCGGAGATGCGGCGGCTGCGCCGCCCGGCCGCCTGGCTGGTCGCGCTGCGGCCCGACGACACCGACGTCGGCCCACCGTCTCGGGGCGGAATGCGACCGTTCTCCGCACCCGACCCGCCCTGGTGGTCGCGGCGCTTCCTGCCGGGCGCGCTCTGCCTGGTGCTGCTGGCCGCCGGTGGGGTGTGGGCGGGCAGCCGGTGGGGGCCGGGCTGCCACCCCGCGCTCACCGGTGGCCGGGTGTCGGTCGAGGTGGTCGGCAACGGTGAGTGCATCGGCTACAGCGACAGCGCGGCGCAGGTGTTCAACAACGACCCCGGCCAGGACGGGCTGCGGACCATCCAGCGGCGCATCTTCGCGCAGAACCGGGCCGCCGAGGAGGTCTGGCAGCGCAGCGACCGACGCCGGCCCTTCCTCACCCTGGTCTACCCGGGCACGTTGACAGGTAACCGGACCCGCGCCGACGAGGAGTCGTACGTCTCCGAGCGGGAGGAGCTGGAGGGGATGGCGACCGCCCAGTACGCGCTGCTGAAGGAGTCGGCCAGTGCCGACGGCGCGGCGCTGCTGCGGATCGTGGTGGCGAACGGCGGCCGGCAGATGAGCTACGCCGACCGGGCGGTGGCGATGCTCGCCGAGTTGGCCCGGGACGACCCCACGGTGCTCGGGGTGGTCGGGCTGGTGGAGAGCCGGACCAGCACGGCCCGCGCGTTGCGCGAGCTGAACCGGGTCGGGCTGCCGGTGCTGGCACCCACCCTGTCGGCGGACAAGATGGACGCCAACTCCCGCCTCTACCTGCAGATCTCCGCGCCGAACGCCGATCAGGTGAAGATGGTCGACGCGTACGCCCAGCAGGTGTTGAAGGTCAACGAGGCGCACGTCTTCTACACCACGCTCGAGGGCAGCTCGCTCACCGAGGACCTGTACGTGAACACCCTCGTCGACGGGCTCCGGCAACGGTTCGGGTCCCGGGTCACCCGCCTCGACAAGTGGAGCACCGGCCAGCGGTTGATTGACGAGTGCGGCTACCCGGGTCTGCTCTTCTACGCGGGCCGGTGGTCGGAGTTCGACGGTTTCCTGCGGGCGCTGCGCGAGTGCGGCGCGAACCCGCCCCACCATCTGGTCGCCGACGACTCGGCGAACCGCTACATGGCCAATCCCGGGCTGCGCGCCGCCGCGCCCGGCAACCTGCCGGTCACGTACGTCTCGAAGGCCGCGCTCGCCACCTGCGCCGCGCTGCGATCGGCCCGGGAACGGCCCGACGACGCACGGGCGAGCTTCCTGTCCTGGATCCAGGCCGACGACCTGCTCGACCCGCCGCGCTGCCGACCCGGCTCCGAGCGGCAGGTCGGCGAACGGGTGAGCCTCGCCTACGACGCGGCGATGATGATGGTCCGGGCGGTGGAGAGCCTCGCCGCCCGGCTGCACCACGCCGATCCGCGGCAACGCTGGGAGCCGACCTCGGTCAACCCGGTGGGGGTGCACGCCGAGGTGCTGCGGCAAAACGCGGGCCAGGGCTACCCGGGGGTGGCCGGGCTGATCCGGTTCACCCCCGACTCGGGTGAGCCGGTCGACAAGCGGCTGGCCCTGATGCGGGTCGAGCAGGTGCCCGACGTGGCGACGGCACCGGTGGAGGTGTTCCGCTGCGGGGTGGCCGACGCGTCCACCCCGGCCACGTGCGGTCCGGCGTGACACGTCCTCGCGGGACTGTCCGGTTGCCACGGATGTCCGTTAGGGTTCCTGGGACCAGACGGCCGTTGGCGTTGGGGGCAGAGGTTGGGCAGGCTCGCGTCGGCGTACGGGCAGGCGGTCAACTCCCACCGGGCGGCCCGAGCGCACCTGGACGCCGCCCGGGGCACCCTGGGCGTGGCGCCGCCGGCCGTCGCGCCGACCGGTGCCGCTGAGCTGGTGGCCCGTCTCGCCCACCTCGGCGGTGCCCTGGCCACGCCCGCGCCGGGCGTCACCCCACTTACCGACGAGCCGGCAGCGGTGCGGATCGGCGCCGCGTCCACCCCGGACGGCGGCTTCCCGGTGCTGGTGCCGCTCGGCGGCGGCCACCACCTGGCGGTGGACGCCGACATCCGGGACCAGCGGGTCGCCGGGCTGCTGCGGGCGCTGGTGCTGCGGCTGGTCGCCACCGCACCGCCCGGTCAGGTCCGGGTCGTCGGCATCGACACCGCCGCGGTGGGTGCCACCTTCGGACCGCTGCGCCCGTTGCTCGACGCCGGGGTGCTGAGCCCGCCGGCGACAGGTGAGGCCGAGGTGGCCGCACTGCTGGACGCCGCCGAGCGGCACGCCCGCGCGGCGCAGCACGCCCCGCCCGCCGCCCGGCACCTGCTGGTGGTGGTCGCCACCGCCGCGCCACCGCCGCGCGAGCTGGCCCGACTCGCCGCGCTCACCCATGCCGGCCCGGCCGCCGCCGTCTGCGTGCTGCTCGCCGGCCATCCGTCCCGGCTGCCCGGCGAGACCCCGACGCCGCTGGGCGGCGCCACAGCGGTCCGGCTCGACACGGGGTACGCGTACGTCGGTGACCCGCCGGGCATGCCGTTCAGCGCCGACGGCACCGGTCTCGCCGCCCCGGTGCTGCTCGACGGTGATCCGCCGTCGGCGTCGGTACGCGGGCTCGCCGACCATCTGGCCGCCGCCGCCCGCCGCTCCGACGCGCTGCCCTTCACCGACCTGCTGCCCGAGCGGCGCTGGGCCGAGTCCGCCGGCAACGGTCTGCGTACGGTGATCGGTCGGGCCGGTGGCGACGCGCCAGCCGTCGACACCCCGCTGACGCTCGCCTTCGACGACGCCACCCCGCACTGGTTGGTCGGTGGGCGCACCGGCGCCGGCAAGACCGTCTTCCTGCTCGACGTCCTCTACGGCCTGGCCGCTCGGTATTCTCCGGCCGAGTTGCAGCTCTACCTGCTCGACTTCAAGGAGGGCGTGAGCTTCACCGAGTTCGTGCCCACGAGTCGGGACCCGTCCTGGTTGCCGCACGCCCGTGCCGTCGGCATCGAATCCGACCGCGAGTACGGTCTCGCGATCCTGCGCGAGCTGCGCCGGGAGGCGCAACGCCGGGCCACCGCGTTGAAGCGGCACGGCGTCACCAAACTCGCCGACCTGCCCCGGGACAATCCCCTGCCGCGCATCGTGGCGGTGATCGACGAGTTCCACGTGTTGCTCGCCGGCAACGACGCGCTGGCCCGGGAATCCGTGGACCTGCTTGAGGAGTTGGCCCGCAAGGGCCGCTCGTACGGCATCCACCTGGTGCTGGCCAGCCAGAGCATGACCGGCATCGAGGCCCTCTACGGGCGGGCCGAGGCGATCTTCGGGCAGTTCGCGTTGCGGGTGGCGCTGCCCGGCGGCGGCGGGGTGCTCGACCAGCTCAACACCGCCGCCGCGGCCCTGCCGATCGGCTCGGCGGTGGTCAACACCGCAGCCGGTGCGGTAGGTGCCGACACGGTGCTGCGTTTCCCCGACGCGCACGCCGCCAGCGCGGACCTGGCCGCGCTGCGCCACGACCTGTGGCAGGCCCGGCCGGCGGGTTCGCGGGCACCTGCCGTCTTCAAGGGGTACGAGGCCGCGCGGGTCGAGGACGACAGCACCTTCACCGGACTGCGCCCCGGCGGCCGGCGGCCGATGGCCCTGGTCGGCCGGACCGTCGACGTGCACGGCACCACAGCGCTGTTCCTGATGGACGCCACCCCCGGCCGGCATCTCGCCGTGGTGGGCACCGCACCGGCCGGCGCGGACGTGCTGCGCGCCGCGACGCTCAGCCTGGCCCGCCAGCACCACCCCGGCGACGTCCGATTCCAGGTGGCCTCCCTGGTCACCGCCGCCCACCCGGTCGCCGACGACACCGAGGCGGTCCTCCGGGCGGCCGGTCACCCGGTGCACCGCCTCGACGCGGCCGGGCTGCGCGAGCACATCGCCACGCTGGCCACCGAGCCCGCCGGCCGGGAGTACCTTGTGGTGTTCGGGATGGACGCCGCCGCCCCGGTCCTCGGGGCCACCGACCCGGGCACCTTCCGCTCCGGCCTGGACGACCTGCGCACCGTGCTGCGCCAGGGCCCCGGGCAGGGGGTGCACCTGCTCGGTTGGTGGCGGGGGCTGCGCCGACTCGCCGACGACCTGGGCGGCACCCAGAACCGCGACGACGTCGCCTGCCTGGTGGCGCTCAACGTGCCCGGGAGCGAACTGGCCCTGCACCTCGGCGCGCACGACCTGGCCTACACGCCCCGCACCGACCGGGCGCTGCTGATCGACCGGCACGACCAGCGCATCCGGCTGATCGTCCCGTTCGCCGGCGAGGCAGACGAGCCGGACGGGGAGCGGTGACAGTGTCCTTCGAGGAGTACGCGGCGCTGGCCCGACAGCTCGCCGCGCAGCACCGGGCCGGGGAGCAGCACGCCGCCGCCGAGTCTGAGCGCCGTCGGGACCTGCACGCCGCCGTCGACTACCTGCACCAGCGGTTGACCGCCCAGGGGCAGCGCCTCGACCAGCTCGGCCGAGCGATCGGCGTCGACAAGCCGCCCGCCGGCCCGTCCCCGACCGCGGGGCGTCCAGGCGACGCTGCCACCTGGCCTGGCCAACCGGCCGACTCCGACCCGGCCACTGCTACCGGCTCCGGCCCGATCGCCGCTGGCGGCGCTGGCCCGGCCACCGCTGCCGGCTTCGGGCCGGCGTCCGCTGGTGGATCGGGCCAGTCCGCCGCTGCCGGCCTCGGTTCGGCGTCCGCTGATGGGTCGAGCCAGTCCGCCGCACCCGGCCCGGGGGACGGGGCATCCGACGGCGCAGCCGGCGGGCCGGGGCGGGCGGGGGTCGGGGCGTACCCCCAGGTGCCGGGGGAGGCGCGGCTGGCGCTGCCGACGGCGGTGAGCCCGGCGGGCGCCGGGGTGCCGGCGCAGCGGGCGGCGGCGGTCGACCCGGTGGTGGAGCTGGAGCTGGCCCGGCGGATGGCCGACGAGGCCGACCGGCACGGGCAACAGGCGGAGCTGTTGGCCCAGCGGCCGGCGCTCCTGCCGACGTGGTCACCGCTGGCGCGGGCGGTCGCCGTCTACGCCGGCTGCGGGGCTGCCGCCGGGTTGGTCATGCTGGTCCTGGTGCTCGCCTCCGGGGTGGGCCTGGTGGACGGGTTCACCCTGGGCGCGTGGATCTGCGCGGGGCTGCCGGCGGTGGCGTTCTTCGGCGGGTACCTGGTGCTGGGCCGGTGGGGGCGGCCGGCCATGGTCGCCGGCACCCCGCCGCGCTATCTGCCGCTGGGATTCCTGATCTGTTTCCTGCTGGTGCCGATGGCCTACTGCGGCTATCTGTTACTGGTGCGCGGTCTGCGCTGATGACTGCTGACCTGGGATCCGGTCTGCGTTTCGCCGCGCAACCGGTGGTCAGCGTGTTCGTGCCGGGCCTCCCGGCCCGGGCGCCGGAGTGGCGTGCGGTCATCACCTCGCACGGCAGTCGCCGGTAGCGCCACCGCGCGCCGCGACCGGGTCCGCCGCGATTCTGGCGGCCGGACGCGTCTCTGTTGGACGAGCCTCGCGTCGAGTCAGCTAAACGACTGAGGCGCAACAATTCCTCGGGTGTGGCCGATGGTGGGATAGGGTCCCGTCTGCTGACAGATCGTCACGTCGATGAATGAATGCGTGAGTGATTCGCGTCAGGCCGACCGCAATTGCGCCCCGGGCAGATTGCATTTCACGGAGGTGGTTCGGTGTTCCGTCGGACTGAAACGAAAACTGAACCCGGAACGAATCGACTGCGCTTCATGCTCGCCGGGGTGATCGCCCTCGCGCTGCTCGTTCCGGTCGGCTACCTCGCCTACAAAATCATCGAGCCGCCAGAGCAGCCGATCGTCCCCCGCCCGAGTGCGACCGCCGCGGACGGCTGTGCGGCAGGGGTCACCGCCGACACCGGCGAGTGCCTCGGCCCGGTCACCGACGTCTCCACGCTCGACGGCACCATCCAAGAGGTCGCCGGGAAGATCCTCGCCATGAATCGAGAGGTCGAAGGTCAACCCCGGTACGTCCGGATGGTGCTGCTGACGCCGCTGAGCGTCGCGCCGGCACCCGCCGCGTCGGCGATCTCCCTCGACCAGGTCAGGTTCAGCCTCCAGGGCGCGCACGTGGCACTTCGTCGGGCCAATACCTCAGCGGCGTTCGGCGACAAGAACGCCCCTGCCGTGCAGCTGCTCCTCGTCAACCAGGGCAGCGGCCAGCCGTTCGACGAATCACTAGTGGAGCGGATCGTGACGCTCGGCAACGCCGAGCATCCGGTGGTGGCCGTCGTGGGTCTGGGCTCCAGCTTCACGGGCACCGAGAAGATGGCCGCGGCGTTGTCGAAGCGGGGCATCCCCATGGTCGGCGCGGTCACCTCCGCGACCAGCCTCAGCGCGGCGGATTTCCCGACGTTTCACAGCGTGTCCCCGAGCAACATCGACTACGCGATGGCACTGCAGGACCTGCTGGACAAGAATCCCGAGACGCTTCCCCGCAATGGAATCGTCGTGCACGACCGGAACGACGACCCCTATCCGCGGACGCTGACGGCGGCCTTCACCAGTGTGCTGAAGGATTACGTCAAATTCCCCGCCCAGTCCTTCACCGGTGGCACGGTCGGCAACCCGGCCATGCCGCGGGTCTTCGACCCCATCGTGCGGAATCTGTGCAGCGCGGTGAAGGACGGCAACAAAGCCAAGCGACTCCAGATGGTGTTCTTCGCCGGTCGGGTCGCCGACTTTCCGAGTTTCGCCGAGGCGTTGAAGGAGCGGATCTGTCGCAGTGAACCGCTGACCATCCTGGTCGGTGCCACCGGCTTCCAGCTCTCCCCGCAACAGGTGACACTGCTCGACGCCGCGAACGTCTCGGTCATCTGGGCCTCCTCGGCCGATGCGCCAGCCTGGATCAGGAACCGACCCGGCACGCCCGCGGGTTTCCCGGACTTCCTCAAGGTCTACCGCGACGAGGAGAAGTATCCGGCGGACTCGCTCGACGACGGGTACGCGGTGATGTACCACGACGCCGTCGCGAGCGCCGTGCGGGCGATCCGGATGGCCGTCGGGCGCGACAACATACCCACTGCCGACGGTGTGCAGACCCAGTTCAGCAACCTCGCGCTGGCGCACGAGATCGTCGGCGCGACAGGCACCCTGACGTTCGGCGAACGGGCCGACATCGACGGTCGGGCCACCGGAAAGGCGGTGATGTACCGGCAGTTGGGCGGGACGCCGCCCCGGCTGCCCGCCGACGTGGCGCCCTATCTCACCCGGTGAGGCCGGGGCCCTCGCCGGCGTCGGACACCAGCCAGTGCCGGCTGCGAGGGTCCTCGTAGGCGTCGATCCACTCGTTGGGTCGCCACACCCGCCGGCCCCGCAGCTCGAGCCGCGGCTGTAACCCGAGCATGGTCAGCGCCAACGCCAGCTCCACCGCCGCCAGCACGACCGTGGTGATGCCGGCGGCCAAGCCCAGCGCGCCGTCCGGTCGTGTCAGATCCCAGCCGACCGCGCCGAGCGCCGCCACCGAGAGCACGCTCAGCAACCCGCCCGTTGCCTGCTCGGCGGAGTGGCGGTCGACCCGGTGCGCCCGGACCACCGGAACGAACACCAGGGCGCCCCGCCGACGCCAGTCCGCTTCGAGGTTGGCCCAGCGGGCCGGGTCGGTGGCCTTGGCCGTCAGGAAGCGGTTGACGTCCGACGTGTCCAGGTCGACCTCCTGTGCCCAGCACAGCAGCGTCACCAGGTTGGACTGTCGGTCCAGCCCGCGCCGGAACGGATACACCTGCTGGCGCAGGAGGGCGGTGGCGAATCGCGGGTGCGCTGCCGGTTGACGTTGCAACGCCGCGAAGCAGGCCGGGTCGGTGGCGAGCCGTACCAGGCGGTCGACGAGTGGCACCAGCGAGTGGTCGTCGGGGGGTGCGCCCTCCGCGGTGCGCAGGCAGCGCCACAACGGTTCGACGAACCGCGGGTCGTCGGGTACGACACCCACCAGCCGGACCACCATCGAGCGGCTGACGGAACTCTCACCCAGCCGTTCCACGAGCATCGTCATCACGTCGAGCAGCGTCTCGTGGGTGCCGCCGAGCGCGTCTGCGGCGTCCGCCTCGCCGGCGACCTTCGTCAACCAGGTGAAGGCCTGGTCGCGGGCGGCGTCGCGGATCGCCGCCCGGGGCGACGCGGTGGCGCTCAGCACGGCTGCCAGGGCGGAGAGCATCACCGGGGGCCTCGGGTCACGCAGGGGTTCGGCCATCCGCTCCAGTACGGCGAACCCGATCGGGTTGAGGCAGTCCGCGCCCGCCAGGCAGGCGCAGGCCAGAACGGGGTCGATCTCGGCCAGTTCCCCGATGAAGCCGGTGACGACCGACTGGTCCGCGGTGGCCGTGTAGAAGAGCACCACCCGACGCCACTCGCGCTCCATGGCCCGTTCCCGCAGCAGCCGCAGACCCTCGTCGCTCTGGCGCAGCAGCTCGGAGGCGACCAGATGTTCCTGCAACGAGCGGTGCACGAACTCGTACTGCCCGTCGCTGACCGGGCTGAGCAGCCCGGACCGGTCGATGATCTCGTCGACGAAGTCGTCGGCACGGCCGTGCAGATTCTGCCGCAGCCGGTCGCCGGTGGCCGACACGAAGTCGGCGAGCGCCGCCCTGTCGAATGGTCCGAATCCCTGCGGGCCGAGCGCCGCGCGCAGTGCGAACTCCCGCAGCACCCGTAGTTTGTCGGCCTGGTCGAACTCGTTCACCCCGGTGGTGAGCCCGTCGGCCCGGAAGCTGTGCCGGCCGAGCATCTCGTCGATCATCTCGTCGTACAGTCGCGCCGTCGAGTGCGCGATGGCGGGGAACTTCCGGCCCGCGTACAGGCCTATCGACATCGAGAGGACCAGCGGATTTCGGTGCAGGCCCAGCGTGCCCGACACCCGTAGCTGCGCCATGAACCGCTGCGGCCCGTCGAGGTCGGGGAACCGATCGGGAAAGGCCCGCAGGTAGGCGAGTATCTCGGTGTCCCGCAGCGGGGCCAGCGCGTAACTGCGGTGCGGGCCGAACCGCTCCGACTGCCAGTCGTCGGCGATCCGCAGGAAGGTGAGCCGTCGGCAGGTGATCACGATCCGGGCATTGGCGGTCGGCAGTTCCGGGGTGTGGTCGCTGAGGAACCGGTACACCTCGTCGCGGATGGCCGAGTACGCGGCCGGCGTCACCTCGTCCAGCCCGTCGAGCAACACGACGCAACGCTCCTGCTGCAACGTCTGCGCGAGGAACTGCTGGGCTTCCTCCTTGGTCAGCGCCAGCCCCTTCTGTGACCGCAGCACCCCGAGGATGTGGTCGGTGAGCGCGCCGGCCTGTCCGATGCCGCGAAGCAACCGCACCGGCACCAGGAACGGCACCTCCCGGCCCCGCCCGGTGCCCCCTCGACCGTCGACGCCGCCCAGCGCCGCGATCCCGAACGCCTTGAGCATCGTGGTCTTGCCGGACCCCGCGTCGCCGAGCAGCACGACGTGGTGGTGCCGGTCGGCGATCCGCCGGCCGGCGTCGGCGATCCGGTCCGAGCGTCCCTCCTCGGTCACGAACAGCGGCACCAGGGTCCGCTCCAGCCTCAGCGTCTCCGGTGCCGCCAGGTACGGGTTGTACACCCGGTACTCCTCGACGAACCAACGGCGGTAGCGCTCCTCCGGCGCCCCGCGCCGCAACTTGCGCAGCAGCCGGGTCGCCGCCACCGAAATCGCCAGCAACGCCGCCCCGGTGCCGGCGAGCGGATCGACCGCCTTCACCAGGTCGTATACCGGCTGTAGCCACCCCAACACAATGTCCACACCATCGATGGTGCGCCACCGGTGTTACCACACGTCGCGGTCCGGACCCGACGCGCCGAACGACCAGGCAGGACGCGCCGGACCGCGACCACGTCCGCTACTTTCCGGGTACGCCGACCTCATTCGTTCGCCTCGGCACTCGACTTGACCAGCAGGGCGAAGCGCACATCGGTGCAGGGGTAGTCGACGCCGCACTCACAGAG
>NZ_JBEZEY010000011.1:0-214717 GCF_040649135.1 Micromonospora sp. NPDC049047
GCGTCAGCGCCCGCATCGCCCAACGCATCCTGGCCCTGACCGCCGCCATCTGGCACAACCGCAACACCGGCCAACCCATCACCCGATCCCTGATCGCCTATGACCACTAACCAGGGTTAGGACTTACTCGTCTAGCTGTACTGACCACGGACGTTGGTGACGGGGAGATCTTGAAATAGGTGAGGGCCTTCGGGTTCGGTGTGGATTGCGACGTCCTACCCCGAACCATCGGAGGCCCTCATGCCCCACCGTAATGCACCCTTGTCCGAGACCGGTCGGCTGCGGCTGGCTCGCTGTGTCGTTGACGACGAGTGGCCGCTGCGCCGGGCCGCGGAACGGTTCCAGGTCAGCGCTACCACCGCGAAACGGTGGGCCGACCGTTATCGCGTCGAGGGCGTGGCCGGGATGGCTGACCGGCCCTCGCGCCCGCATCACAGCCCGACACGGACCCCGACGCGCACGGAACGACGCATCATCAAAGTCCGGATCCTGCGCCGGTGGGGACCCGCACGAATCGCTTATCTGCTTGGGCTGAACCCGGCCACCGTGCACCGAGTCCTGACCCGTTACCGGCTGGCCCGGTTGACGCATCTGGACCGGGCCACCGGCCGCAACGTGCGCCGCTACGAGCACACCGCCCCCGGCGACCTGGTCCACGTCGACATCAAGAAACTCGGCAACATCCCGGACGGCGGCGGCCACCGCGTCCACGGCCGCGCCGATGGCAACCGCAACCGTTCAGCACACCGCGACGCGACCCGCCCCCGCAAACTGACCAACCGACCAAACCTCGGCTACCAATACCTACACAACGCCGTGGACGATCACTCCCGGCTCGCCTACACCGAAATCCTGCCCGACGAGACCCGCGAGAGCGCCGCAGCGTTCTGGCAACGCGCCCAAGCGTTCTTCACCGACGCAGGCATCACCGTCACACGCGTCCTGACCGACAACGGCGCCTGCTACCGCTCCCACCTCTGGCGCGACACCCTCGCCCACAACGGAATCACCCACAAACGCACACGGCCCTACCGACCCCAGACCAACGGTAAAGTCGAACGCTTCAACCGCACCCTGCTCGACGAATGGGCCTACGCACAGCCCTACACCAGCGAAACCGAACGCCGACAAGCCCTCCCCGGCTGGATCCACTCCTACAATCACCACCGCGGACACACCGCACTCAACGGCCTACCACCCGCCAGCCGCGTCCCCAACCTCACGGGTCAGTACACCTAGCGAGCGTCGAGCGTGAGCTCGGGCTCGGGTGCGGCGGTCGCGGGCGCCGACGGGGTCCCGCGCAGTTCGTCGAGTCGGACCATCATGACCCCGGCGACGATCAACGTGCCGCCGAAGAGCTGCCAACCCGTGGGCAACTCGTTCAGGAAGAGCCAGGCGATCAGCACCGCGAAGAGCACCTCGGTCAGCCCGACGAACGACGACAGCCGGGGGCCGAGGATCCGGGTGGCGGCGATGCCGGCCAGGTACGCGATGACGGCGGCCACCAGCGAGAGCCCGGCGATCGGCAGCAGCCAACTGGTGGGCTGTCCGGCGAAGGTGACCTCGCCGAAGGTGGCGTGCAGCGGCAACAGACCGGTGAGTCCGACGAGGAGCAGCACGATGGCACCGACGGCCATTCCGCCGCTGGCCATGGCGACCGAGGGCAGCCGAGGGTCGACCCGGCCGGCGAGCACGAAGTACCCGGCCAGCCCGAATGCCGCGCCCAGACCCCAGAGCACACCCACCGGATGGAAGTCGGCGGTGCCGGCGAGGTCGAGCACGAACACCAGCCCGGCCAGGGCGGCTACCGACCCGGCCACGGTGAGCCGTTGGGGCCGCTGGCCGTGCCGCAGCCACATCCACCCGACGACCAGGATGATGCCCAGGTATTCGAGCAGCAGCGCGACACCGACCGGCAGGTAGCGCACGGCGTTGAAGAAGCAGACCTGGGCCAGCGCCACCCCGAGCAGCCCGAACAGCCCGATGGCGGTGGCGTTGCTCCGCAGCACGGTCCACCTGCCCCGCAGCGACAGCAGGGCGGGGATCGCCAGCACCAGCGCGGCGATGCCGACCCGGGCGATCACTGCCGACTCGGCGGACCAGCCGGCCTCGATCAGTGATCGCGCGAAGGTGCCGGAGGTCGCGAAGGTGACGGCGGAGAGCAACGCGAGCGCGGCGCCGGCGGCAGGTCGTGAGTGCATTGCGCTCCTCGGGTCGGCATCATGTCATGAGCAAACTATCCTGATGCTGATGACGCTACGCGGAAGCCATGACAGGAATCAAGATGCTGTTTGCTCATGACACCGAGTGTTCCCTGGTCGCTGCCGCCGCAGTTGTCAACACGGCAGGTCGGGACGGCGAACTGCTGCCCGACGTTGCCGCGCTTGACGCGTTCTTCGTCCGCCACTCCTACAGCGGGCGGCACGACCGCACCGACGCGGAGCTCCGCGCCGTCCAGCGGCTACGGCCCGGGCTGCGCCGCATCTGGCACGCCGAGCCGCCCGAGGTCGTCGCCATCGTCAACGGCCTGCTGCAGGAACACCGGGCGCTGCCGCAGCTCATCGAGCACGACGACGAGCCGTACCACCTGCACGCCGTGCCCCGCGACGCGCCGCTGGCCACCCGGATAGCGGTGGAGGCGGCGATGGCGGTCGCCGACCTGGTCCGGATGGGTGAGCTGCGCCGACTGCGGATCTGCGAGTACCCGGACTGCGACAACGTCGTCGTCGACCTGTCCCGCAACCGGTCGCGGCGGTTCTGCGAGGCCGGCTGCGGCAACCGCGCCGCGGTGACCGCCTACCGCGCCCGCCGGGCCGCCGGCCGCTCCTGAGCAGCGGCCACCCGATCCTCGGCCCGCAACTCGTACTCCACCTCGCCATGCTCGGTGCCCGGAATCGGGTCGTCCCACTGCAGGTGGACGGTCCGCACATGACGCAGACCCGCCTTGACCATCACCCGCCGCGAGCGTTCGTTGACCGCCATCGTCTCGGCCCAGACCCGCCGCACCCCGACGGTGTCGAAGGCGTACCGGACCAACGCCAACGACCCCTCGGTGGCCAGCCCTCGCCCCCAGGTCGAACGCCGCAGCCGATAGCCCAACTCAGCCTCGGTGCCGTCCGCCGACGGGTCGAGCGCGAACCAACCCAGGAAGTCACCGCTCTCCCGGTCGAGCGCCGCCCACCGACCCAGCCCGGGATGCCGCTGGTACTGGCCGAGGAGCCTCGGCAACTGCTCGTCGCGGACCGTGGCGCGCGGGGTGGCGACGCCACCGGTCAGGAACCGCATCACCTCGGGATCGCTGTCCAGCTCGACAAGCGCATCCACGTCAGCCATGGTCAGCCGGCGCAACCGCAGCCGCTCGGTCGACGGCACGTCAGTCATGACGGGATCATCCCGCCGCCCCACCCCCCTGTCGAACCGTTTACCGGCGCCATCCGCCCCCAAGGTCCGCAACGTCGGTGAAGCCGCCGGCAGGAACCCGCGACCACCGTCGCGGGCGAGCCGGTCGCCGCAGCGCGGGGTCGCCACCACGAAGAGCCGCCGGGAGTACGCGTCGACAACTCACACGGGGACACTTCAAGTCCATGCCGTCACTCCCCCGCCCACGCCTCCACACCGACGGACCGCGCAAGGTCGTGCTCGATCTCGGATGTAGTGGTGTCCCTGCGTGCGGAAGCCACTACTTCGGGGATGGAGCACGACCTTGGTGCGGTCCGCCCGGTGCGGTCCGCCCGGGGGTCAGCTGAGCGGCCCCAGGTCAGGGGTGGGTCATCCGGAGCAGATCCAGCGTCTCGTCGAGTTGGGTCTCGGTGAGCTTGCCGGAGTCGACGTGACCTCGGGAGATCACCACCTCGCGGATGGAGGTCTGCTTGGCCAGCGCCTCCTTGGCGATCGAGGCGGCCTCGTCGTACCCCAGGTAGCGGTTGAGCGGGGTGACGATCGACGGTGAACCTTCGGCGTACGCCAGGCAGACCTCGGCGTCCGCGACCAGGCCGACCACCAGCCGGTCGGCGAACAACCGGCTCGCCGCGGAGAGCAGCCGGATCGACTCCAGCAGGTTGCGGCCCATCACGGGGAGCATCACGTTCAGCTCGAAGTCGCCCTGGGAGCCGGCGAAGCCGACAGTCGCGTCGTTGCCGATCACCTGTGCGCAGACCTGCCGCATCGCCTCGGCAACCACCGGGTTGACCTTGCCAGGCATGATCGACGATCCGGGCTGGAGGTCGGGGATGCGGAGTTCACGGAGGCCGGCACGCGGACCGGACCCCATCCACCGGACATCGTTAGCGATCTTGTAGAGGCCGACCGCGATGGTACGCAGCTGCCCCGACGTCTCCACCAGGGCGTCCCGGGCGCCCTGCGCCTCGAAGTGGTTGCGCGCCTCGGACAACGGCAGCCCGGTCGACTCGCGTAGCTTGCCGATCACGGCGGCGGCGAACCCGAGCGGGGTGTTGATCCCGGTGCCGACGGCGGTGCCACCAAGTGGCAGCTCAGCCAGGCGGGGCAACGCGCCTTCCAGCCGGTCCATGCCGTAGCGAACCTGGGCGGCGTACCCACCGAACTCCTGGCCCAGGGTGACCGGGGTGGCGTCCATCAGGTGGGTGCGTCCGGCCTTGACCACCGTCTCGAACTCCGCCGCCTTGGCCTCCAACGCCGCCGCCAGGTGGCCCAGCGACGGCAGCAGGTCCTCCACGATGAACTGCGTGGCGGCCAGGTGGATCGAGGACGGGAAGACATCGTTGCTGGACTGGGAGGCGTTGACGTGGTCGTTCGGGTGCACCGGTGCGCCCAGCTCCCGGCCTGCCAGGGTGGCGATCACCTCGTTGGCGTTCATGTTCGACGAGGTGCCCGAGCCGGTCTGGAACACGTCCACCGGGAACTGGTCGTCGTAGCCGCCGTCGGCCACGTGCGCCGCGGCGGCGGCGATGGCGGCGGCCACGTTCGCGTCGATCACGCCCAGCTCGCCGTTGACCTCGGCCGCCGCGCCCTTGATCTGGGCGAGCGCCTTGATCTGGGCCGGTTCGATGCCCCGGCCGGAGATCGGGAAATTCTGCACCGCGCGCTGGGTCTGTGCCCGCCACAGCGCCTCGGCGGGCACCTCCACCTCGCCCATCGAGTCGCGTTCGATCCGGTAACCGGTCGCCTCTGGAGTCGTCACACGTACCATCCTGCCGCGCCCGCCGCCGACTCGCAGATGATCCGTCAGTCCAACTTGGCGAGCAGGCAGGCCACCTCGTGCTGGTCCGGCGACTCGATTTGCCGGAACAGGAACAGCGCCCGGGTCAGGTGTACGCGCGCCGCCGCCGGGTCGGTCGGAAGCAGGCACCGGGCGATGCCCTCCAGCGCGCGGCCCTGCTCGTAGCGGGAATTCAAGCTGGCGGCATCGGCGAGCACCCGACGATGCAGGTCGAGCGCGCTGGCCACATCGCCCTGGTCCAGGATGGCTCGGGCCAACAGGTTGCGCGAGCCGCACTGGGCGATGCGGTCACCCGCCTCGGTCATCGCGACGAGCGCCGCACGGTGCAGGTCGGCGGCCTGTTCCGGGCGCCCAGCCTCCCGTTCCATCATCCCGATCTCGTTCAACACCTCCCCCTCACCGTAGCGGTTGCCCATCTTGCGCTTGGCACGCAGAGCCACCCGCAGCAACCGGCTGGCCGGTCCCACGTCACCCATCCGATGCCGGATCATCCCGAGATGCCCGAGGGCGTTGCCGATCCGGCGCGGGTCGCCGACCTCGCGGGCGGCGCTCAGATGCAGTCGGGCGACGCGCAGCGCCTCGTCGTGCCGTCCCCACAGCAGCAGGGTCATCGAAAAGTTGTTGAGTTCGTTGGTCAGTGCCTCCTTGTCGCGCATCCTCGTGGCCACTGCGCGAGCCTCGTCGAAGCACTCCCGGGCGCGGCGAAACTGGAAGGCGGCGGCGTACGAACTGCCCAGGTTGCTGAGCGAGTTGCGGAACCCGCTGCGCAGACCCAGCGCACGGAAGATGTCGACTGACCTTTCCATGACCCGGATCGACTCGGAAAAATCACCCAGCCGGTAGTGGGCCGAGGCCAGATAGTTGAGCATCGTTGCCACTGCCCGGTCGTCGCCCAACGCCTCGGCGGCACGCAGGCCGATGGTGTGTGTCTCGATCAGCTCGTCCAGCCGACCGCCCTCGAACTGGGCGTGCCAGCAGGCCCTCGCCATCTGCCAGCAGTACTGAGGGAAATCCTCGGTCTCGGCCAGCCGGACCAGTGCGGTCCACAAGCCCAGGTTCTCGTCGAGCCAGGCCTGGCCCTGCTCGGCGACGAGCGCGACCAGGTCGGGGCGGAGCGGCCCCGCCACCACGATCAGCGAGTGCAGCGAGGAAAGCTCCGTCTTGCGCGCGAGAGCCGCGGCGACGTGCAGGTGGTGGTCGAGCAGACGCTCGACGCCGTCCCGCCGCTCGACTTCTCGGCCCGGCTCGGACACCAGGGTCCGCGCGTACTCCCGGACCAGATCGTGCAACCGGTACCGACCCGGCTCGGCCTCCTCGACCAGATTCGCGTCGACCAACTCGTCAAGCAGATCCTGGACGTCGGGCAGGGGCAGCTCGGCGAGGACGGCGGCGACCGAGTTGTCGAACCGTACCCCCGGATGCAGGCCGAGCAGCCGGAACGCACGCTGCGCCGCCGGCGACACCTGGGCGTACGACAGGGAGAAGGCCCGGCCGACGGACCGGTCGCCCGCTTCGAACTCGGCCAACGGATCGGGTCGGCTCGTCAGCCGCTCGGCCAGGTCGGCGATGCGCCAGCGGGGCCGGTGCGCCAGCCGGGCACCGGCCAGCCGGATGGCGAGTGGCAGGTGGCCGCAGCGGCGGACGACCTCGGTGGCAGCGTTCTGCTCGGCAGCCACCCGGTCGATGCCGACCACGTGGCCGAGCAGCTCGATCGCCTCGTCCGTGTCGAGCACGGGCAGTGACGTCGGTCGCCCCTCGTCCACTCCGACCAGCCGGCGACGGCTGGTGATCAGAACCAGGCAACGTGAGCCGTTGGGCAGCAAGGGTGTCACCTGGTCGGCGGTGGACGCGTTGTCAAGCACCAGCAGGGCCCGCCGGCCGGCCAGCTCGGTGCGCCACTGCGCCAACCGGTCGTCCTGGTTCGTCGGCACCCGGTCGGCCGGCACGCCGAGTTGCCGCAGCAGCGTGGCCACCGCCGCGGCCGGTGTCAGCGGGGTGCGTTCACTGTGCCCGTGCAGGTCGATGTAGAGCTGGGCGTCCGGGTAGTCGTCGGCCAGGGCGGTGGCGACGTGCACCGCGAGGGTGGTCTTACCGCTGCCTGCCATTCCGTCGATGAGTTGGATTCGCGCGCCGGCCTCCACGTCCTTCAGCAGGCGCGCCAGCGTCTGCTGCCGACCGGTGAAGTCGCCGATCGCCCGGGGCAGTGAGCGGACCGGCTGGATCGGTGACGACGCCCGACCGGCCAGGACGAGATCGCCAGCGAGTACGCGCTGATGCAGCTTCTGGAGTTCGGTGCCCGGCTCGATGCCCAGCTCGTCGGCGTAGATCCGCCGACCCTCCCGGTAGACCGCGAGCGCGTCGGCCTGTCGACCGACCGAGGAGAGGGCGAGCATCAGTTGGCCGCGTAGGCGCTCTCGCAGCGGATGCTGGTCGATGCTCTCGGCGAGTTCGTCGATCAACTCGGCGCCCCGGCCGAGACGCAGCTCGACGTCGACGCACTCCTCCAACGCGGTCAGACGCTGCTCGTCCAGGGCCTGGGCGCGGCGACGGATGCTTTGGCTCGGGATACCGCCGAGCGCCGGCCCTCGCCAGAGCGCCAGGGCGACGCGGTATGCCGTCCGCGCGTCGTCCAGCCGACCGGCCTCCACTGCGACACGGGCCGTCTCCACACCCCGCGCGAAGACCTCGACGTCCAGGTCGTCGGGCGCGGTGCGGACGCCGTACCCCGCCGGGTCGGTGACGATGACCTCCGGTGCCAGCCCGAGTTCGGCGAACCGGCGGCGTAACCGCGACACGCAGGTCTGCAGCTGGGCCCGGGCGGTGGCCGGGGGGTGTTCCTCCCACACGGCGTCGACAAGCTCCTCCACCGGCACGAGCCGCCCGGCCCGTAACAGCAGCATGGCGAGCACGATCCGGTCTCTACCAGCGGTGACGGTGGCCTCGCCACCGCCGACCCGCAGAGGTCCCAGGATCCCGAACCGCATCTGCTCCCCCGCCTCGATGGCCCGACGTTCAGCAGCGTAGTCCGACGGTGACAGATCAGCTCAGTCAGGCGATAGCGATGTGAGAGTGGATCGGCAGCGGTCCATCGGACACTCACTCCGAGTTGTCGGTGACGACATCCGACGGGGGCGGTGCGCACGCCCCAACCGCCCCCGGCCAGGCGTGCGCACCGATGTCGGTTCAGCACGGACGACAGAGGGGCGTCGAGCGAATTCGTTCGACGCCCCTCCCCATCTGGACCGGGTCAGCGGCGGCCGACGGTGAGCACCGGCTTGGTGACCTCGGCGAAGAAGTCATTGCCCTTGTCGTCGACCACGATGAAGGCGGGAAAGTCCTCAACCTCGATCTTCCACACCGCCTCCATGCCCAGCTCCGCGTATTCGAGCACCTCGACGTGCTTGATGCAGTCCTGGGCGAGGCGGGCCGCCGGGCCGCCGATCGAGCCGAGGTAGAAGCCGCCGTGCTGCTGGCAGGAGCGGGTCACCTGGCCGGAGCGGTTGCCCTTGGCCAGCATCACCTGGGAGCCACCGGCCGCCTGGAACTTCTCCACGTAGGCGTCCATCCGGCCGGCGGTGGTCGGGCCGAAGGAGCCGGAGGCGTAGCCCTCGGGGGTCTTCGCCGGGCCGGCGTAGTAGACCGCGTGGTCGCGCAGGTACTGCGGCATCGGCTCACCGGCGTCCAGCCGCTCGGCGATCTTCGCGTGCGCGATGTCCCGGGCCACCACGAGCGGCCCGGAGAGCGAGAGGCGCGTCTTCACCGGGTACTTGGACAGCTCCGCGCGGATCTCGTCCATCGGCCGGTTCAGGTCGACGCGGACGACCAGCTCGGCGTCGAGCGAGTCGTCGGTGACGTCGGGCAGGAACCGCGCCGGGTCGGTTTCGAGGCGCTCCAGCCACACACCCGACGGGGTGATCTTGGCGACGGCCTGGCGGTCCGCCGAACACGAGACGGCGATCGCCACCGGGCAGGACGCGCCGTGCCGGGGCAGCCGGACCACCCGTACGTCGTGGCAGAAGTACCGGCCACCGAACTGCGCGCCGATGCCGAAGTTGCGGGTCAGCTCCAGCACCTCGGCCTCCAGCTCCAGGTCGCGGAAGCCGTGCGCGCTCATCGAACCCGAGGTGGGCAGCGCGTCGAGATACTTCGCGCTGGCGTACTTCGCGGTCTTCAGCGCGTACTCGGCGGAGGTGCCGCCGATGACGATGGCCAGGTGGTACGGCGGGCAGGCCGCGGTGCCGATCAGCCGCAGCTTCTCCTCCAGGAACTGCATCATCCGCGTCGGGTTGAGCAGCGCCTTGGTCTCCTGATAGAGGTACGACTTGTTGGCCGAGCCACCACCCTTGGCCATGAACAGGAACTTGTACGCGTCGGGGTGCCCGTCCGGGTCCTCGGCGTACAGCTCCACCTGGGCCGGCAGGTTGCTGCCGGTGTTCCGCTCGTCCCACATGGTCAGCGGGGCGAGTTGGGAGTACCGCAGGTTGAGCTTCGTGTACGCCTGGTACACGCCCCGGGAGATGGCCTCGGCGTCCGCGCCGTCGGTGAGCACGTGCCGGCCACGCTTGCCCATCACGATCGCGGTGCCGGTGTCCTGGCACATCGGCAGCACCCCACCGGCGGCGATGTTGGCGTTGCGCAGCAGGTCCAACGCGACGAACCTGTCGTTCGGCGAGGCGGCCGGGTCGTCGATGATCGCCCGGAGTTGGGCCAGGTGCGCGGGGCGCAGGAAGTGCGCGATGTCGTGCATCGCCTCGGCGGTCAGCGCGGTGAGCGCGGCCGGCTCCACGGTGAGGAACCGGCGGCCTCCCGGGCCGTGTACGACGTCGACGCCCTCGTCGGTGACCAGGCGATAGTCCGTCTGGTCGGGGCCGGTCGGCAGCAGGGGGGCGTACGAGAATGCGGCGGCACTGCTCATGAGCGGCAAGCCTAGGGCAGACCGGTCGATCACTCCCACCCGCCGGGCGGGTCCTGGGACGCCGCTCTCATCCCGCGCCCCCGCCGCCCGCCCAGCCACCGGGCGACCAGGCCCTCAGCCGTCCTTGCCGCCGTCCGGTTCGGCGCAGAGTTCACCCTTCGGCCCGCAGTCGCGGTTGTCCGGCCCGCCGGGGCCGGTGCCGCCCGGACCGGTGGTCCCTCCGTCGCCGGGCGGGCGGGCCGGTGTGCCTGCGCCACCGCCGAAGCGGACATAGCCGATCTCGCGCCCCTCACCAATGATCATGCCCTGTGACCCGACCGCGAGGGCGTTGGCCGAGGTCCGCAGCACTGTCAACTCCCGGCCGGTGCGCGGGTCCAGCGCAGCCAGGCGGGACGGCTTCTCGTCCGCGACCACCGCCGCGTACGGGGTCAGCGCGGCGGTGGCCTTGCCGCTGGCGGGTCGCGTCCACAGCACCCGGTCGGTGCCGAGTTGCCGGGCGACCACCGAACGTTTGTCGGCGGCGCGGAACACCGCGTAGCGGTCGTCCACAGCGATCAGCTTGGTGCCGGATTCGCCGACCCAGAGCAGCCGGCCGTCGTACCCGTCGACGACCGCCTCGCGGCCGTCCGGGCCGACACCGATCAGCACGTTCCGCGCACCCTGCGGGTCTTCGCGCTGTACGCAGCCGGCACTGTCGGCGGTCCGCAGGTTGACCCCGGCCCGCTGCCAGGCCTCCTGCCCGGTCGCCGGGTCGCGGGCGGAGATGGCGAAGTAGCAGGTGCCGTCCTGGGATCGGGCGGCGATCCGCAGCATCCGGCCGCCCACCACGGACAGCCGCTCGTCCCGTCCGGGTTCGACGTTCTGCAACACCCGACCGGTGGCGGTGTCGACGACGTGCACCCGCCCGTCCACCGGGAAGCCGAGCAGCGGTGGCGCGGGTTCCGCCCCGGCCACCCCGTCGTCGATCCGGGTGGCGGTGAGCCGGCGGGTGCCGCGCAGGCCCGGGTTGTCGGCGAGCAGGCCGCTGTGCACCCCGGGCAGGAAGGCCGTCCAGAGTGGCGCGGTACCGCGCGGGTCCCAGGCGCTCAGGGTGCAGTCGGTGGCGTCCGTGCAGCGGGCGTCGAGGAGCAGGTTGCGGTATGTCCAGACGGCCACCGCGTCGTCGTCGCGTCGCCGGGTCGCCCCGGTGGCCGGGTCGAGCAGCTCGTACCCCTTGACCAGGAGCTTGCCCACGGCGACGACCGGGTCCCGGTCGCCGCCCGCGACCGCCGACCAGTCCGCCTTGCGCTCCCAGAGCTGGGTGCCGGTGGCCAGGCTGCGGGCTTCCACCCGGGTGCGTTGCTCGACCACCACGGCGTCGCCGGCGATGGTCACGCTGCGCGGAGTGCCGCCGATCCGTTGCTGCCAGACCACGTCCGGCTCGGAGATGGGTTCGCTGCGGTCCACCCAGTCCCAGAGGCCGGGGAACGGGTTCCACACGCCGGTCGCGGCGAGGGCGATGACCACGGCGAGGCCGGCCAGCAGCCCGCCGCGCACCCTCCCCTTCGCCACCCGCACACCGTAGCCACGATCAGGGATCTTCTGTACGCCCGCGCCGCCGTGTCGCCGCGCTTTCTGGGGCCGAAGGTGTTAACGGAGGCCATTGCTCTGCCGGAGGCGTCAGGAAGGGGCCCGTCCTTCGGCGCGAACGGCGCTGCGCACCAGCGGCAGCGTGCGGTAGGGAATCTGTTCGGCCAACGCGATGATCGTCGACGCCCGGGTGATGCCGGCGGAGGAGACGATCTGGTCGATGACCCGTTGCAGGTCGGTGTTGGAGCGGGCCACGATCCGGCAGAGCAGGTCGCTGGAGCCGGTGATGGTGTGCGCCTCCAGCACCTCGGGAATGGCGGCGAGGTGCGCGGTGACCGGGTCGTGACCGTGCCGCTGGCTGATCTCCAGGGTGACGAAGCTGGTCACCCCGAAGCCGATCGCGGCCGGTGCGATCTCCGGGCCGAAGCCACCGATGACGCCCCTGTCGACAAGCTTGTCCAGCCGGGCCTGCACGGTGCCCCTAGCCACCCCGAGCCGCCGTGAACACTCCAACACCCCGATCCGGGGCTCCTCGGCGAGCAGTTCGATCAAGCGCACGTCAAGCGCGTCCAGCTGTACATTCTGCTCACCATTCATGGACCCGGACCATACCGAATGCGCAACCTGACCAGCAATTATGTCGACAGTTGCCCAGCCGGTGCCGCGACAGCGATCCTCGCCACAAGAACCGACAAGGGCGGCCCACGAGGCCGGCCGGTACGCGAGGGAGCCCACCATGACCCAGGCGATCGACCGACCCCAGTCGACCGAGGACGTCGACGTCGACCGGCTCGTCGGCGCTGTCGACCACGACATCAGCCACGACCCGTTCCCGGTCCGGGGTCTCGACCACGTGCACTTCCTGGTCGGCAACGCCAAGCAGGCCGCGCACTACTACTCCACCGCGTTCGGCATGACCTGCGTGGCGTACCGGGGCCCGGAGCAGGGTTACCGGGACCACGCCCAGTACGTGCTGACCAGCGGTTCGGCCCGGTTCGTGCTGACCGGCGCGGTGCGCCCGGACGCTGACGGCGCCGAGCACGTGGCGAAGCACAGCGACGGGATCAGCGACATCGCGCTCGAGGTGCCGGACGTCGACGCCGCGTACGCGCACGCCGTCGCCCAAGGCGCCACCGGCGTCGTCGAGCCGCACGAGGTGAGCGACGAGCACGGCACCGTCCGGATGGCCGCCATCGCCGCGTACGGCGACACCCGGCACACCCTTGTCGACAGGTCCCGCTACACCGGCCCGTTCCTGCCCGGCTTCACCGCACGCGGCCCGATCGTGGACCGGCAGCCGATGATCGACGCCGGCATCCAGCCGAAGCGGTTCTTCCAGG
This sequence comes from Micromonospora sp. NPDC049047, assembly GCF_040649135.1. Taxonomy (NCBI): domain Bacteria; kingdom Bacillati; phylum Actinomycetota; class Actinomycetes; order Micromonosporales; family Micromonosporaceae; genus Micromonospora; species Micromonospora sp. NPDC049047. Next base: position 13,022 of record NZ_JBEZEY010000011.1, read on the forward strand.
CCGTCGACCACGTGGTCGGCAACGTGGAGTTGGGCCGGATGGACGAGTGGGTGGAGTTCTACAAGCGGGTGATGGGCTTCTCCAACATGGCGGAGTTCATCGGCGACGACATCGCCACCGACTACTCGGCGCTGATGAGCAAGGTCGTCGCGAACGGCACCCGCAAGGTGAAGTTCCCGCTCAACGAGCCGGCCATCGCCCGCAAGAAGTCGCAGATCGACGAGTACCTGGAGTTCTACCAGGGCCCCGGGGCGCAGCACATCGCCGTCGCCACGAACGACATCGTGGCCAGCGTCGACGCGATGCGGGCCGCCGGCGTGGAGTTCCTGGACACCCCGGACTCGTACTACGAGGACCCGGAGCTGCGCGCCCGGATCGGCAACGTGCGGGTGCCGATCGAGGAGCTGAAGGCCCGCAAGATCCTTGTCGACCGGGACGAGGACGGCTACCTGCTGCAGATCTTCACCAAGCCGGTGCAGGACCGCCCGACCGTCTTCTTCGAGCTGATCGAGCGGCACGGCTCGCTGGGCTTCGGCAAGGGCAACTTCAAGGCGCTCTTCCAGGCCATCGAGCGGGAGCAGGAAGCCCGCGGCAACCTGTAACACTTGCGAGCGTGACGCAGCCTCCGTCGTACCCGACGCCGCCGGCCGGTGGGCCCCCGCCCGCCGCCGGCGGCGTCGCGCCGCCGCCCGGACCACACCTTTACGGGTACGCGGCACCGCCGCAGTACGCCCCACCCGGGTACGCCCCGCCACCGTGGCACGCCGGACCACCCGGCCCGCCGCCCCCGGCGCTGAGTCCGGGCGGCCAGCCGCTTGCGAGTTTCGCCGACCGGCTGCTCGCCTGGCTGATCGACATGGCGCTGGCCAGCGCCGTGTCGCTTGTGTTGTTCGTGCCGTTCTTCGTCATCTTCTGGTGGCGGATGGTCGGCGAGATGACCCGGACCTACCCGGACGGCTCGCTGATGGAGCCCGACATGGGCACCCTCTTCGTCGAGTTCATCCTGCCGCTCGTGCTGCTACAGCTCGGGTCACTCGTCGTGATGCTCGGGTTCTACTGGCTCTACCACGTCGAGTACCTCAAGCGCGGCGGCCAGACGGTCGGCAAGAAGGTGCTGAAACTGCAGGTGGTGCCGATCGACCCGCGCCGCACGCTGGACCGGCAGATGGCCGGCCGGCGCTGGCTCGTGCAGTTCCTGGGCGGTTCGTTGGTCCCGGCGGGTGTCTACGTCGACGGATTGTGGCAGCTCTGGGACAAGCCGTGGCAGCAGTGCCTCCACGACAAGTTCGCCGAGACCGTCGTCGTTAAGGTGTCCTGGTGAGCGAGCGCAGCGAGCGAACCAGCAGGCTCAGAAGCGTGGCGCCTCGCGCCGTCGCGCAGCGAAGCGGAGCGGCGGCGTGAGCGAGCGCAGCGAGCGAACCAGCAGGCTCAGAAGCGTGGCGCCTCGCGCCGTCGCGCAGCGAAGCGGAGCGGCGGCGTGAGCGTTCAACCCGGTTGGTACGTGGATCCGGCCGACACCGACACCCGGCGTTACTGGGACGGCGAGGGTTGGCTCGGCGCGCCCATCCCCGTCGATGCCATCCCGCCGGACGGCCCACCGCCGGTCGAGCCGCCGCCCGCGCCGGTCACCCCGGCCGCGCCCACCGGCACCGTCGCTCCGACAACAGTCGTCCCCAACGGGCCGCCGCACCAGGGCCCACCACCGGGGTACGGCCCACAGCCGGGCCACGGCCCGGGCTGGGGTCCGGCTGCGGGCCCGCCTGGTTGGGGTCCGCAGGGCAGTCCGCCGGGCCGGGTGCCCACGGCTGGCCAACCTGGCTGGGTGCCCCCGCCCGGTCAGCCCGGCTGGCCGATGCGAGCACCCGAGCCACGACCGCACGGCCTGGTGTTGGCCGGCTACGGCCGCCGGCTGGTTGCTCGACTCATCGATTTCGGCATCGTCTTCGCACTGAACATCGTGGCCAACGGCTGGTTCGTCTGGCGCTGGGCACAGGAGTGGGCCCCGTACTGGCAGGAAATCCTCCGGCGGGCGCGGCGGGGCGAAACCTCGGCCGAGGGCCTGCCGTTGCCAAGCGAGCGGGCCGACGCGCTCCTGCTGGTGATCCTGTTGGTCGCCACAGCGCTCTGGTTGGCGTACGAGGTGCCGGCCATGGCCGCCAACGGGCAGACCGTCGGCAAGCGGCTGATGCGGATCCGGGCGGTGCCGATCGCCGCCGACCAGCCGCTGGGCATGGCTCGGTCGCTGAGCCGGTGGAGCACGCTGGGTCTGCCGACTCTGCTGTGGTACTGCGCCGGGATCGGTCTGGTGCTGCAACTTGTCGACGCCCTCTCCCCGCTCTTCGACCACCCGCTGCGGCAGGCGCTGCACGACAAGCGTGCGCAGACGGTCGTCGTCGAAGTTCCGCACCAGCTCGCTTCCACCCCCTCGAACGACCGTAACCAGCCCCCGGGAGACACCCCATGACCGAATCCGGACGTCACCAGCCGGCGCTGCGGCTGACCCGCGCCGACCTGGACGCGCTGCCCAGCTACGTGCCGGGGCGCAGTCCCGCCGACCTGGCTCGGGAGCTGGGTCTGCCGGAGGCCATCAAGTTGGCAAGCAACGAGGTGCCGTTCGGGCCGCTGCCGGGCGTGGTGGAGGCGGTCACCGAGGCGATCACCACCTCGCACCGTTACCCGGACATGGGCGTGGTCGCGCTGCGTGACGCACTTGCCGAGCGGTACGGGGTGGACGCCGAGCGGATCGCCACGGGTTGCGGTTCGGTGGCGCTCGCCGAGCACCTGGTGCGGGCCACCTGCCTGCCCGGTGACGAGGTGCTCTACTCGTGGCGGTCCTTCGAGGCGTACCCGATCATCGTGGCGACAAGCGGCGCGACAAGCGTGCGGGTGCCCAACGACGCCGGGCACGGGCACGACCTGGCGGCGATGGCAGCGGCGGTGACCGACCGGACCCGGGTGATCTTCGTCTGCAACCCGAACAATCCCACGGGTACGGCGGTGCGCCGGGCCGAGTTGGATCGGTTCCTCGACGCGGTGCCGGACGACGTGCTTGTGGTGATCGACGAGGCGTACCGGGAGTTCGTCACCGACCCGGAGGTGCCGGACGGTCTCGACTACCTGGACCGGCCGAACGTGGCGGTGCTGCGCACGCTCTCCAAGGCGTGGGGTCTGGCCGGTCTGCGGATGGGCTGGCTGGTCGCCCAGCCGGTGGTGGCCGCGGCCATCCGCAAGGTGGCGACCCCGTTCTCCAGCAGCACCGCTGCCCAGGCCGGGGCGCTCGCCGCGCTCACCCAGGTGACCGAGATGGAGCGCCGTTGCGCCCTGGTCGTCGCTGAGCGGGACCGGGTCGGCGAGGCGCTGCGCAAGTGGGTGCCCGAGGTGCCGGCGAGCCAGGCCAACTTCGTCTGGTTGCCGCTGGGTGAGCGGTCGGTGGCGTTCGGCAGGGCGTGCGAGGCACGCGGTGTGATCGTGCGACCGTTCGCCGGGGACGGCGTCCGGGTCACCATCGGCACCTCGGCCGAGAACGACGCGTTCCTGGCCGTTGCGGAGTCGGCGCTGAATTGACCCAGATGGGGCTATAAGCTCTGTTTGTCCGCTTCTGCGTAGTTCGCTGCCCTATCTTCCGAAGTAGCCGGTTGCCACGAGAAATCACACCGGCTCACTTCGAGAAGACGGGGTAACAAACAGTGCGTACTGCCAAGATCTGCCTTACCGGCGCAGCCGCCGCGGCGATGGTGGGTTTCCTCGCCACACCGGCCATCGCCGCGCCAACCGACACCACCACCGCGACATTCGAGGTGCTTGCCGGCACCCTCGACATCGACGCGCCGGCCACCGCCGACCTTGGCACCGGCGCGCCCGGTGGCACCATCACCGGCCAGCTCGGCGCGGTCACGGTCACCGATTCCCGGGGTGCGGCGGACGCCTCCTGGGCGGCCACGGTGACCGCCTCGGTCTTCCAGACCGGCGGTGGCAGCCCGCCCGAGACGGTCCTCCCGTCCGAGATCGACTACTGGTCCGGTCCGGCGACGGCGACCACTGGCGACGGCACCTTCACGCCGGGTCAGCTCACCTCCGGTGACGCCGCGCCGCTGGACAGCGTCACCCCGCTCACGGCGTTCACCCACTCGGGCGGCACGGGCGGCAACACGGCGACCTGGAACCCCACCCTGATCGTCCACGTGCCGCTGGACAGCATCGCGGGCGTCTACACCGGGACGGTGACGCATTCGGTGGCCTAGCCGCCGGGGCCGGTCGACCGTCGCGGTCGCGCTGGCGCTGCTCTGCCTCGCCGGTCCGGGTCTGTCGACCCGGGCCGGCGCGGCCGAGCCGGACGCCGACGACCGCCTCGGAATCCGGCTGCTGGAGGCGCCGAACAATCGCCGCGACGACCCCCGGGCGTTGCGCTACATCGTTGATCACCTGCCGCCGGGCACCACCGTCAAACGGCAACTGCTGATCAACAATCGCACCGACCAGGCCCGCCGCATCGACGTGTATCCGGCGGCGGCGACGCTTGAAGATTCGAAGTTCAAGTTCGGTGAGGGTCGCGCGGCAAACGAACTGACCTCCTGGATCACCCTCGACAGCCCCGTCGTGGAGGTGGAACCGGGGGGCGAGGCTCGGGTCCGGGCGACCATCACGGTGCCGCCGGCTGCCTCGCGTGGCGAGCGGTACGGGGTGATCTGGGCGTCCGCCACCTCCGCGCCGCGCTCCGACGGGGAGGTCATCCAGATCCACCGGGTCGGCGTCCGGGTCTACCTCGACATCGGGCCCGGTGGCGAACCGATCTCCGACTTCTCCATCGGTGAACTCCGCCCGGCCCGCGGCCCGACCGGCGAGCCCACGGTGACCGCCCAGGTCACCAATACCGGCGAGCGCGCCATCGACCTCACCGGCTCGGTCACCCTCACCGACGGACCAGCCGGCAGCCGAGCCGGCCCGTTCCAGGTCGGGCAGGGCGTCACGCTACCGCCGGGTGGCTCCGGGCAGGTCATCGCCCGGCTACCCGTCGAGTTGCCGAACGGACCCTGGAAGATCGAGGTGAACCTGGAGAGCGGGCTGGTGAAGCGCAGCGTCAGCGCGCAGATCCAGTTTCCCGACCCCGGCCAGGTCGGCAAGCGGGGCAGTGTCATCTCCCGGATGACGTCCGGCTGGACGGTGGCGGCGGCCATCGGGGGTCTGCTGCTCCTCTCCGGCCTCGCGGTGCTGACCCGTCGTTACCGTCAGTCCCCTCGACCCCCCACCGGCAGGCCGCGGGAGCGGGTCCCGGCCGGACGCTGACGGCACATCGGCAGCCGCTCCGTCAGACCCGACTACGGCGGGTGGCGAACCCACCGACTATCAGCAGGGTCACGCCCAGTCCGATGAGCAGCAGCGTCGACCCGCCGGACCCGGTGACCGGCAGTCCACCACCGTGGCTGGGCGTGGGCTGAGGCGGCGCTGGCGTGGGTTGCGTGGGAGTGGGCGTGGGTGGGGGCTGGGTAGGCGTGGGGGTCGGAGACGCCGGCAGGATCTCGAAGGTGACGCCGGTGTCGGCCGACGGCGCGACCCGGACGGCGCCGAACGCACGCGCCGCCGCCGGATCGGCGTTGAGCACCTGCGGAACCGCAAGTGCGAGGCTCGCCGCAGCGGCCAGTGCGCCGCCCACGAGGTAGTTGGCTGCTGCCCTGCCCATGCGCCGGACCCCTTCCCGAGGAAACCTGAACCGTGAAAAACATACCTTTTCGCAACAAAGGGTATGGACGGTTCGGTTCTGCGGGTGTCGGAGACGCCACGATCAGGTGGCGGCCAGAATCACCGCCTCCGCCGTCAGGTAGTAGCGCCTGTCGTCGCCGGCGGGGTCGACCGGACTGCGGAGTCGTTCCACAGCGACGTAGCCGCTCCCGGCCCCCACCGCCCCGGGCGACCAACCCGTCCCGTCCCGGCCGACGTTCAGCGAGAAGCGGGACAGCTGCGTACCGGTCACCGGGTCCAGCGTCACCAGGTCGTTGGCCTCGGTGAGCAGATGCACCCGGCCGGGCTGGGTGGCCAGCACCCGGGCCGCACCGATATCCGCGCGCCGCCACAGCTCAGCGCCGGTACGCACCGACCGACCCACCGCCACCCCGTCGAGCACCACCACGGCCTGCTCACCCACCACAGTGGCACCGGCCGGGTCGAGCGCGGGGGCGGCGACCGGCTCGCCTCCGCCCACCAACCACCCCCGGCCGGCCGCGTCGCCAGGTCCCGCCGTGCGCAGGGCCGGGCAGTCCGACCGGCCGGTACGACAACCGAGCGGAGTCACCACCAACTCGTCCGACCCGCCCGGCGGTCGCCACCGTTCGCGCACCGCGCCGGTCGCCGCGTCCCGGAACTCGACAGTCGCCGGCCCGGCACACCGGTCCAGGCCGATCAGCTGTCCATCGGCGGTGGTGCCGACGTCGCTACGACACCCGCCGGGCAGCTCGACCCGCCACAACTGCCGACCGCCGCTCACCTCGACCCCGCGCGCCTCGGCGGCTCCGCTCACCACCACCACGGTGCGGCCGTCCGCGAGGTTGCTCAGGTGCAACCCGCGCGGATCCCAGACGATGGCCGCGCCGGTACGCCGGGCCACCGCCTCCTGCTCGGTGGGCTCCGGGCCGTCGGCCCGCCAGAGCACCCGACCGGTCGGGGCGTCGAGCGCGACAAGTCGCCCGTCGGACCAACGACTGACAACGGTGCGGCCGCTGGCCACCACTCCGGTCAACTCCGCCGGCCAGCGCCGGTACGACCAGTACGGGGTGGTCCGGTGCCGCCCGTCGACCGGCCGATCGGCGTAGACCTGGCGGTGCGCCGCGTACACCCGCAGTCGCCCGTCCACGATCAGCGGGGCGGCCGGCAGGCGACCGACCACACCGTCGGCCGGTTGGGCCGCTTGCGGATACTCGGCTCGGGCCACGGTGCTCACCTCGGCCGGCGCGAGCACCCGGTGCACGATGACCGCGACAGCCGCGGTCGCGAGCAGCGCCGCGACAGCCATCGCGAGCCGTCGTCGGCCCGTCGGGATCCCCATGCCGCACCTCCGCCCGGCACCCTACCCAGCGGAACCGGCCGGACCCCGCGCAGGTCGCGGCGACCAACCGGAGCGGCGGCGTTGATCGGCCGGCGCTCAGGCGGCTTCGACGGAGCCGGCACCGGCCGCCACGGCCAGGTCAGCGAGGTCGCGCCCGAGCGCCACCTCGACCGCCCGCGCGGCGAGGCCGCCGAGCAGCAGCGCCACCACCCGACCGTACGGGGCGGTCGGCACGGCCTCGTGGGTGACGGTGACCGCCGTGCAGCCCCGACGGCGCCGCTGGACCTGTCGCAGAGTCCAGGTGATCCGGTAGTCCACGCCGGCACCCGAGGAACAGAGCACCAACCGGTGCGGGGCGACCGCCTCCACCACCAGGAACTCTTCGAAGAGGGTGCCGCCGCCGGGCTGGGCGCGCTCCTCGCGCCAGGCGGTGCCCGGCCCGAAGGGACCCGGGGTGAGCACCGCGATCGGGCCGGCGGCGGTCAGTCGGGCCGACCGGCCGGGCAGGTCGGTCAGCAGACCCCAGACATCGACAGCGTGCGCCTCGATGAACCTGGTAACCGCCACCGTCGACATGCCCGCCTCCCGTGTCCCCGACGGTACGCGGAGTGAGGGCCGGACGGGGCCTCCGGGACGGAATTTCCACCACCCGGAGGCCACTCTGTCCGATTGGACGGCTGCTCGGCACCGGGCGTCGCCGACCGGTGCCGATGCTCCGGTCAGTGTTCGAAGCGACCGGCCCGGATCGCGCCGATGAAGGCTGTCCACCCCGGCGGGCTGATCGCGAGTGTGGGGCCGGACTGGTCCTTGGAGTCGCGGACCGCGACCAGACCATGGACATCTACCAGGTTGTCCGCCACTTCCACGCAGAGCCCCTGGTCGTTGGAACGGCTACTGGTACGCCATACCGCGCCGGCAAGATCGTGCATCGTCGTTACCTCCGTGTGCGATGGGCGCCCCACCGCTGGCAGCCGGGTTGACCCCGGCTCGGATCGCGCGGCGGGGCAACGGGATCCGGACGATCAACGGGTCAACCACTGCCGGTTATCGCACGGGCTGTGCGATAACCGGTCCCGTGCACGAGACGGATGGAATGCGACAGCTCAGTTGGCCGGACGAATGGTGCCGCTCACCTCGCCCAGGGCGATGGTGGTGCCGTCCGGGCCCGGAGCGGTGGCGGTGATGGTCACCGTGTCGCCGTCGGCGAGGAAGGTGCGGCTCTCGTCGCCCACCGTGACCGGCTCGGCCCCACCCCAGCTCAGCTCCAGGAACGAGCCGACCTGCGCCCGCTCCGGGCCGGAGACGGTGCCGGAGGCGTACAGGTCCCCGGTGCGCAGTGCCGCGCCGTTGACGGTGAGGTGGGCCAACTGCTGTGCCGGCGTCCAGTACATGGTGGCGAACGGCGGCTCGCTGACCAGCGTGCCGTTCCACAGCACGGCCAACTGGAGGTCCAGACCCAGGTGCGGCACGTCGCGGAGGTATTCGACAACCGGTGGGTCCTGCTCGGGGGCCGGTACGAAGGCGTCGCCGAGCGCGTCGAGCGGCGTCACCCAGGCCGAGACCGAGGTGGCGAACGACTTGCCGAGGAACGGGCCGAGCGGCTGGTATTCCCAGGCCTGGATGTCCCGGGCCGACCAGTCGTTGACGAGCACCACCCCGAAGACGTGGTCGGCGAAGTCGTCGACCGACACCCGATCGCCCAACCGGCTGGGTACGCCCACCACGAAGCCGACCTCGGCCTCGATGTCGAGGCGTACCGACGGACCGGTGACCGGGCCCTCGGCGGAGGCACGCTGGCCGGTCGGCCGGGTCACCGGCGTGCCGGAGACCACCACAGTGCCGGCCCGCCCGTGGTAGCCGATCGGCAGGTGCTTCCAGTTCGGCAGCAGCGCCGGCTGGCCGGGGCGGAAGATCTGCCCGACGTTCGACGCGTGGTGCTCGGATGAGTAGAAGTCGACGTAGTCGGCCACCTCGATCGGGAGCACCAGCTCCACGTCGTCGAGCGGCACCAGCATCGGCTCCACGTCGGCCCGGTGCGTCGGGTCGGTGAGCAGTTCGGTGATCCGCTGCCGCACCGCGAGCCACTGCGGGCGGCCCAGCGCCATGAACTCGTTGAGGGTGGGTCGGCACAACGCTCCGGCGGCAAGCACCAGCTCCGCGGTCTCGGCCGCGGCCAGGTCGAACACCCACGACCCGATCCGTACGCCGATCCGCGGCCCATCCCCGTCGCGCCGGAAGACCCCGTACGGCAGGTTCGTCACCCCGTACGGCGAGCCGTCAACGCCGGTCACCCAGGTCATGCGTCGTAGCCCCCGTTCACCAGCCCCAGCCGGATCAGATCGGTAAGTGGTTCGAGGATGCTGCACGAGCCGAAGCCGACCCAGAGTGGCCGGGGTTCGTGCAGCCGTGCCGTCGCGCGCTCCAACAGGGGGCGCGGGTCGAGCGCGCTCAGTAACTCGGCGACCCGGCCCACGCTCTCGCCGTCGGCGGCTGCGAGCGTCGCGGCCAGCACGTTGGCGTACCCGTGGTGGGTGATGCCGGTTTCCGGGTCGAGGTGCCGGACCGCCTGGTGCAGCCCGGCGGTGAGCTTGAACGGCAGGCCCCGGTCCCGGCAGGCGCAGATCACGGCGGCCAGCTCGGCCGGGGTGGGGAAGAGTTCGGCGGCCAGTCCGCCGGTGCGGAACTTCGCGGCGACCGGCACCCCGTCGGCCCGGGCGGCGACGAGCGCGTCGAGGGCGCCCATCAGCCCGAAGGTCAGTGGAAGCTCGGCGTACACGGCCGCGACGCCGGTCATGGCGTCGGTAAGTCGCAGCAGCTCGGCGATGCCGGGCAGGGGGTCCTCGCCCCGCTTGGCGACCGCCACCTCTACCTGCCGTGCGGTCACGCCGTCGGGTGCCAGGAACGACAGCGCGAACGGCAGGCGGGCGATGCCGGTGTCACCGATCACCCCGATCACCAGGCCCTCACCCGGGTCGACGAGACCACTCAGCTCCCCGGCCGCGACTGTGGAGGCGGGCACGAGCAGCGGGCCGACCAGGTCGGCGTACCAGGCGGTGCGGTGCCGGCGGTGGGCGGTCAGGGCGTCGGGCAGCGCGGCGCTGCCCGGAGGGAAGACGGCGGCGTCGTCCACCAGGCCGTGGAGGAGCGCGGGCACCTGCGTTGACACGGAACAAGAATGTACGGGACGCTACAAGGAACGGACAACAGCGTCCGATTATCGGACGCCTTCGGCCGGTGAACGGGACATATCGGGAGGCGAGATGCCGTACTACCGCAGCGTCGGCGAGGTGCCGCGCAAGCGCCACACCCAGTTCCGCCAGCCCGACGGCAGCCTCTACGCCGAGGAGCTGATGGGCCAGGAGGGCTTCTCCTCCGACTCGTCACTGCTCTACCACCGGCACGCGCCCACCGCGATCCTGGCCGCCGACGAGTTCACCCCACCCGCGTTCACCCGGGCCCCGAACCTGCCGCTCAAGCCCCGCCACCTGCGCACCCACAAGCTGGACACCGGCAGCGCCGACCCGATCCTCGGCCGGCAGTACCTGCTCGCCAACGACGACGTCCGGATCGGGTACGTGCTCGCCGACCGGCCCTCACCGCTGTTCCGCGACGCCACCGGCGACCACTGCCTCTACGTCGAGTCGGGCACCCTGCGGGTCGAATCCCCGTTCGGGGTGCTGGACGCGGTCGCCGGCGACTACGTCGTCATCCCCACCTCGACCATCCACCGGCTGGTGCCCACCGGCGACCAACCCGTCCGCCTGCTCACCGTCGAGGCCGCCGGCCACATCGGCCCACCCAAGCGTTACCTCTCCGTCCGCGGCCAGTTCCTTGAGCACTCGCCATACTGCGAACGCGACGTCCGCGGCCCGGACGCCCCGCTGCTCGTCGACGGCGAAGAGGCAGAGGTGCTGGTCCGCCACCGGCGTGGTTGGACCCGCTACGTCTACGCCAACCACCCGTTCGACGTGGTCGGCTGGGACGGCCACCTCTACCCGTGGGCGTTCTCCATCCACGACTTCGAGCCGATCACCGGCCGCATCCACCAGCCACCGCCGGTGCACCAGACCTTCCAGGGCCCCAACTTCGTCATCTGCTCGTTCGTGCCCCGCAAGGTCGACTACCACCCGCAGTCGATTCCGGTGCCGTACAACCACCACAACGTCGACTCCGACGAGATGCTCTTCTACACCGGCGGCAACTACGAGGCCCGCCGCGGCTCCGGCATCGAGCAGGGCTCGATCTCCCTGCACCCGTCCGGCTTCACCCACGGCCCCCAGCCGGGTGCCGCCGAGCGGTCCATCGGGGCCGACTACTTCGACGAGCTGGCCGTCATGGTCGACACCTTCCGCCCCCTGGATCTCTGCGACGCCGCCAGCGGCTGCGAGGACGAGGGATACGCCTGGACGTGGGCGCGTTCTGTGTAGTCGGCCTTTGGGGTTTCGCCGGAGCCCACCCGCTCTGGGCGGTCAGGCTTGATCCCGACGCGGGCGGGCTCCGGCGAAACCCCTGATCTGGTCGAGCTGCACGACGCTTGTTGATCTTTGGTGGTGCTGCCGGGGGTTAGCGGATCGCTGTTCTGGTGAAGACTGCGAACTCGGCTACCGCCGTGGTGGCGATGGCCAGCACCAGGGGCCAGGGGGAGCCGACCACCGCGTACACCAGCAGCAGCAGCGGCGCGGCGGCCACCGCGTAGACGGCCAGGGCGATCGCCCGGTCCGTGTGCAGCAGGGCCGGCAGGACGGTCCGGGTCAGCCCCGGCAACCGGGCCGCGAGCTGCCAGACGACGATCCCCCCGGTGAGCGCGGCGAGCACCGCCAACACCCGGGAGAACCCGTCGTTCGCCGAGGCCGCGACGGCCACCAGCACCGCCGCCGCCAGCGACCAACCCGCGCCGTAGAGCACCAGGCGGTGCAGGCCGTGCGCGAGCGTGCGCGGCGAGTCGATGCGGCTCGGGGAGATCGCGACGGTCTCGGCGACGTGCGCCAATGCCTGCGACCAGCGGCGCTGCTCCAACCGCAGGACACCCACATCCTGGCTGGCCTCGGCGACGCGCGGGTCGAGCCGCAACGCCTCCCGGTAGGCCCGCTCGGCAAGGTCGAACAGGTTCAGCCGGGCGGCGACCAGGCTGAGCACCAGGTGCGCCTGCGGCTGTTCCGGTGCCAGTTCGACGCCACGCCAGGCCGCGTTCAGCGCTGGCTGGCCGTTACGGGCGTCGGCCAGCAGCGCCGCCGCATTCCACTGGGCGTACGCGTCCGCCGGGCCGAGGGCGAGGATCCGGTCGGCGGTGGCCGCCGACTCGGAATATCGCTCCAGGTCGGCCAGCGCCATGCCCCTGGCGACCAGCGGCGGGAGGGCCTCGGGTACGGCCGCCACGGCCGTGTCCGCGACGGCGAGCGCCTCGGCGGGGCGGCCGGCCGCCAGGTGCACCCGGGCCAGCGCGGTGAGGGCGTCCACGTCGTCCGGTCGTAGGGCCAACCCGTAGGTCAATTCCCCGGCCGCCTCGTCGTGGCGCCCGAGTTCGGCAAGGAGCTGGGCCCGCTGGAGGTAGCCGTCGGCGGCGGAACGGTCGGGGGCTGGGTCGCTTGACATCGCGGCGAGCTTAGGTGGCCGGAGCGTCGTACACCAGGGCCACCGCGACGCCGGCGAGCCCCTCCTCGCGCCCGGCGAAGCCGAGCCCGTCGGTGGTCGCGGCGGAGACGGTGACCGGGGCACCGACGGCAGCGGAGAGCACCTCCTGGGCCTCTGCCCGGCGGCGGCCGATCTTCGGGCGGTTGCCGATGACCTGAACCGACACGTTGCCGATCTCCAGGCCACTCGCGCGCACCCGGCGGGCCGTCTCGGTGAGCAGCGCCACTCCGGAGGCACCGGCCCACTCCGGCTGGTCCACCCCGAAGGCGGAGCCGAGGTCACCGAGGCCGGCGGCGGAGAGCAGTGCGTTGCAGGCGGCGTGCGCGACCACGTCAGCGTCCGAGTGCCCGGCGAGGCCATCCTGGTCGGGCCAGAGCAGGCCCGCGACCCAGCAGGGTCGGCCCGGCTCGAACGCGTGGACGTCGGTGCCGATGGCCACCCTGGGAACGATCATGATCAGAGGGTACGCGTCAACTGGAGCCGGCAAGCAGGTGCTCGGCCAGCGCCAGGTCGAACGGCCGGGTGATTTTCACTGCGTACTCCGATCCCGGCACGCAACTCACAGCGACGCCCTGCTTCTCGACAAGCCCGGCGTCGTCGGTGAGGGGGTCGCCGGCCGCGGCGTGCGCGGCGATGAGCACGGCCCGGCGGAAACCCTGCGGGGTCTGCACCGCGCGCAGTGCGGAGCGGTCGACGGTGCCGAGCACCACCTCGTCGGCATCCACCTCCTTGATGGTGTCGACGACCGGCAGCACCGGGATCACCGCGTCGCGCCCGTCACGAACTGCCGCAGCGACGGATTCGACGAGCTCAGGTGGGGTGAGCGCGCGGGCGGCGTCGTGCACCAGGACGATCGTCGGGCCGGCGGGCACCGCGGCCAGCGCGGCGGCCACCGATGCCTGCCGCTCCGCGCCGCCGGCCACCACGATCACCGGTGCGACCGGGGCCAGCAGCTCGCGGACGGCAGGCACGTCGGCGACCGGCGCGGCCACCACGATCGTGTGCACCGACGGCGCGGCGGCCAGTCGACGCACGGCATGCACGAGCAGTGGTTCGCCGGCGAGCAGGCGCAACGCCTTGGGTCGGCCGGGGCCGAGCCGTACGCCGGCACCCGCCGCAGGCACGAGGACCGCGACGTCACCGCGCGGATTGAGCTGCGCGGTCACGTCGCGGTCCTCGGTGGTTTCTTCGCTACTTGGTAAGACGACGATGCTCTACGGACTAGGCCTCGGTGAGGACCTTGTCGAGCAGCGTCTCCGCCTCATCCTTGGTGCTCTTCTCGGCCAGCGCGACCTCACCGACGAGAATGTCGCGGGCCTTGGCCAGCATCCGCTTCTCGCCCGCAGAGAGGCCCCGCTCCCGCTCCCGGCGCCACAGGTCACGAACGACCTCGGCGACCTTCAGCGGATTGCCGGACGCCAGCTTTTCCAAGTTGGCCTTGTAACGCCGCGACCAGTTGGTCGGCTCCTCGGTGTGCGGAGCCCGCAGGACGTCGAAGACCTTACCGAGGCCCTCTTCGCCGACCACCTCACGTACGCCCACGATCTCGGCGTTCTCGGCCGGCACCCGGACCGTCAGGTCACCCTGCGCGACCCTCAGGACGAGGTATTGCTTAGGCTCGCCCTTGATGACCCGAGTCTCGATTGCCTCGATGAGTGCGGCCCCGTGGTGGGGGTAAACAACGGTCTCGCCGACACTGAAAACCATAGGTTCGAAACCCCTTTCGCTGTGTCTAGGGTAACACGCTCAGGCACCGATGTCTCACCGATGTCCTGACCGTTGGCGCAGCTCAGGGGCCCTGTGAGAGGTCTTTCTTCAGCTTGACAGGCGGTCAAACCGATGGTTCGAACACGCTCCGTAACGTGCGGATGACTGCCCGGCACGGGTGAACAGAACGTCGAGATCAAGGGCTATGCGCTCCTCCCATGGTATCCCGGCCGGCGGTAGTGCGCCCAGGTGTAGCGGGAGGTGCCCCCGGTGCGGGACCCTGGAGACCGAGCCACACACCGCTCTCGAGCCCCGTCCAGGAGGTCCGATGGGCAAGCCGGATGCCGAAGGTCACGGGCCAGCCGACGGCCTGCCCGGCCTACCGCCCGAGTGGGGTCGCATCGTGGTCCCGGACGACGCCTCGGCGCTGGCCGACGAGGCCGCCCAGCTTCGTCGCGAACTGCGCCGCGCCACCGGCGACCACACTCGCCAGCTGACCCTGCCACTGCTGGTGCTGGTGGTCGCGTTACTCACCACGATGGCTGGCCTGGTCGCCGTCGCCTGGCCCCGCACCAGCCGGGGCACCGACCGTCCGACCCCGGCCCCGTACACGCCGCCCGCGACCGTCGCCGGCCGGGCACTGCCCGCGCTGGACCTGGTCGACGCCGGCCAGGCGCCGGTGCCGCTGCGCGGCCTACTGCCCGCCATGATCATCTTGGTGGATGACTGCCCCTGCCCCGAGCGGATCGCCGAGGCCACAGCGGCGGCACCCCCGGGGGTCACGGTGGTCACCGTCGCCGGAGGGCGGGCGATCGCGACAGCGCCACCGGGCGGCAGGGGTGTCCGGGCACTTGCCGACCCCGCCGGCGGACTGCGGTCGTTCCTCGGCCAACCGGTCCGTTCCGACACCCTGACCGCACTCCTTGTCGACCGCGCCGGCACCGTGACCCGGGTGCTGCCCGACCTGGGGACTGTCGACTCCTACCGGAACGACCTGATCGCCCTCGCCGGCTGACCGCCGCACGCGGGCACGGCCGGCCCTATCGGGGCAGGGCGACGAGTTGCGCCTCGACGTCGATCTCCCGCAACCCGACAGTCGACAACGTCACCCGGAACGGATTGCCGTGCGAGAGCACCTGGGCGCTGGTGGTCGTGCCGTCGCAGTCGATCTCGGACGGCCCGGCCAGCTCGGCATCGAAGAGGGTCACCGTCAGCGTGCCCGGCCTGGTGCACCGGTACTGCAACAAATGACGGGCGTCGCCACCCCCCGCCTGCCGGACGACGCGCTGCCCTGGCACGAGCACCGACTGCTCCCGCCAGATGGTGTCGCTGAACGGGGGCAGCTCACCCTGGAAGAAGAGCCAACTCGGATCACCCTCGATGTCGGTGATCATGCCGGTCGCCGGGTCGACCATCGCCCGCGGGGCGTCCAGCGCCCCGACGGTCCGGCCCGTCTCGGCATCGACCCGCGCCGTCACCTCGGCACTCCGGACCAGGGCGCGGTCCAGCTCGGTGCTGACGCTCGGTCGCACAGCAGGTGCGGTCGCCGCACCGCTCGGCCGGGCCGCCGGGGAGGGCGCGGCAGAGCGCCACCACCAGCCACCGGCGACCAGGACCGCCACCGCCGCGCCGAACAGCACCGCCGAGCGCAGTCGCTCGTCCGCCGTCGCATCCATCCACCAAGCGTACCGATCCCACAGGCGAATGGTTACGTCTGTCGATCGAGCAGGGCGGCGTAGAGGGTGAGGCCGGGGCCGAACGCCAGCATGACGATGCGGCGAGCCGCCGGCGTCGAGCGGCCCAACCGGTCCAGGATCAGCAACACTGTCGGCGACGAGCAGTTGCCATGCTCGTCGAGCGTCGCCCGGGACGCCGCCAGCCCCTGCGGGGGCAGGGCCAGCTCGCGCTCCACCACGTTGAGGATCCGCGGCCCGCCCGGATGCACCGCCCAACCGTCCACCTCGGAACTCGTGACGCCGTGCCGGGCCAGCAGCTCGTCGACCAACCCGCGCACGTACCTCGACAGCACCTGCGGCACCTTCGGCGACAGGCCCATCCGGAAACCGGCATCGGTGACGTCCCAGGTCATGTGGTCGGCCGTCGAGGTGTCGGTGACCGAGGTGACCTCGCGTAACGCGTACCCCGGGCCGCCCGGCACGACCACGGCGGCGACCGCGGCGTCCGAGAAGAGAGCGTGCGAGACGATCTGCTGGGTGTCCACCCGGGCGCTCGACGGCTGGATGTGCAGGCTGGTCAGCTCCGCGCAGAGCAGCAGCGCCGGCCGCCCCCGCGCGGTGACGAAGTCACTCGCCGCGCCGAGCCCCGGCAGCGCCGCGTAACAGCCCATGTGACCGATGAACATCCGCTGGGTGTCCGCCGCCATGCCCAGGTCCCGGGCGAGCAGGATGTCCAGCCCCGGAGTGGCGTAGCCGGTGCAGGAGCAGACGATGAACAACCCGATGTCGCCGGCGCCCAACCCGGCGGCGGTCAACGCCCGGCCCACCGCCTCCTTGCCCAGCGGCAGCGCCTCCACCTGGTAGCGGCGCATCCGGCGCTCGGTCGGCCAGTCCGAGACATCCTCAAGCAGCGGATTGACAGCGGCCTGCCGCCGGGTCACCCCGGAGTTCGCGAAAATTCGTTGAGCCAACGACCGGGTGGTGCCGGAGAAGTGCCGGGAGAAGAAGCCCTCCCACAACTCGTCCTGCGAAGCGGACGGCGGCTGCGCAGTCCCGAGCCCCGCGATCACTGGTACGGACACGATCCCCACCTCTCGTCAGATGCTGTCCTCCCCCTGGCCGTCCCACCAGCCACCTCGGCTGGCCGATCTTTCCTACGAGCCCCGGACTGCCGGCTCACCAACGCGGTGCCGATCCGTCACGATCCGGGTCGCCGCCCAGCGCGGCGATGCCGAGCCAGTCGGCGCAGACGTCCGACGTGGCCGGGTGCAGCGAACCGCAGCGGGCATCCCGGTAGAGCCGCTCCAACGGGTGCCCACGACGGGTAGCCGAGGTGCCCGCCGCCTCCAGCACCGACGCCGCCACCTCGGCGGCCGTGCTGCCGGCAAGCAGCTTCGCCCGCCACACCCAGCGGTTCGTCTCCGCGTCGCCCGGCGCCTCGTCCACCCGACGGGCCGCCTCGGCGACGACCAACTGCGCGGCGGCCGTCGCCGCGTCCGCCCGACCCAGTCGGGCCCGCACCGCCGGCAGGCCGGTCAACCGGCGCTTGTTGAGATGCTCGGCGGCCGCGTCGATCGCCGCCCGTGCCACCCCCACGTAGACGGCCGCATAGCTGGCCACCAGCCAGTGCGGCATCAACTGGGCGACCACCAACGCCAGACCCTCGACCCCGCCGAGCAGCCGGTCCGTGGGCACCGTGACGTCCAGGTGCAAGTCGTGCGAGGAGGTGGCGCGCATGCCGAGCGAATCCCAGGTCGGCTCCACGGTCAGGCCGTCACCGGCCGGCACCAGGAACTGCGAGACCACCGACTGGTCGGCCACGCTGCGGGCCGCCACCAGATAACCGTCGGCGTGCCCGGCACCGGAACAGAAGGTCTTGCTGCCCTTGAGATGCCAGCCCTCGTCGGTGGCCTCGTAGACAGTGCTCAGCTGGGACAACCGGGCGCCGGCCGCCCGCTCGCTCATCGCGACCGCGTACCAGGAGCCCGCCGCGGCGGCGGTGAGCAGGCGGTCCCGGGCGGTCAGCGCCTCGTCCGGGACGCCCAACGCCTCGGCCAGCTCCTCGGTGACCGCGCCCAGCGCCCCGGTCACGGAGGCGTGCATGTTGAACACGAGTGCGGTCGCCCCGTTGCCCCGGGCAAGCTCGGTGGCCACCGCGGCGTACTCGGCGAAGGTCGCCCCCATGCCGCCGAGCGCGCGGGGGACCAGCAACCCGAACAGGCCGGCCTCCCGCAGATCAGCGAAGTCGTCCACCGGAAAGGAACCGTCCCGGTCGTGCTCTGCGGCCCGCGCGGCGAACCGCGGCGCCAACCGGCGGGCCGCCTCAAGCGCGTGCACCGTCATGTCGCCTCCATCCTCACCAGTGCCGTACCCCGCCACGGGCCGGACTATCCGTTTCGGACCCCCCACCCCTGGTAGAGCACCGCGGTGGAGCGGGTCGGCACGATGCGCGGATCGCGGCCGGCCGACGTCGTGCCCGCCCGGCCCGCGCGGGCTCGCCGCAACAACCAGCGGACCAGGCCGCCCACCTGCGGACGGACGCCGCGCACCCGCAGGTCGACGCCGTGCCGGGCGCACTCGGCAACCAACGCCCGGGCGTCCACGAACAACCGTGGATCGTGGATACCGCGCGGCACCGTCGGCAGCCGCTCGGCGATCCGGACCGCGACGAGCCGGGCCAGTGCGGTGTCGTTGAGGGTGTCGAGCACCAACAGGCCGCCCGGACGCAGCAGCCGGCACGCCTCGGCAACCACAAGCGGCCAGGCCGGCACATGCTCCAGCAACTCACCGGCGGAGACCACGTCGGCGCAACCGTCCGGGAGCGGGACGGCTGTCGCGTCACCCTGGACCGCGCGCACGCCGTGCTCGGCGGCCTGCAGCAGTGCCGAGCGGGTCAGGTCCACCCCGACGTGGCGGTAGCCCTTGCCGGCCAGGTGCGGCGCGAGCAGGCCGGCACCGCAGCCCAGGTCGACAAGCACCTCGTCGGGGCGGGTCGCCGGTGGCACCAGCGCCGCGCGGGCCGCAGCCAGCCAGTGCAGCATCGCGAACGCGCCATCCGGCCGCCACCACTCGCCGGCCAGGTCGTCGTACTGGCGCGGGTCGTTCCGCGGCAGCACCCGGGGGCCGGTGGACGCCGCCGACGCGGCCACGTCTCGCATGGCACGAGAGTGGCACGACTGCTCGGTAACGACCAGACTTCCGTTATGTCGCCGAGGGTGTTAGGGCTGGTCAGGGCGAGCCACCCGGAACCGGCTGCGGCGGTGACCGCGGTCGCCGGCCTGCTGGCGTGGGGGGTGGGCCACCAGCCGTCCGGAATCGTCTCGGTGGTGCTCGCGGTGCTGGCCAGCCAGCTCGCCGTGGGCTGGACCAACGACGCACTTGACGCCGAGCGGGACGCCACGGTGGGGCGTACCGACAAACCGGTCGCCGCCGGCGCGGTCGGCCGGCGCACCACGGCCTGGGCCGCGGCGGCGGCCGCGGTGGCCTGTCCGTTGCTGGCACTCACCACGAACCCGACGGCGGCGTTCTGGTTGACCCTCGCCCTGGTCTCGGCGCTGCTCTACGACTGGCCGCTCAAGGCCACCGCCTTCTCGGTGCTGCCGTACGCCGTCTCCTTCGGCGCGCTGCCCGCCTTCGTGGTGCTCGCGTTGCCCGGTCAGCCGACCCCACCCGCCTGGCTGCTGGTGGCGGCGGCCTGCCTGGGGGCGGGCGCGCACTTCGCCAACGTGCTGCCCGACCTAGCCGACGACGCCCGGACCGGTGTGCGCGGCCTGCCACATCGGCTGGGGTCCGCCGGGAGCCGGGCGGCGGCGGCCGGTCTGCTCCTCGCGGCGACCGCGACCCTGGTCCTCGGACCACCCGGGCCGCCGTCGGCCATCGGGCTGGCCGCGGTCGGCACGGCCGCCGTGGTGCCGGCACTGAGCTGGTACGCCGGACGCTCGGCGGTCCGGGCCGGCCGGCGGCCGGTGGCGGCCTTCCGGGCGGTCATGCTGGTGGCCCTGATCGACGTGGTCCTGCTGGTGGCGAGCGGTCGGGTGGTGTGAGCGGCACCCGGCCAGGTGGCATTGCCGGGTCCGCGTGCGGGCCTCGATCAGCCCCAACTACCCTGGAGCGCGGTCTGCGCGGGTATGGCCACCGTGCCCGGCCCTGCGGCCCGGGTGGGGATTGTGACGAGGAGGACCGACGTGACGCGCTCGATCAGGGGATCCCGGCGGGCGGCCCTGTTGCTGTCCGGGATTGCGGCAACCGGCCTGCTGGCATCGGGATGCGGCACCGGTCAGATCGCCGAGACCGCGTTGAAAGAGCCGTCGGTCCAGGGCGTCAGCCTCACCACCAGCAACGGTTCCTTCTCGGTGCGGGGCCTGTTCGTGGACTACCCGGGCACCGAGGGCTACCGGGCCGGCCAGGACGCTCCGCTGAACGTCGTGATCTACAACGACTCCAAGCAGACGGTCACCGTCACCGTCACCACCGAGAGCGCTCGCGAGGTGCGGATCAGCGGCGGCTCGGCCAGCCCGGCGCCGTCCGCCTCGGAGTCCGCCTCGGCCAGCGCGTCGCCGTCCGGCAGCGCGTCGCCGTCCGGCTCGCAGAGCCCGTCGACCCCCACGTCCCGCTCGGCCAGCCCGTCGGCGACCCCGTCCGAGACCGGGTCGTCCTCGGCCACGCCGTCCGCCCCGGAGTCGGCGCGGGCGTCGGGCTCGGCCAGCCCGGCCGCGCCCGGGCAGTTGGCCCGGATCGAGCTGGCTCCGCTCAGCTACATCCAGCTCAACTCCGAGGCCACCTCGCAGCTGCGGCTGATCGGCCTGACCGAGGCGCTGCGCTCCGGCCAGAACGTCTCGGTGACCTTCGACTTCGGCAACGGCAACACGGTGACCGGCCAGGCGCCGATCGCGGTGCCGCTGACCCCCGCCGCGCCGCCCTCGCCGATCATCGAGCGTGAGGGCGGTTACGAGGGCGACGAGGGCGGCACGACCCACGAGTGACCCGACCCCCGTATCGACAGACGCCCCGGCGTGGTGACCACCACGCCGGGGTGTTTTCGTCGTACGAGAGGGCTAGCGTCCTGATGTGACCACCTCCCGATCGACCCCTTCGCGTGGCGGCACTGCCGGTGCCGCCCGTGGCCGGTCCGCCGCCCGCGAGCCGCGCCCGGCCTACGAGTGCGACGCGTGCGGGCACCAGCCGCCCAAGTGGGTGGGGCGCTGCCCGGAGTGCGGCGAGTGGGGCGCGGTGGTGGAGAGCACGCTGACCGGCCCGACCGTTTCCGGTCGGGTGGTGAGTTCCCGGATGCCGGCCGAGCCGGCCCGGCCGATCGCCACCATCAGCGCCGCCCCGGCCCGCGCACGTCCCACCGGGGTGAGTGAGCTCGACCGGGTGCTCGGCGGTGGCCTGGTGCCCGGTGCCGTGGTGCTGCTCGCCGGCGAGCCCGGTGTGGGCAAGTCGACACTGCTGCTGGACGTGGCCCAGCAGTGGGCGGTCGGCTCCGGCAGCCCCTCGCTCGTGGTGAGCGGGGAAGAGTCGGTAAGCCAGGTGCGGCTGCGCGCCGAACGGATGGGCACCCTGCACGACCAGCTCTACCTCGCGGCGGAGAGCGACCTGGCGTCGGTGCTCGGTCACCTCGACGCGGTCAAGCCGGGCCTGCTGGTGCTCGACTCGGTGCAGACCATCTCGACCACCGGCACCGAGGGGGTGCCCGGTGGGGTGACCCAGGTGCGCGCGGTCACCGCCGCGCTGGTCTCGGTCGCCAAGGAGCGGGGCATCGCCACCGTGCTGGTCGGGCACGTCACCAAGGACGGCCAGGTGGCCGGGCCTCGGGTGCTGGAGCACCTGGTCGACGTGGTGCTGCACTTCGAGGGCGACAAGCACTCCTCACTGCGCCTGGTGCGCGGCGTGAAGAACAGGTTCGGCGCGGCCGACGAGGTGGGCTGCTTCGAGATGCACGAGGGCGGCATCAGCAGCCTGGCCGACCCGTCCGGGCTGTTCCTGACCAGGTACGCAGAACCGGTCCCGGGCACCTGCGTCACGGTGGCGATGGAGGGGCGGCGGGCCCTGGTCACCGAGGTGCAGGCGCTGATCGGCGCGACGGTGGCCGGCTCGCCCCGACGCACCGTCTCCGGTCTGGACTCGGCGCGACTGGCGATGGTGCTCGCGGTGCTGCAACGGCGCACCGAGCGGCTGACCCTGCACGACCGGGAGGTCTTCGCCGCCACCGTCGGCGGCATCCGGGTGGTGGAGCCGGCCGCGGACCTCGCTGTCGCGTTGGCGGTGGCCTCCGGCGGGCTCAACCTGGCCATCGCGCCGCACCTGGTGGCGATCGGCGAGGTGGGTCTGACCGGCGAGGTGCGTCGGGTCGGGGCGGTGCCCCGCCGGCTGGCCGAGGCGGCCCGGCTGGGGTTCAAGGTGGCCCTGGTGCCGCCCGGTTGCGGCCCGGCCAGCACCGGTGCCGGTCCCCAGCAGATGCGGGTGACCGAGGTCACGGACGTCCGTTCGGCGCTGCACCATGCGGCCCGCGCGTCCGCCGAGTGACCCGGCGTGCCGACGGGGGCGGCAAAACCGGACAGCAGGTCGCAAGCGGGAAACGGGTTGGAAGGGCCGCATCGTGACACATCACAGTAACCACGACAGCACCCACCGCACGGCAGTCCGTAGACTGTCTCCGTGCCGATCGACCGCGATACCACCAAGCCAGCCGGTGCGCCGCCCCAGGCCCGCACCGGTGCCGTGGGCTCGCCCGCCCGCCCGATCAGCGTGAGCGTGACGGCGGGAGCCGCCGGGAGCGCCGGGGACCCACTGCGTGCCAACCTCGCCCTGATGGCCCCCGGCACCGCCCTGCGCGACGGGTTGGAGCGCATCCTGCGCGGCCGCACGGGCGCGCTCATCGTGCTCGGCTACGACAAGGTCGTCGAGGGCCTGTGCACCGGCGGTTTCCCGCTTGACGTGGAGTTCTCCGCGACGCGGGTGCGCGAGCTGTGCAAGATGGACGGCGCTGTCGTGCTCTCCAGCGACGGCACCAGGATCGTCCGGGCGGCCGTGCACCTGATGCCCGACCCGTCCATCCCGACCGAAGAGTCCGGCACCCGGCACCGCACCGCCGAGCGGGTGGCCCGGCAGACCGGTTACCCGGTCATCTCGGTGAGCCAGTCCATGCGGATCATCAGCCTCTACGTCAACGGCCAACGGCACGTGCTCGACGACTCGGCGGCGATCCTCTCGCGCGCCAACCAGGCGCTCGCCACCCTGGAGCGCTACAAGCTCCGGCTCGACGAGGTCTCCGGCACGCTCTCCGCACTGGAGATCGAGGATCTCGTCACCGTGCGGGACGCGGTGGCAGTGGTGCAGCGCCTGGAGATGGTTCGCCGGATCGCCGACGAGATCGCCGGTTACGTTGTCGAGCTGGGCACCGACGGTCGTCTGCTGGCCCTCCAACTCGACGAACTGATGGCCGGCGTGGACGCCGACCGGACGCTTGTCATCCGGGACTACCTCCCGGTCGGTCGCAAGTCGCGGACCCTGGACGAGGCACTTGTCGAGCTGGACCTGCTCGGAGCCACCGAGTTGATCGATCTGGTGTCGGTGGCAAAGGCGATCGGCTACCCGGCCGCGTCCGACGCGTTGGACGCCGCGGTCAGCCCACGCGGCTTCCGGCTGCTGGCCAAGGTGCCGCGACTGCCGGTGGCGGTGGTCGACCGCCTGGTGGTGCACTTCGGCAGCCTGCAACGGCTGCTCGGCGCGACAGTCGAGGATCTACAGGCCGTCGAAGGGGTCGGTGACGCCCGGGCGCGTGGTGTCCGTGAGGGGCTGTCCCGGCTCGCCGAGGCGTCGATCCTGGAACGGTACGTCTGATCCGGCTCAGCCGGTGACGGTGAGCTTCACCGGCGCACTGAGCTTGGTGCCGACCCGGGCGAACACCTCGTACGTGCCCAGCGGCGGGAACGGCCCGGCGGCCAGCCCGCTGCCGTCGCACCGGCTGGTGTCCCGCCCGTTCCACGCCACCTCGTAGGAGCGCTCGAAGTTCGGGGTGAAGGACTGCACGTCCGAGCCCTGGACCTTGCCGCAGGTGTCCGAGGACCAGACCTTCTCGGCGCCGGACTTGATGAAGATCTCCTGCAGGTCGGCGCCGACGTTGCGGCTGCACGTCCGGTCCGACGTGTTCTTGATCTTGAGTTCCAGGTCGACCATCGCCCCGCGCTGGACCGAGGTCGGACGCGCCACCGAGACCACGCGGATCTCCGCGTCGGTGCAGGTGCCGTCGTCCACCGAACCGCCCACCGCGCCCGGCGGAGGCTCGTTGCTGGTGATCGCGGGGCTCGGGTTCGCCGCACCCTGGTTCGTCCCGCCCGGATCCGCGGACGCGGACGGCGGTGGAGTCCCGGTCTGTGGTGTCAAAACCGGGTCGGCCGGACCTGTCGCCCCGGTGGGCGTGGCCGTCGGTGACCCGGCCGCCTTCGGGTCGTCGCCGGTGCGACCCGAGCCGGTGCAGGAGTAGAGCAGGACAATCAGGAAGAGAAGCCCCGCTCCAAGTACGACGACGCGACGCCGCCAGTACACGGCGGGTGGCAGGGGGCCGACCGTCAGACGCATGATGCCCCCCACCGTAGCCGCGCCGCACCCGCCAGCGCGGCGCGACGCGCCGGAGCCCCGCCGGGACGCCACCGCGACAGTCCACTCAGGACGGACAGGACGGCCGGCCGGCACCCGCTCAGAGGTAGACCTTGCGCTGATAGACAGCGTGCGCACCGGCCACCCGATCCAGAAAGAGCAGCCCCGCGCAGTGGTCGATCTCGTGCTGCAACGCCCGCGCCTCGAAGCCGTCGGTCACCAACCGGACCGGACCGCCGGTGCCCGGCAGGTCACCCTCGACCACCAGCCGGCTGGCCCGCTTCACATCACCGGTCAGGTCCGGCACCGACATGCAGCCCTCCCGGCCCGATTTCCACCGGGTCGCCTCCACCACCCGGGCATTGCACAACACGAAGGTCCCGTGCACCGTCACCGCCTTCGGGTGCCCGGTCACGTCCACGGCGAAGACCCGAGCACCCACCCCGACCTGCGGGGCGGCCAACCCCACACAGCCCGGCGAAACCCGCATCGTGGCGACCAGGTCGGCCGCGAGCTGAACCGTCTCGTCCGACGTCGGATCGACCTCGTCGGCGGCCCGACTCAACACCTGATGCGGGGCGGACAACACCGCCCGCACCGCACCCGCCACGACTAGCGCCTCCGGTGTCCAGCCGCCCAGACCCGCGTACGTCTCGGCTTCCGGCACGCTCTCCGCGCCGCTCACAGCAGATCCGGGTCCGCCGGCCGGAGCGTGACCTCCACGCCCAGGTCGGCAGCCGTCCGGTGCAGCCGGTCCACAAGTGCGTCGGCCACGCCGGCCGGCAACTCGACCTCGGCCAGCACCACGTAGAGCGAACCCGCCAACCGGGTGCTCAGGTCTGTGACATTTCCGCCGGCGTCGACAAGCACCCGGGTCATCGCCGCGACGATGCCCATCCGGTCCGAACCGTGCACCGCAAGCACGTACGGCTCACCCGCCGCGGGAACCTCACCGTCCGGAGTGACCGCGCGTACCGTCGCCAGTAGTTGACCCTCGGCGGCCAGCGGCGCCAGCGCGGCCTCAACCTCGGCGGCGGCCGGGCCGGTGCAGATCAGGGTCATCGCGAAATGCCCCCGCAGCCGGGTCATCGTGCTGTCGGTGAGGTTCGCGCCCAGTCGGGCCAGCACCTCGGCGACGTCGGCCACGATGCCTGGCCGGTCCCGACCGATGACGGTGATCGCGAGCTCGTTCATCCGCGCATTCTCTCCGATCCGGAGGACGCCGTCGGGACACCCCGCCCGAGCCGCCCACCCAGCGGGACCAACGCGCGTGACATCATCGACGACGCCATGACTCAACCCGATTTCGCCACCCAGGTCAGCCGATGGTTCCAACAACACGCCCGTGACCTCCCGTGGCGTGCACCGGGCACCAGCCCGTGGGCCGTCCTGGTAAGCGAGGTCATGCTCCAACAGACACCGGTTGTCCGGGTGCTGCCGGCCTGGCAGGCGTGGCTGGCCCGCTGGCCGGATCCGGCAGCGTTGGCGGAGGACACCCCCGCCGAGGCGATCCGGATGTGGGGACGCCTCGGCTACCCCCGTCGGGCGGTCCGGCTGCGGGAATGCGCGGTGGCGATCGTCGACCGGCACGGCGGTCAGGTGCCGGACCGCCTGGAGCAGCTGCTGGCCCTACCGGGAGTCGGCACGTACACGGCGCGGGCGGTGGCCGCATTCGCGTACGGGCAGCGACACCCGGTGGTCGACACCAACGTGCGTCGGGTGGTCTGCCGGGCGGTGGCCGGCGAACCGGACGCCGGACCGGTCACCCGGCCGGCCGACCTGGTCGCCACCGAAGAGCTACTCCCGACGGAACCGGCCGCGGCAGCGCTGGCCAGCGCCGCGTTCATGGAACTGGGCGCGGTCGTCTGCACCGCCCGGTCTCCACGCTGCACGGCCTGCCCGGTCGAGTCGACCTGCGCGTGGCGGGCCTCCGGCCAGCAGGCTCCAACGGGACCGACGCGCCGACCCCAGCGGTACGCGGGCACCGACCGACAGGTACGTGGCCTCCTGCTCGGGGTGCTCCGGGAGGCCACCGGCCCGGTGCCGCACGCACGGCTGGACCAGGTCTGGACCGATGACGTCCAGCGCGCCCGAGCCCTGGCCGGCCTGGTGCAGGACGGGCTTGTCGAGCCGGCCGGCATCGATTCCTTCCGCCTCGCCGGCGACGGCCCGTCCATCCCCACCGCCGACCTGAGCACCTGAACCAACCCACCCCCTGCCCTGCCCTGCCCTGCCCAGCCCAGCCCAGCCCAGCCCAGCCCAGCCCTGCGCCGCCCGCAGGCCGCCCCGGGCCCCCCGCAGGCCGATCCGGCCCGCGCCGGGCAATCCAAGATCGCGCTCGATCCTGGAAGTAGTGGTCTCGCGCGCGCTGGAGGCCACTACTTCCAGGATTTTGCGTGATCTTGCGGTCGCAAGCCTTCGCCGGCGGGCGCGGCAGGCCGCGCGGCACGGCAGGCCCAGGCGCGGCGTGACGCACAGGCGCGGCGTGACGCACAGGCGCGGCGTGACGCACAGGCGCGGCGTGACGCATGGGCGCCCGGCGCAGAAAGGCGGGGCCCCGGTGGCTCACGCCACCGGGGCCCCGCCCCTTGCTGCTGGTTGTGCTACTCGTCCGTGGCCGCTGCGGCGGTGCCAGCGGCGGTGCCACCGAGGTCGGCCGGCACGGCGTCCGGAACTTCGACAGGCTTCTCCGCGCCCCGGAAGACGAGCTTGGACTTGTCGATGTCGTTCGGGTCGCCCTCGCAGTCCACCACCACGATCTGACCCGGGGTCAGCTCGTTGAACAGGATCCGCTCGGAGAGGTTGTCCTCGATGTCGCGCTGGATCGTGCGACGAAGCGGACGGGCACCGAGCACCGGGTCGAAGCCCTTCGCGGCCAGGTACTTCTTGGCGTTGTCGGTCAGCTCCAGGCCCATGTCCTTGTTGCGCAGCTGGCCCTCGATCCGCTGGATCATGATGTCCACGATCGAGAGGATCTCGGTCTGACGCAGCTGGTGGAAGACGATGGTGTCGTCGATCCGGTTGAGGAACTCAGGCCGGAAGTGCTGCTTGAGCTCGTCGTTGACCTTCTGCTTCATCCGGTCGTAGTTGGACTCGGAGTCCTCCGACTGCTGGAAGCCCAGCGACACCGCCTTGGCGACGTCACGGGTGCCCAGGTTGGTGGTCAGGATGATGACCGTGTTCTTGAAGTCCACGATCCGACCCTGGCCGTCGGTGAGCCGACCGTCCTCGAGGATCTGGAGCAGCGTGTTGAACACGTCCGGGTGGGCCTTTTCGATCTCGTCGAAGAGGACCACCGAGAACGGCCGACGCCGCACCTTCTCGGTCAGCTGCCCGCCCTCGTCGTAACCGACGTAGCCGGGAGGGGCACCCACGAGGCGGGACACCGTGTACCGGTCGTGGAACTCGGACATGTCCAGCTGGATGAGGGCATCCTCGCTGCCGAAGAGGAACTCGGCGAGCGCCTTGGACAGCTCGGTCTTACCGACACCGGACGGGCCGGCGAAGATGAACGAGCCCGACGGGCGCTTCGGGTCCTTCAGGCCGGCCCGGGTACGCCGGATCGCCTTCGAGACCGCCTTGACCGCGTCCTCCTGGCCGATGACGCGCTTGTGCAGCTCGTCCTCCATGCGCAGCAGGCGTGAGGTCTCCTCCTCGGTCAGCTTGTAGACCGGGATGCCGGTCCAGTTGCCGAGCACCTCGGCGATCTGCTCGTCGTCGACCTCGCTGACGACGTCCAGGTCACCGGCCTTCCACTCCTTCTCCCGCTGGGCCTTCTGGCCGAGCAGCTGCTTCTCCTTGTCGCGCAGCTGGGCGGCCCGCTCGAAGTCCTGCGCGTCGATCGCGGACTCCTTGTCGCGCCGCACCTGGGCGATGCGCTCGTCGAAGTCACGCAGGTCTGGCGGCGCGGTCATCCGGCGGATCCGCATCCGGGCGCCGGCCTCGTCGATCAGGTCGATCGCCTTGTCCGGCAGGAAGCGGTCGGAGATGTACCGGTCGGCAAGCGTCGCGGCGGCCACGAGGGCTGCGTCGGTGATGCTGACGCGGTGGTGCGCCTCGTAGCGGTCGCGCAGGCCCTTGAGGATCTCGATGGTGTGCGCCAGCGACGGCTCACCCACCTGGATCGGCTGGAAGCGGCGCTCGAGAGCGGCGTCCTTCTCCAGGTGCTTGCGGTATTCATCGAGCGTGGTGGCACCGATGGTCTGCAGCTCACCACGGGCCAGCATCGGCTTGAGGATGCTCGCGGCGTCGATCGCGCCCTCGGCGGCACCCGCACCCACCAGGGTGTGGATCTCGTCGATGAACAGGATGATGTCGCCGCGGGTGCGGATCTCCTTGAGGACCTTCTTGAGGCGCTCCTCGAAGTCACCGCGGTAACGGGAACCGGCGACGAGCGCGCCCAGGTCGAGTGTGTAGAGCTGCTTGTCCTTCAGAGTCTCGGGCACCTCGCCCTTGATGATCTTCTGGGAAAGCCCCTCCACCACCGCCGTCTTACCGACGCCGGGCTCACCGATCAGGACCGGGTTGTTCTTGGTGCGGCGGGAGAGCACCTGCATGACCCGCTCGATTTCCTTCTCGCGCCCGATGACCGGGTCGAGCTTGCCCTCGCGGGCGGCCTGGGTCAGGTTGCGGCCGAACTGGTCCAGCACGAGGCTGGTCGACGGCGCGGCCTCACCCGGCGCGGCGCCCGCAGCGGCGGGCTCCTTGCCCTGGTAGCCGGAGAGGAGCTGGATCACCTGCTGGCGGACCCGGTTGAG
The DNA here is from genome assembly GCF_040649135.1 of Micromonospora sp. NPDC049047. NCBI lineage: Bacteria > Bacillati > Actinomycetota > Actinomycetes > Micromonosporales > Micromonosporaceae > Micromonospora > Micromonospora sp. NPDC049047. The sequence continues at coordinate 42,427 of NZ_JBEZEY010000011.1, forward strand.
GTCGGCGCCGAGCTTCACCAGCACCTGGGCGGCGACACCCTCGCCCTCACGGATCAGCCCGAGCAGGATGTGCTCGGTGCCGATGTAGTTGTGGCCGAGCTGCAGCGCCTCGCGCAGCGACAGCTCCAGCACCTTCTTGGCCCGCGGCGTGAACGGGATGTGCCCGCTCGGCGCCTGCTGACCCTGGCCGATGATCTCCTCGACCTGCTGGCGGACGCCCTCCAGGGAGATGCCGAGGCTCTCCAGGGCCTTCGCCGCGACGCCTTCACCTTCGTGGATCAGGCCCAGCAGGATGTGTTCCGTACCGATGTAGTTGTGGTTGAGCATCCGGGCCTCTTCTTGGGCCAGGACGACAACCCGTCGCGCTCGGTCGGTGAACCGCTCGAACATGCCCTCGTGCTCCTCACGTGCCGTGCGCCTTGATGGTCAAGATCTTGGCGGGGCCGGTGCACGAACGTCCGGGACGGGCGTCCGTGCCTCCTTACTCTATCGTCGCTTACCGACTCAGCTGAGGTCGTGTGTCTCCGGTCTGGGTCGGTTCCACGTCGTTTTGGACAACCGTCCGCGCTCAGGAGGTGTTCCGGTAGTCCTGTCGCTACGCGCAAAGCGAAATCCGACTGGTGCGACAGGTACCCGATCCGGGCCTCGGAAGCGCTCCCGGAGCCCTCGGAGGGGTAGCTAGGGGTCACCATGATCGCCGCGCACCACCCCCGGGGACTGTTGTCCACAGGCTGTGGATAGTTGCTCCACTGGTTGTGGACAACGCCGGCGGGCACGAGATGCTTCCCCACCCCCCGCAGCGACCACCCGGACCCCGGACACGACCAGCCGGACTTCGGACACGGCCACCCGGACTTCGGATACGGCGACGCCGGCCCGGAGAGCTACTCCGGCCCGGCGTCGGTGTCGCCCGCGGTGGCGACTGGCACCAACCGCTGATGGATCAGCGCTTCGCGTGGTACTCGTCAACGATCTCCTGCGGGATACGACCCCGGTCCGAGATGTCCTTGCCGGCCTTCTTGGCCCACTCCCGGATCGCCTTGTTCTGTTCCCGATCGGCGGTCGCGCCGCCCCGACCACGAGCAGCCCGCCCACCGATCACCACGCCGCCCCGGCCGACCTTGGTGCCGGCACCCACGTACGAGGCAAAAGCGTCCCGCAATTTAGCGGCGTTGGCACTCGACAGGTCGATCTCGTACTGAACGCCGTCGAGGGCGAACTTGACGGTCTCGTCCGCGTCCCCGCCGTCCAGGTCATCGACCAGCTTGTGAATGATCTGCTTGGCCACGTCCCACATTCCTTTCGAGCAGGGCACTCCTGCTAACGAGAGCACAATAACCCCCGCACTGCTTGCCGCGTCAATAGGATGCCCTTACGGCATGGCCTGAGCCGGGCGAGCCTACTCCGAGCGCACCAACGGGAAGAGGATCGTTTCCCGAATTCCGAGGCCGGTCAGGGCCATCAAGAGCCGATCGATTCCCATTCCCATACCGCCAGCCGGCGGCATTCCGTACTCCATCGCCCGGAGAAAGTCCTCGTCGAGACGCATCGCCTCGTCGTCGCCACGGGCCGCCAGCTGCGCCTGGGCCACCAGGCGCTCCCGCTGCACTACCGGGTCGACAAGCTCGGAGTACGCGGTGCCCAGCTCGAAGCCGAGCACGTAGAGGTCCCACTTCTCGGCCAACCCCGGCACACTGCGGTGGGCCCGGGTCAGTGGGCTGGTCTCCTCCGGGTAGTCCCGCACGAAGGTGGGTGCCACCAAGCCCGGGACGACCAGTTCCTCGAACAGTTCCTCGGCCAGCTTGCCCGGCCCCCACTTCGGGTCGACCGCCAATCCCACCTTGTCCGCGTACTCCACCAGGCGGGTCCGGTCGGTGCGGACCGTGACCTCCTCGCCGAGCGCTTCGGAAAGCACGCCGAAGAGTGTCACCGAACGCCACTCGCCACCCAGGTCGAACTCCCGCCCGTCGGCGTGGGTCACCACCATCGAACCGCTGACCGCGATCGCCGCCTGCTGCACGAGATTACGGGTCAGCGCGGCCATCGTGTCGTAGTCGCCGTACGCCTGGTACGCCTCCAGCATCGCGAACTCCGGCGAGTGCGAAGAGTCGACACCCTCATTACGGAAGTTGCGGTTGATCTCGAAGACGCGGTCGACGCCACCAACCACGGCGCGCTTGAGAAACAGTTCCGGCGCGATTCGCAGATACAGATCGGTGTTCAACGCATTGCTGTGGGTCACGAACGGTCGGGCCGTCGCACCGCCATGCAACAGTTGCAACATCGGCGTTTCCACCTCGATGAAGCCCTGCCCGTGCAGTGAATCGCGCATACTGCGCACCGCGGCGGCTCGGGTCCGGACCATCTCCCGCGCCTGCGGCCGGACGATCAGGTCGACGTAACGCTGCCGGACGCGGGCCTCCTCGGAGAGCGGCTTGTGCGCCACCGGCAATGGTCGGAGCGCCTTTGCGGTCATCTGCCACTGCTCCGCCAGCACCGACAGCTCCCCCCGACGGCTGGTGATCACCTCTCCGGTGACGCCGACGTGGTCGCCGAGGTCGACCAGGCGCTTCCACGCCTCCAGCCGCTCCGGCCCGACCCGGTCCAGTGAGAGCATCGCCTGCAACTCGGTGCCGTCGCCGTCACGCAGCGTGGCGAAGCAGAGCTTCCCGGTGTTACGCACGAAGATCACCCGACCGGTGACCGCGACCTGGTCGCCGGTCGCGGTGTCGGTCGGGAGTTCGGCGTAGCGGGCCCGGACCTCCGCCAGGGTGGTGGTCCGGGAGAAGCCGACCGGATAGGGCTCGACCCCCTCGGCGAGCATCCGGTCCCGCTTCTCCCGGCGGACCTTCATCTGCTCGGGAAGGTCGTCGGCGGGGTCCACTGGCACGGCGTTCTGCTCGCTCACGGCACGCTTCCTCGTCACGAAGATTCAGGGGGACAGGCCCGAGCGTACTCAAGCGGCCAGGGGGTCGTTATCGGATAACCTGCCCGCCATGGTGGATCACACTCAGGCGCTCTCGTTCGGCGCCGCCGCCGCCGACTACGACAGGTTTCGGCCCCGCTATCCGGTACCGGCCATCCGGTGGGCGCTCGACGGGCTGGGCGCTTCCACCCGGGTCGTCGACCTGGGTGCGGGCACCGGCATCCTCACCCGGGGCGTGCTCGCGCTCGGCCACCAGGTGACCCCGGTGGAGCCGGACCCCCAGATGCGTGCCCAACTGGACGCCGCCACCCCGGGTAGCACCGCGCTGGCCGGCGGCGCCGAGTCGGTACCGCTACCGGACGGGGTCGCGGACGCGGTGGTGGTGGGGCAGGCGTACCACTGGTTCGACCGGGAGCTGGCGCACGCCGAGATCGCCCGGGTGCTGCGGCCCGGCGGGACGTTCGCCCCGATCTGGAACGTACGGGACGAACGGGTCACCTGGGTGGCCGAGCTGGGTCGAATCGCCCACCTCGGTTACAACGCCGACGACGTCGTCGGACGGTACGAGGACTTCGGCTCCGCGTTCACACCTGTCGAGCTTGGCGAGTTCACGCACCACACGACGCTCACGCCCGACGAGGTGATCGCGATGCTGCACACCCGTTCGTACTGGCTCACCGCCTCACCCGAGCGGCGGGACCGCATCGACCGGGAACTGCGCGACCTCTTCGCGAACCACCCCGAGCTGGCCGGGCGGGAAACCGTCGACCTGCCGTACCGGACGATCGTGCTGCGGGCCCGGCGACGCTGAGGCCCCGGCCGGCGGCGGTCCCCCTTCGGCCGGGGTTCACAGGTTGCGGTCGTAGACCATCCGCAGGCCGATCAGCGTGATCATCGGCTCGTGGTGGGTGATGGTGCGACATTCGTTGATCACCAGGGAGGCCAGGCCGCCGGTGGCGATCACCGCCTTCACCTCACCCAACTCCTCGGTCATCCGCTCGACGATGCGGTCCACCTGCCCGGCGAACCCGAAGTAGAGGCCGGCCTGGAGGCACTCCACGGTGTTCTTGCCGATCACCGAGCGGGGCTTGGTGGCCTCTACCTTGCGGAGCTGGGCCGCGCGGGCGGCAAGTGCGTCGAAGGAGATCTCGATGCCCGGGGCGAACGCCCCGCCGAGGAACTCGCCCCGGCCGCTGATCACGTCGAAGTTGGTGGTGGTGCCGAAGTCCACGACGATCGACGGCCCGCCGTAGAGGGAGTACGCGGCGAGCGTGTTCACCACCCGGTCCGCGCCCACCTCCTTCGGATTGTCGATCGCCAACTGCACCCCGGTCCGCACGCCCGGCTCGACGATCACGCTCGGCAGGTCGGCGTAGTAGCGGCCGAGCATGGTGCGCAGCGAGCGCAACGCGGCCGGCACCGTCGAACAGGCGGCCACGCCGGTGATCTCGACGTTGTCCCCGGCGAGCAGCCCCCGGAACATCAGGCCCAACTCGTCCGCCGTCGAGCGGGCATCGGTCTTGATCCGCCAGGAGTGCACGAGCTTGTCGCCGTCGAAGGTCGCCAGCACGGTGTTCGTGTTTCCGATGTCGATGCAGAGCAGCACGCACGCAGCCTAGACAACGACCGTACGGGCGGGTGCGGACCGGGCGACGGACCGTATCCTTGTTGTATCGCGACATGAGCATGGGTCGATCCACGGCGCGGCCGGACGGGGAGCTGACATGTCGGGGACGTGGTGGGTGCGGGGCCGCAACACCCTGCGCCGGCGTCGACGACACGTGTTGGTGCTCGTCGCGTTGGCCGGCGGCGCTATCTGGATGATCGTGCAGGCCTGGCGGGCGTCAGTGCGGGCGAGCGACAGCTTCGTCGGCGACCTCTACCTCAACATCGGCGCAGCTCTGATCATGACGCTGCTGACGTACGTGGTGCTCAACCCGCTCTTCCGTGAACTCCAGACGGTGAGCATCATCGAGCATCCCCGCCTGGACCGGGACGCGCTCATCGAACGGGTCGCCCAGTCCCGGGAGATCGTGGCCATCCTGGAGACCTGGACCAGCATGCTGGAAGGTCCGTACGCGGCCCGGTTCGTGACCGCGTTACGCTCCGCGCTCGCCAACGGCGCCGTCGTCAAGGTGTTGCTGCTCGACCCGGACTCGCCGGCGGTCCGCCTGCGCGGCGAGGAGCTGCGCCGGCGGGACGCCTCGGTCGCCATCCTCAACAACCTGTGGCACCTCGCCCGGCTCAGCGAGGAGCTGCCCGAGTCGGCCCGCGCCCGGCTCCAGGTCCGGGTCTACAGCGCCGCCCCCTCGGTGCAGATGTACCGCTGGGACGGAAAGGCGTTCATCTCGTTCTTCCCGGTGCAGGGCAGCACCTTCGACACCCAGCAGATCGAGGCGTTCGTCTCGACCCCGCTCGGCGAGTTCGTCGACGACCGGTTCGCCGAGCTGTGGGACACCGCTCCGCTCGAGGACCTGGCGGCCTGCCTCACGCTGCGACTCTGCCTGCGGCAGGCCGGTCGGGACCTGGAAACCTGCGACGCCCTCTACGTACGCTCCGACGGCGACTGGTACATCGCCGGGACCGACCTGGTGCGCAACGTCGCCCGGCACGGCCTGGCCGGGCTCAGCGTCGTGCTGGACCGGCCCGAGGCGGCCGGCGAGATCTTCGCCATCGGTGAGGCCGACGAGCTGCCGCCGGAGATCTACAACCGGGTGTTGGAGCTGTTCCGTGCCAAGTACGGCCTGGACGGCCGGCAGGACACCGAGAACCGGGTGATCTTCAACCTGGCCGCCAGCTCGCTGACCACCGTCTGAGCCGCCGACCTCAGTCCGCTACCCGGTCCGCAGGTCGAGCGCGATGTCCAGGATCGGCGACGAGTGCGTCAACGCCCCCACCGAGAGGAAGTCGACGCCGGTGGCCGCATACCGGCCCGCCACCTCCAGGGTCAGGCCCCCGGTGGCCTCCAACTCGGCCCGGTCACCCACGGCGGCCACCGCCTCGGCCAACACCTCCGGCGTCATGTTGTCGCAGAGCAGGAAGTCCGCACCGGCCTCCACCGCCTCGACCGCCTCGTCGACGGTGGTCACCTCGACCTGCACCGGCACCTCCGGGAACGCCGCCCGGACCCGCCGGTACGCCGCAGTGATGCCGCCGGCCGCGAGCTTGTGGTTGTCCTTGATCATGGCCACGTCGTAAAGGCCCATCCGCTTGTTGGTGCCCCCGCCGGCCCGCACCGCGTACTTCTCAAGCGCCCGCAGGCCCGGCGTCGTCTTCCGGGTGTCAAGCACCATCGCCTTCGTGCCGGCCAGCGCGTCCGCCCAGGCCCGGGTGTGGGTGGCCACCCCGGACATCCGGCAGAGCAGGTTCAGCGCCGTCCGCTCGGCCGTCAACAACAGCCGGGTCGGGCCGGTCACCGTCGCCAGCACGTCGCCGCGGGCCACCCGCGCACCGTCGCGGGCCACCACCGACACCTCGACGGTACGACCGAAGCCGGTCACCTCGCCCACCAACTCGAACACGGCCGCGGCCACGGCCAACCCGGCCAGCACACCATCCGCGCGGGCCACCAGGTCGGCGGTGTCGGTCTGCTCCGCCGGGATGGTGGCCACACTCGTGACGTCCAGGAAATCGGGCCCCAGATCCTCGACCAGCGCGGTTTCGATCACCTGCCGCACCTGCGTCGGGTCCAACCCGGCCGCCCGCAACGCCACCTCTGTCGACCCGGTCATGAGTTTCCCTCCCACTGTTGGTCCACCCGGCCCGCCGCCCCGATCGACCCGACGAGGTGGCCCAGCCACCGCTCGTCGGCCGTCGGGAAGTCCTCCCGCCAGTGGCAGCCCCGGGTCTCGCCACGCGCGTACGCGGCGGCGACAAGCGTCGACGCCACGGTGAGCAGATTCGTCGCCTCCCAGTCGGACGTGCGGGGCCGCCCCCGGGCAGCGCCCAACTCCCGCAGCGTGCCGGCCGTCCCGGCGAGCGTCGCCGCCGACCGGAGCACCCCGGCTCCCCGGGTCATCGCCCGTTGCAGGGTCGGCGTCGCCTCGGCGGGCAGCACCCAGCCCGCGCCCCCGCGCCAGGCCCCGGTGTCCGCCGGCTGGATCTGCTCGGGCAGCCCGACGGCGATGTCCTCGGCGATCCGCCGGGAGAAGACCAGCCCTTCAAGCAGCGAGTTGCTGGCCAGCCGGTTCGCGCCGTGCACCCCCGTACAGGCCACCTCGCCGCAGGCGTACAGGCCGGGAATCGAGGTGCGACCGCGCAGATCGGTGCGGACCCCACCGGAGGCGTAGTGGGCGGCCGGCGCCACCGGGATCAGCTCGTTCGCCGGGTCCACACCGATCGCCAGGCAGGACGCCACGATGGTGGGGAACCGACCGGCCAGGAAGTCCCCGCCCAGGTGCCGCGCGTCGAGGAAGACGTGGTCCGCGCCGGTGGCCAGCAACACCCGGTGGATGCCCTTGGCCACCACGTCCCGAGGTGCCAACTCGGCCAACTCGTGCTGGCCCACCATGAACCGCTTGCCGTCGGCGTCCACCAGGTACGCGCCCTCCCCGCGCAGCGCCTCGGAGACCAGCGGCTGCTGCGCGTGCCCGGCGCCCGGCACTCCCGCGCCGGGCGGGGTGATCAGCGCGGTCGGGTGGAACTGGACGAACTCCACGTCGGTCACCGCCGCGCCGGCCCGCATCGCCAGCGCCACCCCGTCGCCGGTCGAGACCGCCGGGTTGGTGGTGGCCGCGAAGATCTGCCCCATCCCGCCGGTGGCAAGCACCACCGCCCGGGCCAGCAGTGCGCCGACGCCGTCCTCGCTGCCCTCGCCGAGCACGTGCAGGGTGATCCCGCAGGCCGGGCCGAGCCCGTCCGGGCCGTCGCCCGGCGCGCGCAGCAGGTCCAACACCAGGGCGTGTTCGACAAGCCGGATCCACGGGTCGCGCTGCACCGCCGCGTGCAGGGCCCGCTGCACCTCCGCGCCGGTGGCGTCACCACCGGCGTGCACGATCCGGTCCGCCCGGTGCCCACCCTCCCGGGTCAGCATCAACGAGCCGTCCGGATGGCGATCGAACTCGGCGCCGATGCGCATCAGCTCCCGCAGCCGGGTCGGGCCCTCCTCGACAAGCACCCGGACCGCCGCCGGGTCGCAGAGCCCGACCCCCGCGATCTCGGTGTCCCGGGCATGGGCCGCCGGGGTGTCCGTCGGGTCGAGCACGGCGGCGATGCCGCCCTGCGCCCACCGCGTCGAGCCGTCATCGATGTTGACCTTGGTTACCACCGTGACGTGCAGGCCTGCCTCCCGCAGGTGCAGCGCCGCGGTCAACCCGGCCACCCCGGAACCCACAACGATCACGTCGGTGGTCTCCACCCAGCCGGGCGCGGGCGCGGCCAGCAACGCGGGCAGGGCCGGCAGGTCGACGGTCGGAAGGTCCATCCCCCCAGTCAACCCGAACCGTCCTCGCTCGGGGCGGCGGGGGCGGGACGAGTGTTTTGGGCTACCCCGTCCGGCGCCGCGCCGGCCGTCAGCCCGTTGTCACTTCGTCCGGACCGGCAGACCGGCCGGGCCGGTGCCCTTCAGCGAGGCGGTCACCGTACGGTCGCTCAGCCACAGATAGCAGCGGACCCCCCGATCACCGACCCGCCACCGCCCCGCACCCGGCGGGCGGACCACCAACCCACTGCGAAAGCGCAGGTGGACGTCGTCCGGCACCCCCACATAGCGGCCGAGGGCGCTGCGGCAGCCGGTGTAGAGCGGGGCCCAGTCGGCGTCCCGGGTCGGGTACGCCATCTCCGGCGCGCGCCACACCCCGACGAACTCGGCGTCGTGCCGTGTGGCGCACGGCACCGGAACCAGTGTCTGCACGCCCGCGCCGGCCGCGGTGCGGGTCTGCTGGCAACCGAGCCGCAGCCCGGTCGCACCCTTCAACGCGTCCCGCAGGCTGCCCGAGCGGACCACCACTGTGGCGGCGGCCTCGACAGTGGTCAGCTCGGTGAGGTCACACCGGAACCACCGGGAACCGGCCGCCCAGCCCGGCCCGGAGGGCAACGCCACCGACAGTCGTAGCCGGCCGGCGCGCCAGTCGTCGCCCACGTACCCGGTCGCCCGGGTGTCGCACTCGGTGAACGCGCCCCGCAACTCCGCCGAGCCGCCCGCCGGCGCGCTCGGCCGCTCGGCCGGGAACGTCCCCACATGCACGGTTTCCAGCCGGTGTGGGCCGGCGCAGTCCACCGGCTCGTAGGCGGCAAGGGTGACCACATCGGTGAAGTCGGCGGCCTGACAGACCCCGGCGGCCGGCGTGAACGCCGTCGGCTGCGGCAGCGCCGCCCAGTCGTCGGTCAGGTCACCGTCCAGGCCGCCCGACCCGGCGCAGCCCACCAGCAGCACCGCCGTCACGACAGCGGCGAACACGGTAGTCCTGGCACTGCGCATAGCGGCCTCCCCCAGCCACCTACCGGCTTCCGCCAGCGCGCCAAGGGTAACCGGGAATGACCTTCCGGTAACAGACCGGAAGCACGTCGTGCGGGATCAGACTCCGGACATGGCCAGCGGGCTGGGCACCGGGTCACCGACCATGCCGGGTGCCACCGATGCCGGGTCGGCGCCCAACTCGATCACCCGGTTGTCGGCGTCCACGTGCACCACCCGCGGCTGGTACGACCGGGCCTCGGCGTTGTCCATCTGCGCGTACGAGATCAGGATCACCAGGTCACCGGGGTGCACCAGGTGCGCGGCGGCACCGTTGATGCCGATCACGCCGCTGCCCCGTACGCCGGGAATCACGTACGTCTCCAGTCGTGCACCGTTGGTGATGTCCACGATCGCCACCTGCTCGCCGGGGAGCAGGTCGGCGGCGTCGAGCAGGTCCTCGTCCACCGTCACCGAACCGACGTAGTGCAGGTCGGCCTGGGTCACCGTGGCCCGGTGGATCTTCGACTTGAGCATGGTCCGCAGCATCGGGGTGGCCTTTCACAAAGAGGTGGCGGGTGGTGCGACCCGGTCCGGGGCGGGAGCGAGGTGGATCGCCGCGTTGTCGATCAAGCGGGTGGCGCCCACCCACGCGGCGATCACCAGCCGCGCCGGCCCGGTGACCGGCCCCGGTTCCAACTCGGGGTCGGTGAGCACCAGGTAGTCGAGGCGGGCGCCCGGCGTACCGGCACCGAAAGCGGCGTGCGCGGCGGTCAGCACCGCGCCCGCGTCCAGACCGTCCGCGGCGGCCCGCGCGCCGGCCCGCAACGCGGCGGACAGACTCAGCGCCGCGGCCCGCTCCGACTCGCTCAGGTAGCGGTTGCGACTGGACAGCGCCAATCCGTCCGGCTCCCGGACGGTCGGCACGCCGATCACGTCGACCGGGACGTCCAGGTCCCGGGTCATCCGCCGGACCAGGGTGAGCTGCTGGTAGTCCTTCTCGCCGAAGAACGTCAGGTCCGGCCGGGTGAGCTGGAGCAACTTCAGCACCACGGTGAGCACCCCGTGGAAGAAGCCGGGGCGGCTCGCGCCCTCCAACTCCGCGCCGAGCGGGCCCGGGTCGAGGCGTACCCGGGGCTGGCCGTCCGGATACATGTCCGCCACCGACGGGGCGAAGACGAGATCCGCGCCCGCCCGCCGGCACACCTCCAGGTCGGCGTCGAGGGTGCGCGGGTAGCGGTCGAAGTCCTCGTTCGGCCCGAACTGCAACGGGTTCACGAAGATGGTCACCAGCACGTGGTCGGCCTGTTCCCGGGCCGCGCGCAGCAACGTCTCGTGCCCGGAGTGCAGGGCGCCCATCGTCATCACCACCCCGACGGTGCCCTTCAGCCCGGCCCGGGCCTCGGCCAGCTCGGCGCGCGAGTGTACGAGTTGTGTCATGCGGCCACCTCCCGGGCGGTGTCGGCGAGTACGCCGAGCAACGACTGCGCGTCCACCGGCCGCAGCCGACCGGCGGCGATCGCCCGGTCGGCGGTACGCCGTGCCAACGCGAGATAGGCGGGGACGGATTCCGGTGCGGTGTCGGCCAGCCGGGCCAGGTGCCGCTGGACGGTGCCCGCGTCACCCCGGGAGACCGGGCCGGTCAACGCGTCGTCACCGAGCCGCAGCGCATTTTCCAGGGCGGCCCGCAGCAGTGGGGCGAGCACCTTCTCCGGCCGGGTCACCCCGGCGTCACGTAGCCGGTCGGTCGCCTCGTTCACCAGGGTCACCAGGTGGTTCGCGCCGTGGGCCAGCGCGGCGTGGTACAGCGGACGCGCCGACTCGTCCACCCACTCGGGCACACCACCCAGGTCGGTGACCAGCCGGGCGGCCAGCGCACGTAGCTCCGCCGGGGCGGTCACCCCGTACGAGATACCTGCCAACCGGGGCAGGTCGTCCGGCGTACCGGTGAAGGTCATCGCGGGGTGCAGGGCGAGCGGGCGGGCACCGACGGCGGCGGCCGGCGTCAGCACGCTCAGGCCGTGCGCGCCGGAGGTGTGGGCGACCACTTGGCCGGGGCGAAGTGCCTGCCGGTCGGCGAGGTCGGCCACCACACCGGCCAACGCGTCGTCCGGCACAGCGATCAGCAACAGGTCCGCGGCGGCCTGGGCGACGGCGGTGGCCGGGCGGCGGGGCACCTCGGGCAGCAGGAGGGCGAGGCGGGCCCGGCTGGCCCCGGAGTCGCCGGTGACGGCGACCACGCGGTGCCCGGCGGCGACGAGTGCGGCGCCCAGGACGGCACCGACCCGACCGGCGCCGAGGACGCCGACGGTGAGCGGGCGGGAGGTGGCGGGGAGGCCGGGCGCGGCGGACCGGGGTTGGTCGGCCGGACGCGGGCGCAGCGGTGCGCTCATGACAACGATCCAGTCCTCGAGAAGGGGTACCGGTCGATCGCAAGTATGCGCCCGGCCCGTCGAACCAGGACAAGCATGTGTGAAAACGTTCACCACCGACGGAGGGGTGCGGCGCTTACCACGGTCAGGGCGTGGACCCCGGGGCCGACGTGATCGCGCGGAGTTCGGCGGCCACCTCGGTGATCAGGTCGGCGAGTGAGGCGTCGCTGTCGGGTGCTAGCCAGCGCGCGTACGCGACCCGGAAGACCGTGGCGCCGGACTCGGTGGCCAGCGTGGCAGCGCTCGCGCCGAGGCCCTTGGCCCGCAGGGCGGCGGTGACCGCGGCCACCAGCGAGCCCGTCTTGCGTAGCTCGCGCTCCTGCAGCTCGGGGCTGCTCTCGATGATGGATTGGCGCATCCGGACGAATTCGAGGCGGTCGGCGAAGACGTCCACAGCCACCTGACGGAAGCCGGCCACGACCGCCTCGAAGGGGGCCCCGCCCGTCTCGGTCACCACCTTGACCAGGATCTCCTCCAGCTGTTCGCTGCCGCTGAAGAGCACCTCCCGCTTGTCGCCGAAGAGCCGGTAGAAGGTGCGCTTGTCGAGGCCGGCCCGGGCGGCGACGTCGGCGACGGTTGTCTGTTCGAAGCCGCGCTCCTGGAACAGCTCGAAGGCGGCCGCCGTCAGGCGGCCGCGTGCGTCCGGTTGCCAGCGGGCCATCCGCCGATGGTATCCGATGTCACACGGCGACATTATTTCCGGCCGGTCCATGTCATCTTGCGACATGGCGAGCTACGGTCATGTCGCAGGATGACATCACTTCCTCGGAAGGAACACAATGCGCGTATTCGTCACAGGTGCCTCCGGCCACCTAGGCTCCGCGGTCGTGCCGGCACTGCTCGCCGCCGGACACGACGTCGTCGGCCTGGCCCGCTCCGACACCTCCGCCGCCGCGATCGAGAAGCTCGGCGCTCAGGCACACCGCGGCGAGCTGACCGACCTCGACGTGCTCCGGGAAGAGGCGGCCGCCGCCGACGGGGTGATCCACCTGGCGTTCCGGCACGACCTCATGGTCAGCGGCGACCTGGCCGGCGCCGCCTCGGCCGACCTGGACGCCCTCGCCGCGCTCGCCGACGGTCTGGCCGGCTCCGGCAAGCCCCTGGTCGGCACGGGTGGCACCGCCATGCTCGTGATGGGCGGCGTCGTCGGCCGTCCCGGCACCGAACGCGACATCTTCGACGGCGGCGGCTACCGGATCGACGCGGAGAACTTCGTGGCCGGCCTCGGCTCGCGCGGGGTGCGCGGCTCCGTCGTCCGGCTCGCGCCCACAGTGCACAGCTCACTCGACCACAACGGCTTCATCACCGTCATCATCGCGGCGGCCCGGCGCAACGGCTACGCCGCGTACGTCGGTGAGGGCGCCAACCGGTGGCCGGCCGTGCACACGCTCGACGCGGCCCAGCTCTACCGGCTCGCCCTGGAGCAGGCCCCGGCCGGTGCGCGCCTGCACGGAGCCGCCGACGAAGGAGTCCCCTTCCGGGAGATCGCCACTGCCGTCGGCCGCAACCTCGACCTCCCGGTCCGTAGCATCAGCCCCGCCGAGGCGAACGACTACTTCGGCTTTCTCGGGCAGTTCGCCCAACTGGACAACCCCACCTCGTCCGCCATCACCCGTGAACTGCTGGGCTGGACCCCCACCCACCCCGGCCTGATCGCCGACCTGGACGACGGGCACTACTTCCGGGCCTGAGGCAGGAAGCCGCCCGGCGGGGACCGTAGGGTCGGCACGGCTACCCATGCCGACCCTGAGGAGGACGATGTCGATCCGGTGGCGGGACGCGATGGGCCACGCCCTCTACGGACCGGGCGGCTTCTTCGTGGCCGGCGGCGGGCCGGCCGCCCACTTCCGGACCAGCGTGCACGCGTCCCCGGCCTTCGCCACCGCTCTGCTGCGCCTGCTCACGCAGGTCGACGCCGCTCTGGGGCAACCGGCACGGCTCGACGTGGTCGACGTGGGGGCTGGGCGGGGGGAGTTGCTGCGGGCGCTCGCCGGGGGCGTGGTGGGGGTTTCCGGGGAGCCCACCCACTCCGGGCGGTCAGGCTTGATCCCTGCGTGGGCGGGCTCCCCGGAAACCCCGACTTCCACGGCCTCCGTCCGTCCGTTGGGCGGGGAGCCGTCGTCGGTCACCGTTCGTCAGTCGCTTGCGGAACGGGTTCGCTTCACAGCTGTGGAGTACGCCGAGCGCCCCGAGAACCTGCCCGAAGAGATCAACTGGACAGCTGAGATTCCCGAGGGGATCACCGGACTGTTGATCGCTAGCGAGTGGTTGGACAACGTCCCACTCGACGTGGCGGTGCACACCGCCGACGGCTGGCGATACGTGCTCGTCGACCCCGAGAGCGGCGCGGAGACGGTCGGTGAGCCAATCAGCCCCGACGACCTCGACTGGCTGACGACCTGGTGGCCCCCTCCCGCGAGCTCGTCCCACGCGGACCCTGATCTGACCTCGACCGACGCGACAAGCGGAAGCGAGTCGGGTTTCCGGGCAACCCCCAGCAGTGACCACCCACGAGCCGAGATCGGCCGAACGCGCGACGACGCCTGGGCGAGCGCGGTCCGAAAGATGGAACGCGGGCTCGCGGTGGCGGTCGACTACGGGCACCTGAGAGAGGGTCGACCGGTGGACGGGACGTTGACCGGTTACCGGGGTGGGCGGCAGGTGCCTCCGGTGCCGGACGGGTCGAGTGATGTCACAGCGCACGTGGCCATGGACTCGGTCGCCTCCGCTGGTGCACAGGTCGCCCGGTGTGCGTACTCCCTGGTCTCGCAGCGGGAGGCGCTGCGGGCGCTCGGGGCCGACGGCGGCCGACCGCCGCTGAGCCTGGCCGGCACCGACCCGGCGGGGTACGTGCGGGCGCTTGCCGCCGCGTCGGCGGTGGCCGAGCTGACCGACCCGGCCGGGCTCGGCGGGCACCTGTGGCTGCGCCAACCGGTCGGCATCGTGCACGAGCCGGCCGTGGCACGATGACGGGCATGACCACCGACGCCGGGGACCTCCGTGAACTGACCGTCGGCACCGGGGCCGGCCTGGTCGCCGGCACCGGCGACCAGCAGCTCGGCACCGACATGGTGCTGAACATCGGCCCGCAGCACCCCTCGACGCACGGTGTGCTGCGGCTGAAGCTGGTGCTCGACGGTGAGCGGGTGGTCTCCTGCGAACCGATCGTCGGTTACATGCACCGGGGCGCGGAGAAGCTGTTCGAGGTGCGCGACTACCGGCAGATCATCGTGTTGGCCAACCGGCACGACTGGCTCTCGGCGTTCTCCAACGAGCTGGGTGTGGTGCTCGCTGTGGAACGCCTGATGGGCATGGAGGTGCCGGAGCGGGCCACCTGGCTGCGGATGGCCCTGGCGGAGCTGAACCGGGTGCTGAACCACCTGATGTTCCTCGGCTCGTACCCGTTGGAGATCGGGGCGATCACGCCGATCTTCTACGCCTTCCGGGAACGGGAGACCATCCAGGCGGTGATGGAGGAGGTCTCCGGCGGCCGGATCCACTACATGTTCAACCGGGTGGGTGGCCTCAAGGAGGAGGTGCCGTACGGGTGGACCGGCCGCGCCCGCGCGGCGATCGGCGAGGTACGCCGACGGCTGCCCGACCTGGACCACCTGATCCGCCGCAACGACATCTTCCTGGCCCGCACCGTGGGCGTCGGTGTGCTCACCGCCGCCGACGCCGCCGCGTTCGGCGCGTCCGGGCCGGTGGCCCGCGCCTCCGGGCTCGACCTGGACCTGCGCCGCGACGACCCCTATCTGGCCTACGACGAGCTGGACGTGCCGGTCGTCACCCGCACCGCCGGGGACTGCCATGCCCGCTTCGAGGTGCTGCTCGACCAGGTGTACGCATCGCTCGACCTCGCCGAGCAGTGCCTGGACCGGGTGGACCAGCTGACCGGCCCGGTCAACACCCGGCTGCCGAAGGTGCTCAAGGCACCCGAGGGGCACACGTACGCCTGGACCGAGAACCCGCTCGGCATCAACGGCTACTACCTGGTGTCCCGGGGGGAGAAGACGCCGTGGCGGTTGAAGTTGCGGACCGCGTCCTACGCGAACGTGCAGGCGCTGGCCACCCTGCTGCCCGGCTGCCTGGTGCCGGATCTGATCGCGATCCTCGGTTCGATGTTCTTCGTGGTCGGCGACATCGACAAGTGAGCCGGACGGCCTGACCGCTCAGCGCCAACGGTCGCCGGGCGGGGTGCCACCGGCACGCGGTACGTCGTCCTGCGGTGGGTAGCCGTAGCGCTCGTCGACCCGGCGCCGACCGGTCCGCTCCGGCACGGGTTCGGCCTGGTGACCGCGCGGACGCGGTGGGCGCCACTCGTCCGGCACCGGAACACCGCCCGCCGGCAGCGCCGGCAGGTCCGCCGGCTCGCCCCGGTGGTACGACTCACGCTCCGGCTGCCGACGTGGCTCCCCGTAGCGCTGCGGCGCCTCGCGCTGGCGCGGCCCGTCATGCTGGCGCGGTTCCTCGTAGCGGCGCGGTTCCTCGTAGCGGTGCGGTTGCTCGTGCTGGCGGGGTTCCTCATGGCGGACCTCGGCCCAGCGGTCGGCCACCCGGTACTCGGTGCCGGTGGCGTCGGCGCGCACCTCGGCCCGGCGTTCGCCGACCCGCAGCTCAGTGCCGTTCTCGTCGTCGCGGACAGTTGCCCACCGGTCACCGGCCCGCAGCTGGGACCAGTACTCGCCCGTGTCGTCGGCCCGCAGGGCCGGCCCGGGCTGGGGAGCGGTCGGACCCGCCGGAGCGCGCTGTGCCGACCAACCGCTGTCGTCCGGGCTGTCCCAGGAGCCCGACGGTGGCCGCTCCGGCGCGTGGTGCGACCTGGCGGCCGGGTCAGGCTCGTCGGGTTGGGCGTACGTGTCGCGCGGATCGGTCCACTCCGGCTCGTCGTGGCGGCCCGTCCAGCCCGGCTCGGCCCCGTCGGCGCCGTGCCGGTCGGCACGCCGACCCGACGCCTGCCGCCCGCCGCTCCACTCGGGCTCCCCAGCGGTCGGCGGCTGCGGCCCCCACGCGCGCTCGCCGGGGCGGGACCGGTCGTCGTCGGGGCGTCGGTCGTCGTCGTACCCGGCCCGGGGCCGCTGCGCGGGCTCACCGCTCGGCCGGCCGGCCGAGCGGGCACGCTCATCCGCGCCGCCGCCTCGGGTCCACTCCTGCGCCGGTGGGGTCCACCGGCCCGGGTATTCGCCCTCGTAGCGCCCGGTCGGCTCGGCCGGCCCGCCGTCCACCACCGTGTGCCGGGTGGTGACGTGCACGGTTTCGGTGTGCCGGACGACGCCGACCGGCCGGTGTGCCGGCTCGGGGCGGTCGTGTTCCCGAGGACGGGCTGAGCCGTACACGGCGTCGGCCGGGCGCGCGGCGCCGTACGTTCGCGCGGTCGCCCGCGGCTCGGCGGGCTCCCGCGGGTAGGCGGGTTCGTCGTCGTGCGGGTGCGGAGCCCGGCCCCGCCGGGACGCGTCATCCGGGCCGGACACTCGGGCCCGGCCCGGCGGTGCGTCCCCCGGCGCCTGGACGCGACTCCGGGCTACCGGCGTGTTGTCCACCGGCGGCTCGACGCTCGGCACTCGTGCCCGGCCGGGGCCCGGCGGTTCCGCGACGGGGGCGGCGGCAGCGACGGGGGCAGTACCGGCGAGAGCGGCACCGCTGGCGTCCAGCCGGCGGCGGATCGCGGCGATCCCCTCCTGGGCCCGGTGTGCCTGGTCGAGCGCCTGGCTGCCGCGCTGGGTGGCGGTCGAGATCTCGGTACGCAGCTCCCGGCGCAGCTCCTCGATCTCGTCGAGCAGCTCGTCGGCTCGCGCACCCTCGCCGTCCGGTCGCAGTGCGATGGAGAGGCCGATCAGCACCACCGCGACGATGGCGAGCACCGCGGCGAAGCGCAGCGGGCCGTTGCCGTCGGCGACCAGCAGGATCAGCGCCGCCACCGGGGCGAGCGCGACGCCCGCCCAGAAGAGCACGGTCAGCAGCGGTGGTTGACGCCGGGCGTCAGAGGTGGCCGGGGCTGGCATGGATGTGCAGCCTACCGACGAGTTGCGCCGGAGGGAACGGGGTCCCGGGACGCGCGGACGCCCCCGCCCGATCGGGGCGGGGGCGTCCGTAGCAGGCCCAGAACGGGCTCAGTTCGTGGCGAACGCGCCGTCCGAGGAGAAGATCAGGCCCACGCTGATCGAGCCGTCCCGCAGACCGCTCTTGGTGAGCGGCCCGCCCTGGTCCAGCGAGGAGAACTTGCCCACCGACAGCCCGTACGTCTTCTCCAGGCCCGGCTTGCAGAACGGGCGCTGCTCGCACTCCGGCGGGCCACCCAGCACCGTCGCGCTGCCGGAGCACTTCGCGGCCAACTCGGAGAGGGTCCGCACGCCGTACTTGTCGGCGAACGCCTGGGTGACGGCGAAGGCGTTCTGGTCCTGGGCTGCGGCCGGGGCACCGAAGGTGATGCCGACCTTGTCGCCCTGGGCCTTGAGCGCGGTGACAGTGCTGTTGATGTCGGGCGAGGAGATCGGCGGCGGAGTGCCGCCCTTGTCCTTGGTGTTGAGGAACTCGGCCATTGTCGCCGCGTACTCCGGGACGACCTGGATCTCGCCCTTCTGCAACGCCGGCTCGTACAGCTCGCGGTTGCCGATCTGCTGCACCTTGACCTGGTAGCCGGCTGCGGTGAGCGCGATCCGGTACAGCTCGCCCAGGATCTGGCTCTCGGCGAAGTTGCCGGCGCCCACAGTGATGTCGCCGCCCGGTCCCTTGGCGATGCCGTCGGTGAGGTTGTTGGCGGCGGCGAACTCCTCGGCCGCCACCCGTGGCGTCTTACGCTCGTCGTTCACCGCCTTGTTGAGCTGGATCAGTTTCGGGGTGTCGAGCGCGGCGGAGACCTTGTCCAGTGCGGCGATCAGTTGCGGGTTGGCGACCTTGCTGTTGACCGCGGGGATGACGTTGTCGGAGTTCTGGAGCTTCTTGTCGTCCTGCAGAGCGATGAGCTGCTGGCCGGCGACCGGGGCGCATCCGGCGCCGGAGGCGCCCTGCTGCGGTGCGTCGGTGCCGGACGAGCCTTCCTTACCGCATCCGGTGAGGAGCGCTGCCCCGGCGACGGCGCCGATTACGCCGATCGCCAGCCGTGTACGTGCGCGCATGTGCCCGCCTTCCGTGTCCCGGCGCGGCCCGTCCCGGGCCGGCCGCGTGTCCGACGGACGAGCCTGACTGTTGGCCGCCCGCGAATATCCACCCAACATGCTCCGCAACCGACCGACAACTCAGGATGGACTTCGTCACCTCATCGTCACCGATCGGCCGGATGTGTGCGGTCGGCTCGACCCAGGGCTCACCCGGACGGGTCAGGCCCGCCCGGTGGCGTCCGCGGGCCGGGGCCGCTGCGTTCGTTGCCGTCCGCGCCGCAGCGGACGGGGAGTGACAAGGCGTTCGACCCCACCGAGAACCACCTCGGCGAGCAGCGCCAGCCCGGCCACCAGCACACCGCCGGCGACGATCTGCCCGCCACCGGCCGCGATGCCGATCCCGAAGCCGGTCCTGATGATCTGGCCGAGGCCGCCGCCGTTGACGAACGAGGCCAGGGCGGCGGTCGCGATCACCTGGACCGCGGCCGTCCGAAAGCCGGCGGCCAGGTAGGGCACCGCGAGCGGCAACTCGACGCGGCGCAGCAGCTGCCCGCCGGACAGGCCCATCCCCCGGGCCGCGTCGCGGGCCTCCGGGTCCACCTGTCGCACCCCGGTGTACGCGTTGGCGAGCAGCGGCGGCACGGCGAAGACGGCAAGCGCCACCACTACCGGCGTCCGTCCGAAGCCGCTGGCGAAGGCCACCGGCAGGATGGTGAGCAGCGCCAGGGTGGGGATGGCCAGGGTGGCGTTGGACACCAGCACCACCAGGCCACCACCTCGGCCGAGGTGCCCCAGCCAGAGCCCGAGCGGCCAGGCCACCAGGCAGCCGAGCGCCACCGCCAGGGCCGAGATCGTCAGGTGCTCACCGAGCCGGTCCAGCATGCCGCCCGGATTGGTCCAGTTCAGTGGGTCGTTGATCCAGGTGATCGCCTGGCCGATCGGATTCGCCGCGACGGTCACCGTGCGCTCCGGGTGGACCAGGGGGTCACCAACCGGGCGACCAGGACGAGCAGGAGGTCGAGCACTACCGCGAGCGCCACGCAGAGCAGCGCGGCGGTCATGATCTCCGCCTTGTAGAGGTTGTTCTGG
Source organism: Micromonospora sp. NPDC049047 (assembly GCF_040649135.1). Taxonomy (NCBI): domain Bacteria; kingdom Bacillati; phylum Actinomycetota; class Actinomycetes; order Micromonosporales; family Micromonosporaceae; genus Micromonospora; species Micromonospora sp. NPDC049047. The sequence continues at coordinate 62,365 of NZ_JBEZEY010000011.1, forward strand.
AAGCCCGCGAAGATCAACTGCCCGAGGCCGCCATGCCCGACCAGCACCCCGACTGTGACCAACGCCACCGTCGAGACGGTCGCCAGTCGCACGCCGGTCACGATGCCCGGAAGCGCCAACGGCAGGTCGATCCGGAACAGCCGCCCCCACCGGCCGTACCCCATCCCCTCGGCGGCCTCGCCGACCTCCGGGGGCACCTGGTTGAGGCCGGCCACCACGTTGCGCACGATCAACAGCAACGCGTAGAGGACCAGCCCGACCAGCACGGTGGTGGTTCCGGTGCCCAGGTAGGGCGCGATGAACGCGAAGAGCGCCAACGACGGGATGGTGTAGACGACCCCACTGACAGCGAGGATCGGACCGGCGAGCGGCCGGAACCAGTACGCCAGCACGGACAACGGCAGCGCGATCAACACGGCGAGCAGCACCGCCCGCCCGGTGAGGGAGGCGTGTTCGCGCACGGCGGCGAGGATCGTGTCAGAGTTGTCCCGCACGTACTGCCAGGAGAACCAGGGGTTACCCGGGTCGGCCCGGTAGCTCAGGCGGAAGGACATACGTGGACGTTACCCCGGAGGCTGCCGACGCGGCCCGATCCCCTCGCGCGGCGTCGATCTCCCTACAGGGCATCAAGAAGCGCTACCCGAACGGCACCGAGGCCGTCCGGGAGCTCAGCCTGGACGTCCGGGCCGGCGAACTGGTGGTGCTGATCGGCCCGTCCGGCTGTGGCAAGTCGACGGTACTGCGCATGATCAATCGCCTGATCGAGCCGACCGCCGGCCGGATCACGCTCGGCGACGAGGACGTCACCGACGTCGACCCGGTGCAGCTGCGCCGCCGCATCGGGTATGTGATCCAGAACGTCGGCCTTTTTCCACACCAGACGGTCCGGGCCAACGTGGCCACAGTGCCGGGCCTGCTCCGGTGGCCGAAGCGGCAGACCCGGGCCCGGGTCGACGAGTTGCTCGACCTGGTCGGCCTGGACCCGGCCCAGTTCGGGGGCCGCTACCCGCACGAGCTCTCCGGTGGCCAGCGGCAACGGGTCGGCGTGGCCCGCGCGCTCGCCGCCGACCCGGTGGTGCTGCTGATGGACGAACCGTTCTCGGCCGTCGACCCGATCGTCCGGACCCGCCTGCAGGAGGAGTTCCTCCGCCTTCAGGCCGAGGTCCGCAAGACGACGGTCCTTGTCACCCACGACCTCGACGAGGCGGTCCGGCTCGGCGACCGGATCGCGGTCCTCTCCGAGGGCGGGCACCTGGAGCAGTACGACACGCCGGCCGCGCTGCTCGGCGCACCGGCCACCCCGTTCGTACGCGAGTTCGTCGGAGCCGACCGGGGCATCCGCCGGCTGGCGGTGACCCCACTCGACCGGGAGTCATTGGAGCCCGTACCCGGCGACGCCGCCGCGGACCTGCCCACCGTGGCACTTGACGGCACCGCCTACGACGCGCTGGCCGTGCTGCTCACCTCGGGACGGGACCAGTTGGTGGTGACCGACGCCGGCCGACCGGTCGGTGCCCTCAGCCGACACCGCCTGCTCGAGCTGGGCCGACCGACGAACTGACCCGACGCCCACCGGGCCGCCACCGTCGGCGGCCCGGTCCCGGCCACCCCCGCCCGACCGCCTCGGACCAGGTCAGGCGCGACCACCAAGGCTGGCGGTGCCGATGATCCACCCGGTGAGGAAGCCGTAGCCGGCGCCCGCGCTGGCGTCCTGCAACGCACCGAGCAGCGACGGATCCGGGGTGAGCACCGCCGCCAGCACGGCGGCCAGCCCACCGGCGAGCACGTACGCGGCCCAACCGGACAGAAACTGGCTCACCGGGCTGGGCACCCGGGCCACCTGCGCGGCGGGCAACAGGTAGAGCAGGGCGACCGCGAGGACCACGAGCAGCACGGCCCGCAGGTCGGCGGCGAACAACCCGCCGGCCTGCCCGTCCGCGTCCAGCCGCCAGGCCGGCCAGGCGAGCAGGCGCAGATAGTAGGCGCCGGCCGACTCCGGGTCGGTCTGGGTGGCAGCCCAACCGGTGTACGCCGGACTGCCGCAGATCCCGACCAGCAGCAACACGGCGAGCGCGCCGGTGCCGGCGGCGGTGCCGTAGCGGCTGACCCGGCCGGAGCGGTGCAGGAACGACGACGCCATCCGTCCAGGCCCCGACCCTGTCCTTCGGGCGGACCTGGGCTGCCCCGGGCGGTTCAGTGCTTCAGCAGGTAGTCGATGAAGGCGGCCCGCAGCAGCGGCGCGGACTCCTCGTAACCGTGACCGGTCAGCTCCCGCCACAGCGCGTTGGCCTCGTCGATGGTCGGGCCGATCGAGTTCGGTGCGCCGTCCAGCACCGTGGCCTCGTCCGCGTTCGGCAGGTGCCGCAGCACCGACCAGTAGAACTTGACGTCCCGCCGCTCCCGGGCCAGGGCGAACGCCCGCTCCCGCAACTCCTCGGTGGGCAACGCGTCAAGCTCGGCGAACGAGGTTCCGCCGGGGGTGGCGGCAGGTGTGTCGGTCATGTCGCCGAGCCTAACCGTCGAGATCAGCTCCGGCTCGGCGGACGTCACCCTGATCACCGCTCGTCGGCGTCCCACCGGCGCGGGCCGTCCTCCCACCGCGGGTCCCGCCAGGGGTCCACGGGTTGCGGTGCGGCAGGCGTCGGCAGTGTCGGCGGCCAGTTCTCCACCGACTGCGACTGCGGCATGGTCCACCCGGTGCTGATCGTGCCGTCGGTGACCGGTTCGGGTCTGTCGGTGCTGCCCGGCCGGGGCCGACCGAACGTCTCGACAAGCCGGGTGACGAGCAACCCGACACCGAGCGCGGCGCCACCCACCGCCCAGGTGCTCAGCGTCCAACCACGCTCCGGCGCGTACGCCTGGAAGACGGTGACCAGGCTGACCGCCAGCAACGTGCCGAACACACCGCCGCGACGCCCGTACGCGCTGGTGCCGGCGAGCAGGGCCACCCCGATCGCCAGGATCGTCCAGTCCAGCCCCGAGGTGGGCGTTACGGACCCCGGGTCCGTGGCCGTCCCGGAGTGGTTGGCGGCGATGAGGACACCGGCGAGGGCGGCCATCACTGTCGAGCTGACAAGCGCGACAGCGGTGACGACGGCGGCCACCGCGCCACGCCGACGAGCCGGGTCGGTGGTCGGCCGGTACCGGCCGACAAGTCGGCGGATCGCCCGGACCGCGCCGAACAGCCCGCCGAGGACGGCCACCGCCGCGAAGCCGGCGAACAGGTATCCGGCACTGCGCCCCGGGTCGTAGTCGCCCTGCACCAGCACGGGCGCCGAACGGCGTTCGATGAACACCACCACCCCGGCCGCACCGGCCAGGCTGGCTGCCCACCCCGGCACGTGCAGCAGCACCACGGTCAGCGCCAGCGCGAGCCCGCCAAGCGCGGCGAGCGCCACGGCCGGGCCGACCGACGCCGGCAGACCCCGATCACCCTGCTCGGCGTAGTGCAGGGCGGCGGCGACCGCGACCGGCCCGACGGCCAGGTTCGGTGCCGCCGTACGCAGGCTCAGCCCGGCGGCCAGGGCGAGCAGCCCCAATCCGACCGCGTCGACGAGCAGGGTGCGCAGGTTGTCGGCGCGCAGCAGGCTCTGATCCTCCTGCCAGAGCAGCCAGCCCACTGCCGCCACGCCGGCGAGCAGCAGCACCTCCCAGACCACCTGCACGCCGAGCCGATCCCGGCCGGGATCACCCTGCGTGGGGTCGTCGAAGACGTTCTCCAGGACGGCGGCGGGCACACCGGACGAGGGCTCGGTCGAGCGGTCCCGACCCGCTTCTTCGTAACCCATCACGCCGCCTCCCCAGTGGCCGACCGTCCCAGGTCCGGCGCGCGGACGGACCGGGGGTGGGCCTTGCTCTCCGATCGCAGGCACCGTACCCGCGCTCGGAGCCGGGCGTAACCCCCTGCTCAGCGCTGGCCGGGACGGCTCTCCCGTGGGTCCTGCTCGTGGTCGTCGTCCGGGCGCTCCGGCACCCGGCAGGAGCGCTCCAGCCACAGCGCGGCACCAACCAGAGCCAGCGAGGCGAGCAGGCCGCCGCCAGCAGCCGGTCGATCGTCCAGGGCCGCGCGGGTGGTTTCCATGAACAGCCAGCCGGTCAGCCCCGCGTAGAAGCCGGCGAAGATGGCCGCGGCCAGCGCCGACGCCTTGGCCAGCACCACCAGCCGGGCAACCAGCAGCGGGTCGACCGGGTCCCGGCCGGGCTTGCGCTCGATCCGGCCCCGGGTGTTGATCGCGGCGTACCCCTCGAGCACGGCGAGCCCGGCCAGCGTCACCACCGGCAGCCAGGGCAGCCTCGGGATGCCGCTGTAGTAGAGGCTGCTGATCAGCAACCAGGCCACCGCCGCGGCGGCCAGTGCGGCGACGACAAGTGTCGAGATCCGGGTGGGGCCCATCCGGGAGCGGTCCGGGCCCGACCCGCCCGGTGGTGGGGACTTCGCCTGCGTCATGCCGGCCGGCTCCGCTCGGTCATGCCGTCGACTCTAACGCCAACTCGGGCCGGGGACGCAGTTCCAGCGCGTCGTCCGCCGCGGGGCCGGTGGTGAGCAGATCGGTAAGCCAACCGTGGCCGGGCAACCGACCGTAGGGCTGGATGTCGATCCACGGCCGCAGCACGAAGGCCCGCAGGTGCGCCCGGGGGTGCGGCAGGGTCAACTCCTGCTCGTCGCTGAACACCGGCTCGTCGTCGTCGCCCCAGACCGCGATCACGTCCACGTCGAGGGTGCGCGGCCCGAACCGCCGCTGCTGGTCCCGGACCCGGCCGGCCGCCCGCTCCGCGTCGCGAGCCCGCTCCAGCCAGTCGCGGGGGGTCGCGGTCGCGTCCTGGGCGAGCACCACCGCGTTGAGGTACGCGGGCTGGTCGGCGTCGCCCCACGGTGGAGTCTCGTACACCCCGGAGGTCACCAGAACGGCGTCGCCGAGCGTGGCGACCGCGGTGCGCAGGTGGCCCAGCCGGTCGCCCAGGTTACTGCCGAGCGACAGCACGGCCCGGGTCACCGGCCCCTCGCCCGGGTCATGGTGACCGCCACGTCGGTGAAGGTGTGCGGCACCGGGGCCTCCGGTTTGTGCACAGTGACAGTGGCGGTGCGCACCCGCTCGTCGGCCAGGCAGACAGTGAGGAGTCGATCGGCGAGGGTTTCGATCAGGTTCACCGGCTCGCCGGTCACCACCGCCACCAGGCGTTCGGCCAACTCGCCGTAGTGGACGGTGTCGGTGACGTCGTCGCTGGCGGCGGCCGGGCCGAGGTCCAACTCCAGGACGGCGTCGACAACGAAGTCCTGCCCCTGTTCGCGTTCGAAGTCGTACACCCCGTGCCGGCCGCGCGCCCGCAGTCCGGTCAGGTGGATCCGGTCCGTCGTCATCGCCGTACCCCATGCTCGTGATCGTGATGCGCTCGCTCCGTGCCGTGCCCCGCCACGACCATGCGCGGGCTGCCGGTGGCGGTCCAGACGGCCAGCGCGTCGACGGTGGCCCGCACGTCGTGTACGCGGACGCCCCAGGCGCCCGCGGCGACGGCCAGCACGCTGGTGGCCACCGTGGCCGCCTCCCGCTGGGCGGTCGGTCGTGGGGTGCCGTCCGGGGCGGCGAGCAACCCACCGAGGTACGACTTGCGGCTGGCCCCGAAGAGCAGCGGACAGCCGAGATCCAGCAGCTCCGGCAGCCGGGCGCTGAGTTCCCAGTTGTGCGCGGCGGTCTTGGCGAAACCGAGCCCCGGATCGACGATGAGGCGGTCGGCGGCCACCCCGGCGGCCAGCGCCGCGTCGATCCGTTGGGCCAGTTCGGCCCGGACGTCGGCCACCACGTCGCCGTAACTGGCCAGGTCGCGCATCGCCCGGGAGTGGCCCCGCCAGTGCATCAGCACCCAGGGGCAGCGCGCGTCGCGAACCACGCGGGCCATGTCCGGGTCGGCCAGCCCGCCGGAGACGTCGTTGACCACCGCCGCCCCGGCCGACAGGGCCGCCTCCGCCACCCGGGCGCGACTGGTGTCGATGCTCACCGACACGCCGGCGGCCGTCAACTCGCGGATGACCGGCAGCACCCGGGCGACCTCGGTCGCGGCGTCGATCCGTTCGGCGCCCGGACGGGTCGACTCGCCGCCGATGTCGATGAGGTGCGCACCGGCGTCGCGCAGACGGACGCCGTGTCCGACGGCCGAGTCGAGGTCGGCGTACCGTCCGCCGTCGGAGAAGGAGTCCGGCGTGACGTTGAGGACGCCCATCACCACCGGGCCCGAGGCCCGCACCAGATCGGTCACGACTAGACGGTACCGGTCGCGGCAGCGGCGCCGACCGGCCCGGGTCGGCTCAACCGACCACCCCTGACGTGCTCGTTAGAACAGGTGTACGATCGGTCATTCGGGCGGCATCGGGCAGTCCCTTCGCGGCTTGTCGCAATCCGGGGCGGCCCGTACGCTTTGGAATTGGCCAGCATCGAGATGGCGAAGCTTGGAGGGAGGGCCGAAGCGGGGAAAATCCGCCCAAACCTCGCCACCCTCCGTGGTGAGTAACGAACGCAGGGTCAAGAACGCCATGCCCTGAGGAGCAGATTTCCCGTCCGGCTTGCCTATCGCACCGCCGCGGCACCGCCGGCCGCGCTATGGGGAGGTTCCAGTGATCGCCTTCGAGCTCATGGAGACGGCGTCTTCCAACGTCGCCCACGCGCTCTCCACCCTGGCGTCGACTCCGCTCGCGGAGCCGGCCCCAAAGGGGATCGACACCAACGGTGTCGTCACCTTCTTCGCCAGCAAGATCGCGCCGATCCTGCTTGCCGTCCTGGGCGTCATCTTCATCGGCCGAGCCAGCCGCGGCGAGATCTCCAAAGTGCTTACCAGCTCCGCGATCGCGATCGTCGGGCTCGCCTTCATCGCCGGCGCGGCAACGCTCTTCTTCGTCGGCGATTACCTGATCGACCTGATCTTCGAATAGGCGCGTTCACCAGATGCGGCTGCGCACCGACGACGACATCTACCGGGCCCGCCTGGTCTACCTCGGGCCGCCCGGTTACACCCTTCCGGTCCACCTGCCCTACGCCCAGTACGGGCTGTTCATCCTGCTGGTCCCCCTCTACATGTTCATCCACTGGCTGTTCACGTTCACTGTCGAGCTCTTCCCGGCCTGGGAGATCGCGCTCGCGATCGTGACCACGTCGTTCATCTTCCGGCACGTCGACCCCGATCGGCCGGCGCGGGTGGTCATCCGCACCGCGCTCACCGACTGGCGGCGCACCCGGGAGCCGGCGATCGAGCAGCGCGACCCGCGCCTGGTCGGCAGCCGGATCAGGATTCGGGAGGAGCTGGCATGACCGGGCGTACGTCGATCGGTTCGTCACACGACGCGGGTGGCAGCCTGCCGCCATCTCCTGAGGCGGTCGCATGAGTCGCTCGTCCACGCCGGATTCTCCGGCCGGCCACCAGCCGGTGCCTGCCGGTCACCGTGCGCAGTCATTCGACTACGGCGATGCCGAGGATGAGGTGGCGCTCGATCCTGCGCTTGTGACATCGCCCGGCCACGGTGCGGTGGGCGTGTTCCAGGCACCCCGGCCGGTCCCCCGGCGGACGCCACCCGCCGAGCCCAGTGCGGTGGCCGCCGGCGAGAACGCCGACATCGACTCGCCCTTCCTGGACCTCTTCGGTGGCGCACGAGCCAGCGCCACGCGAGCTGTTTCGGCTGGTCCGAGCACCCAGGAGCAGCCGGCGATCCCACCGCAGGCACCGCCGCAGATCGGCCCGGCACCGGCCCGTCCGAGCCCCGAACTGGAACCACCTTGGTCGCCCGACGACCAGCCCCGCGGCGGACGCCGGCCGGTCGAGCCACGCCACGGCGGTGGCCACCCGGTCAGCGAGTCCCGGGTGCCGCACCAGGCCGGCGACCGGCTGCCGATGGTCCGGCCCTCGGCTGAACCCGACCGGGCCCCCACCACACCACCGACCAGCACCGAGCCCGTCAACGGGTCGGCAGGCACCACGCCCAGACGCCGGACGCCTGCCCCACCGGCGGCTCGGCAGGCGCCGCAGGCAGCCCGACCGGCTGCTCAACCGGCCCGACAAACAGCCCCGGCTGAGCAGCCGGCGAACACCGGGCCCGCGGACCGGCCGGCGCTGGAGCGCACGCCGCGACGGGTCGCCGACTCGGATCGGGCCGAGGGCTCGGGCACCGTGCCGACCGGACGGGAGATCGCCCCGTCCCGAAAACGTGCCACGAGCCGACTGGACCAACCGACCAAGCCGACCCGGATTCGCGCCCCGAAGATCAAGTTTGGCGATCGGGACCCGTCGGTCGAGCTGGCCATCACCGAGATCGCCGGTCACCTGACCTTCACCCCCAACACCGTGACCGCCTGGTACTGGCTGCCCGAGGTCCGCTGGGCATTCCGGCCGGACGCCGAACGCGAAGCGCTGTTGTCAGCCATCTCCGAGCAGTACGCCGGCCTGGCCGGCTTCCGGCTGCACCTGCGGCGCACGACCCGGCCGTTCCCCGCCGACGAGTGGGCGCGCACCATCGACGCACACACCCCCGCGCCGCTCGCCGACGTGCCCGGCACCACCGGTTGGGCCGATCACCTGGTCGCCGCCCAGCGGCACCTGATGGCGGTCAACCACGCCGAGGGACAGACCTACCTGGGCGTCACCTTCGCCCGCCGCTCCCTCGGTGACTCGCTCACCGAGCGGCTGCTGCGCACCTTCGGTCGGGGCACCGCCGAGGGCGAACGCCGCAAACTGGGCCGCACCGTGGAGCAGTTCGACGAGGTGCTCGGCGCGTTCGGCATGCGCGGCCGACGGGTCACCGCCCAGGAGCTGGAGTGGCTGCTCTACCGCTCGGTGGCGCTGTGCATGGCCCCGCCCGGCACCCTCTCCCCGGTCACCGACGGGCACTGGGAACGCGGTGACCTGCTCGCCCTTACCGAACAGGTCGAGCGCTACCGCACCCCGTACGGCTCGACGGTGAAGCTCGTCAACCGGATGACCGGCGAGGAACGGCACGTGGCGGTGCTCGCCGTCGGCCGGATGGAGCCGCTGGAGATCCCCGAGCGGCACGAGCCCTGGCTGCACTTCCACGAGCGGCTGCCGTGGCCGATGGAAATCTCCACCCGCGTCGACATCCTCGGCTCCAATGACTCCTTCCGCAATCTCGAACACCGGCTGCGGATGATCCGCTCGCAACAGCTCGACTACGCCGAGCACGGCATCGACGCTCCCCCGGAGCTGGAGCGACTGGCCAAACGCGCGTTGGTGATCGGCGACGAGATGACCACCGGTCTGCCGGTCGACTCGGCCCGTGCGCACGGCTGGCACCGGATCGCCGTCGGCGGTCGGACCAGGGAGGAATGCCTGGAGCGCGCCCGCCGGCTCATCCAGCTCTACTCCCGGGAGTTGCGCATCTCCCTGCAACACCCCAAGAACCAGGACTGGTTGGCCCGCGAGTTCATCCCCGGCGAGCCGATCGCCAACACCGGCTACGTCCGCCGCATGCCGGTGCCACTGCTCGCCGCCGCGCTCCCCCAGGCCGCCTCGAACGTGGGCGACCGCCGGGGAGACCTGATCGGTAGGACGGCCGGCACCTGCCGTCGACCGGTCTTCCTCGACCTGCACTTCCCGATGGAGGTCCGGGAACGCTCCGGGCTGGCGGTCTTCGTCGCCGAACCGGGCGGTGGCAAGTCGACCCTGCTCGGCGCGCTGGGTTACCTGGCCGCCCGCAGAGGTGTCCAGGTGACCCTGCTCGACCCGTCCGGGCCGCTGGCTCGACTCTGCGCGATGCCCGAACTGCGACCGTACTCCCGGGTGTTGAACCTGACCGGCTCCGAGCACGGCACCCTGGCGCCCTACTCACTCATCCCCACCCCGCTGCGTACCGAATTCGCTGCCGGCGCGGCTGGTGACCGCGAGTTCGAGATCGCGGTCTCCAACGCCCGGGCCGAGCGGCGGATGCTGGTCCAGGACATCTGCATGATGCTGGTGCCACCACAGGTGGCCCGTGAGGCGTCCACCGCCACCCTGTTCCGGCACGCGGTCCGGCAGGTCCCCGCCGAAGAGACGTCCACCCTGGACGACGTGGTGAGCTGCCTCGGTCGTCTCGACGACGACGCCGGCAAGGAGCTGGCCAACCTCCTGCTGGACACCGCCGAGATGCCACTGGCCATGCTCTTCTTCGGTCGACCACCGGAAGGGCTGCTCGGCGCCGACGCCGCCCTCACCGTGATCACCATGGCCGGGCTGCGGTTGCCCGACCTCAAGATCGAACGGGAGTACTGGTCCGCCGAGGAAGCGCTGGCCCTGCCGATGCTGCACACCGCGCACCGGCTCGCCGTCCGCCGCTGCTACGGCGGGTCGATGTCCTCACGCAAGCTCGTCGGCCTCGACGAGGCGCACTTCATGGAGGGTTGGCGGTCCGGACGGTCGTTCCTGGTCCGGCTCGCCCGGGACTCCCGCAAGTGGAACCTCGCCGCCCTGGTCGCCTCGCAGAACCCCCGCGACATCCTCGGCCTCGACGTGCAGAACCTGGTCTCCACAGTCTTCGTCGGCCGGATCGCCGAAGACGCAGAGATCGCCTCCGAAGCGCTACGACTGCTGCGGGTGCCGGTCAACGACGGGTACGAAGCCACCCTCGCCTCGCTCTCCGCCGCCGACACCAGCTCCGCCAACCGCCTCGGCTTCCGCGAGTTCGTGATGCGCGACGTCGACGGCCGTGTGCAGAAGGTCCGCGTCGACGTCTCGTACGTCGAAGGGCTCTTGGACCACCTCGACACGACACCCGCCGCGATCGCCGCGGCGGCCGGCGTGCTACCGAGCATCTCCCTGCCGGATCTGGAGGCGTGACATGGCGAGGGCCCGGGCAAGGATCACGTCGTTCCTGCTCACCCTCGGCGTACTGGCCGGGGCCACCCTGTCCTGGCCGCTGATCGGCGCGGAGGCCGCAGCCGCCGCACCGCCCGTCGCCCAGGCCCGCGCCGACCTCTGCACGACCAAGGAGTGGCAGGCCGACTTCCGCACCTGCGTGGACAAACTGCAAGCGGTAAGCGAGGACGAGGTCAAGTGTCGTAACGCACCGACCCCAGGAACGCCGGACTCCGGACTCGCCGGCTGGTTCGCCGGCCGCCCAGACTCTGCCAAGGAGCTTGGGCCCAAAGGGCTCTACAGCGACTACGGCTACGCGGGCTACAGCTACCCGACGTACGACATCCCGGGCGGCTGCGCGTCGTCTGTCCTGCATCCGGACTACAAGTTCACCACGACCGTGGCGAATGGCGAGTTCATGATGGCCACCGCGATCGTGGGGGCCTCGAACGCGCTGCGCGAGCGAGCCTGGGATCCGCGATCGATGTGGGGTTGGGCCGACCCGCTGGTGGAGCAGGCGACCAAGGCCGTGTACCAGAAGGTGTTCAGCGTCTTCGGCATCGTCACCCTCTGTGTTGTGGGGCTGTACCTCCTCTGGCGGTCCCGCCAGTCGGACATGAGTAATGCGATGACCACCGCAGGCTGGGCGCTGCTGGTGATGGTCGCGGTCACGGCACTGGCGGCCTGGCCGGTCAAGTCGGCGAATATCGCGGACGGCACCCTGGTCACCAGCCTGGGTGTGGTGCACGATGCCGTGGGTCCCGCAGCCCGGGACACTCCACCTGACCAATGCGACGACTCAACTCCTGGAGCTTGCAAGGACAATCGGCCACCCGCCGTACGAGCCAGTGACACGGCCACCGAGGCAATGCTCTACCGCAACTGGCTACGGGGAGTGCTCGGCTCAGCCGACAGCGAGACCGCCCGCAAGTACGGCCCTGCGCTATACGACGCCAAGGCACTCTCCTGGGACGAAGCCGAGAAACTGCGCGCGAACCCGGCGACCCGGGAAGCGACTATCGCGGCCAAGCAGCAACAGTGGGCGCGGGTGGCCCAACAGATCCAGACCGAGGACCCGGAGGCCTACGAGTACCTCCAGGGCGTACGGGACATGGACCGGGTCGGGGCCGGGTTCATTGCCGTACTGGCCTCGGTGCTCTTCGCCATGTTCGACCTGACCGCGTCGCTGCTGGTCCTACTGGGCTTCCTGATCTTCCGCTGGGCGGTGATCGCCGCTCCGATCCTCGGCACGATCGGGCTGCTTCGGCCGGCCAGTGCTGGGCTGCGGCGCTTGGCGAACGCCGTGGTCGCCGCGGTCTTCAACATCGCCATTTTCGGCACCGGCGCGGCGATCTACCTGTTCGCAGTGGATCTGATCATGAGCACGCCTACCCTGCCCGGTTGGCTCCAGGTCGTGCTTGTCTGGCTCTGCGGGGTGGTCGGCTGGTTGTTGCTGCGCCCGTACCGGCGGATAACCCAGCTGGGCGGCAAGGACAGCAGCGAGGCGGTCAGCTCGGCCGGCTCCTGGCACCGTCGGTTCTTCCGCGACATGCGCGTCGCGGCACGGCTCGACGTGGTGGAGCCCGGCGGCACGGCCGAGCCGGTGGGCGGACGTCGCCGATCGCCGGACGCCGAGCAGACCCGGCTGCGCCCGGAGGCGCGCAGAGAGGACCCGGTGCCGACGCCGGCCGCTCCGGTCGGGGCCCAACGGGCCGGCGACGCGCGACCTGACGGTCGGGAAAACGCTGATGAGGCAACGAAGGAGGGGACGGGAGGCCGGAGCCGTAAGGTCCCACCCCAGCCTCGGCGACGGCAGCCGGCGACCTGGACCGAACCTGACGTGCCAGCCGAGAACCCGTCGTTCGTGGTCTACCGACCGGGCTCCGCTGAGCGCGCGCCGGACCGTACCGGACCGCGGGTGCGCTCAGAGGCGCGGTGACGGCGATGAGACGGGCGCTGGAGTTTCTCTTCACCCGGGCGCTTCGGTCCCGACTGGGAGTGGCGCTGGTGATGGTGGTGCTCATCTTCGGCGTTATCGGGGCTGCCCGCCTGGTCTCCGGTCCGCCAGGTCCGGCGGACGGACTGAGCAACCGGCCGGACCGGCCGATCACCACTGTGGATCCGACGGCCGGTGACGACGGCGTGAAGTCCACCGAGGCGCCGCCATCGCCTGTCACTCCAGCGGGTGCCCGCACCCCCGAGCAGACCGCCGACCGGTTCGCCAAGGCCTGGCTCGGCCAGCCCGGGATGGCCGCCGAACAATGGCATGCCGGCCTGCGCCCGTTGTCGACCCCGGCGTTGACCGACAAGCTGTCCGGCGCCGAACCCAGCGGGGTTCCGGCCGAAGAGGTCACCGGGCCGCCGGAGGTGCGGGCCCGCACCCAGACGTTCGTCGAGGTGCTGCTGCCCCTCGACAGCGGTCGGCTCCGGCTGGAGTTGGTGGCCGCCGCCGACGCCGGCTGGCTGGTCGACGTGGTGGATTGGGAACGGCAATGACCATGGGCGGTGACACGACCCCTCCGCGTCGCCCGCTGCGGATCGGGCTGATCATCACGATCCTCACCGGGGCGTTGCTCCTGCTCTGTTGTACCGGCGGCACCGCCGCGTTCTTCCTCAGTGGGCTCGGTGGCGACGCGGAGAACGGGGACACCCTGGCCGGCTGGGGGTGCGGCCCGATCCGCCCGGTGGACATCGCTGGCGAGCTGCCACGGTTCACCGAGTACGGCGACGCTCAGGTCCGCAACGCCGCGATCATCATCAAGGTCGGCCAGGACCTGGGGGTGCCATCGCGCGGCTGGGTGATCGCTCTGGCCACGGCGATGCAGGAGTCCGCCCTGCGTAACCTGGCCAACAGCGATGTTGCCGCGTCTCTGGCACTGCCACACGAGGGGGTCGGCGCCGACCACGATTCGCTGGGCCTTTTCCAGCAGCGGCCCGGCTGGGGCTCGGTCGCCGAGCGGATGACACCCGCGTACACCGCTCGCAAGTTCTACGAGAAGCTCGTCAAGGTGCGGAGCTGGCAACGTCGGCCACTGACCGTGGTGGCGCAGCAGGTGCAGGTCAGCGCCTATCCAGACGCGTACGCCAAGCACGAGGAGTTGGCCAGCAAGATCGTTGACGCCCTTGCCGGCGGGGCGGCCCGCACCGTCGAGATCAACGGCAAGGCAGTGTGCAACGCTGCCGAGCACGGCGAGATTGCCGCTTCGGGCTGGACCGCCCCGATCCCCGGCGACGTCGGTTCCGGATTCCGGACCGCCGAGCGTCCCAGTCACAACGGGGTCGACATCGGGGCGGCCAAGGGCACCGAGATCCGAGCCGCAGCCGCCGGGCGGGTGCTGGTGGCCCGTTGCGACCCGGACAACCAGGGACGACGGAACTGCGACGTGGACGGGTATCCCGGCAAGGGTGGCTGCGGCTGGTTCGTTGACCTGCTACACGCTGGCGGCAACATCACCCGGTACTGCCACATGGTGGTCCGCCCCCGGGTCGCACCGGACCAGATCGTGCCGGCCGGCGAGGTCATCGGGCAGGTCGGCAGCAGCGGAAACTCGTCGGGGCCCCACCTGCATTTCGAGGTGCACCTGCGCGGCGACCGGTCCAGCCGCGGCGCGATCGATCCGATCCCGTTCATGCGTGAGCGGGGTGCCCCCCTGCGCGCTGCCGAGTGAGGCCGCCACGGGCATGACCGGACCGATGCCGGACCCATTCGCCGACCAGCCCGACTGGGCGCCCCGGCCACCCCGCCCGCTGACCATGGTCCCCGCCACGGACCGGGTCGAGCTACGCGGGCGACGGGTGCTGGTCGGCCTGCCGGGCTTGGGGTGGCGAGGAGACCTGCGCGCGGACGACCGGGTGGTGCAGAGCGCCCGGACCTATGTGCCGGTGATTCCCGAGCACGAGTGGTACCGAGCCGAGGCCGACCAGGTCGAGGTGTTCGCGCCACTGGTGCCGGTGGAACGGGTTTGGGTGGAGACCGTTGGCAGCCGGCCGCAGGCGGACAGCCCTCGCGAAACCGGCATCCGGTTGGTCTCGCTGGACGGCCCGGCGCACCGGGCCCCCATCCCCGTCTTCGAGGCCGACGCCGTCACCGGCCGCCGGGTGGTACACGTCGAGGGCGGTGTGGAGCACCGCGACATGCGGGCAGTCACCGAGACCTACTCGGGTGCCGAAGGGGACATCTGCGTCCGGATCACGCCGGAGGTGGAGTGGTACCGCTGGGCCTGGCGTGGCCAGTCACCCACCACGTTGGAGGTTCCGGTACATCTCCTGTGGATTGAATGATGTCAGCTGGCCCGCGCACCGCCGCAGACTCGCCAGCCATCGTCGTCCTCGACGACGCTAAACGTCCAGTCCTCCCGCCGACCGCTCCGGGGAACGCCATTCGCGGACCCAGCGATGGTCAGCGTCGTGCCGACAGATTCCCCGCCCTGAGACGGCGTCCGGGTCAATGGGCCCCAACTGACTCGAACGGTGACGCCAAACTTCGATTCACGCTGCTCAGTCTCAACTCGGAGATCCCGAACGGCCTGGAGGTCCGACCCGCCCTCGCAGGTGAAGAGGTCTGCTCTCGCGTCGTTGCGGTCGACAAGAAACGCACGCAGATAGTTGTCCACGACCACGTCGGGTGCGCTGCGGTCTGGGGCGGACGCCCGGTGGTAGAGCACCACGCCCGCGATGAGCCCACCGAGGAGGAGCAGTGCGAGCACCCCGGCGACGACCGTGACCACCGTCCGCATTCGACGACGCGGCGGCTGCGTCTCCGGCGGTGCCGGGGCAGGCGGCAGCTGCTCGGATGGGGTCCGTTGGGCCGGTACGTGGGAGACCTGGGAACCGGCGGGGGGCTGCACTGATTCCACCTCCTGACGTTAACGGCTGGACGCTCCGGAGCCAATGCCTCAGATCCAGCGGATCGTGACGGACCCCTACCCATCGGTGAGATCCACGACATCGCTGGCGCAGCGCCGTGCCACCTCCCGGAGGTGCAGCCTCGGCTGGGATACCGTCTCTGCTCGGGAGGGGTTGCCAACCTCGGGCAGAGGGGGTGGACGCGGTGGCCGGTCCGAAGGCACGCACGAACCGCGCTGCTGCCCTGCATCGCCAGGCAGCGGCCGTCGCCACCGCTGCCGCCGGGATCCTGGACGAGATCCGGCCAGCTCCCGCGGACCAGCGTCGCCAGTACGAGCTGGCTGATCGCCTTCGGGTGGTCGCCGCGCGGTTGGCCCCGGGTTGGGCTGGTGCTGCGTTGGACTCGCTCACCGTGAACTCTCCGGCGGGTGACGGCCCGCCGCCGTTCGTCCGGGTCGGCACGGCGGCGCCGTTGGACGATGCTCGCTTTCCCGCGTTGGTGCCGCTGGTTGGCACGGGTCATCTGAGCGTTGACGCTGACGCTCGGGAGCCACGGGTGGCGGGGTTGCTCCGGGCCGTACTGCTGCGGTTGTTGGCGGCGACGCCGGCGGGTGCGTTGTTGATTCGCGCGGTGGATGCCACGGGTTCGGCGCTGGCCCCGTTCGGCTCGCTCGCTGACGCTGGCCTGCTGCCGCCGCCTGCGGTGGACCTGGCGGGGCTGCGCGCAGTGCTGACGGAGGCGGAGCAGTGGGTCACGCCGGGGGCGAGTGGACGACGTCGGCACGATCGCACGCTGTTGCTCGTGTTCGCCGCTCTGCCGGAGTCGACAGGTCCGACCGATCTGGTCCGGATCGAGGCGCTCGCCGAGCAGGGGCCTGCCGCCGGTCTGCATCTGGTGGTGGCCGGCTGGCCTCCGGCCGGCCCGTACGCGACGCGGGCCGCGCTGCCGCACAGCACACCGCTGGCGCTGCGCAACGCGTACGCGCTGCTCGGTGACCCGCCGAGGGCGTCCTTCGCGAGTCCGGGCGCGGACCCGCCGGGCGGACTGAACTCGCCGGTCTTCGTCGAGGTGGACCCACCGGTTGAGCTGGTCGACGCGGTGTGTCGACGGTTGGCCGAGCAGGTGGAGGCCGGCTCGCGGTTGGGGTTGGCGGCGCTGTTGCCGCCGACGGGTGAGCGTCTGTGGGAGTCGGAGTCCGTCGATGGGTTGACCACCACAGTGGGTGATGCCGGGGGGCGGTCGGTGCCGCTTGGTTTCAGCGAACTGACCCCGCACTGGTTGGTCAGTGGGCGGTCCGCGGCGGGTCGCGCGGCGTTCCTGACCACCGCGTTGCTGGGGTTGGCCGCCCGGTACGGCCCGGACGAGTTGGCGTTCTACCTGGTGGATCTCGGCGACGGTGAGTCGTTCGTGGAGTTTCTGCAGACGGAGCGGGACCGGTCGTGGATCCCGCAGGTGCGCGCTGCCGCGATGGCCGCCGACCGGGAGTACGTCCGGGACCTGCTCGACGAGTTGACGGCCGAGGTGCAGCGCCGGGCGGAGGCTGGGGCGCGCGCGGGTGGTCAACGTTTCGCCGAGCTGCGTCAGCACCAGCCGCTGCCCCGGATCGTCTGTGTGTTGGACAATGTGCCGTTGCTCTTCGCCGAGCGGGACCGGTTGGCTGCTGAGCTGGCCGCCCAGTTGGACGGGCTGGCTCGGGCCGGCCGGGCGTACGGCGTGCACCTGGTGTTGGCCGGTGCGGGCGAGCTGGGGTTGGGCACCCGGACCGATGGGGGTCATCGGGATTCGGTGCTCGGGCAGTTTCCGGTGCGGGTGGCGCTGCCCGGCGGCAGCCCGGTGTTGGAGCCGACGAACGATTCGGCCGCCGGTCTGCCGGTGGGCAGCGCGGTGGTGAACACCGCAGGCGGGCTCGGCGGTCCCCGGGGCGCGATCCGAGGTCATGAACGGCTGATCCGGCACCCTGATCCGCAGGACCACCCGGCGGTGGTGGAGGAGTTGCGGCACGAGTTGTGGGCCGCTCGGCCGGCCGGGGCGGTGCCGCCTGTGGTCTTCGCCGGCTATGCTCGCCCGCTGCTCGGCAACGATCCACGGCATCGGGCGGCGTTGGCGGGGCAGGCGCACGGGCCGGCGGCCCTGCTGGGTCGCGCGGTGGACGTGGCCCGTTCGACGGTCGCCGTGCCGTTGGGTCCGGCTGCGGGCCGCAACCTCGCGGTACTCGGGTCGGGTGCCGCGGCGGGCGGGTTGCTGGCGACGGCGGTTCGGAGCACCGCGGACCACCATGCGCCGGGCACCGCCCGGTTCCTGGTGGCGGCGCCGGATCCGGGCGCTCGGGCGCTGGCGAAGGCGTTGACGGCGGAGTTGGCCACCCGGCATTCGGCCGAGTTGGTGGATCTGCCGACGCTGCTGGCCGCCCCGGCCGACGAGCTGCCGACGTACCTGGTGGCCTTCGGGCTGGACCGGCCGGGCCCCCGGGAGCTGCCGGTGGACCGGTTGCGTGCGCTGCTCCGCAACGGGCCGCCGACGGGAAGACACGTGTTGGGTTGGTGGCGGGCGGTGCCCCCGTTCGCCGCGCTTGTCGAGCCGGCGGGAGAGGTCGACAAGTTGGCCGCCGTGGTCGTGCTTGACGTTCCGGTCGCGCAGCTCACCGCGGTC
Organism: Micromonospora sp. NPDC049047; assembly: GCF_040649135.1. NCBI lineage: Bacteria > Bacillati > Actinomycetota > Actinomycetes > Micromonosporales > Micromonosporaceae > Micromonospora > Micromonospora sp. NPDC049047. The sequence continues at coordinate 80,687 of NZ_JBEZEY010000011.1, forward strand.
CTGGGTCGGGCGGTGGAATGGCAGCCTCGCCCTGACCGGGCGGTGCTCTGGGACGGTCCGGACGAGCGGGGCACGGTCCTGGTGCCGTTCGCCGACGAGGCCGGGTCCTCCGGTGACACGGACCGGGGGTGTTGAGATGAGTCCGGAGGCGACGGTGACCGGGCCGGGCCGGCAGCGGGTCGCCGCGACGGCTGGGGACGCCACCCAGCCGGCGGGCGAGCAGGGGTCGGCGTGGGCGGAATACCTGGCCGCGGCCCGCCAACTGGACGGGGTACGCCGCAGTGCGGCTGCGGCCGCCGGTGAGCAGGCCCGGTCGGCGGAGACCGCCCGGGAGGAGCTGATGATGGTCCGTACCGGGCTGGCGAGCCAGCAGGAACGGCTGCGCGAGTTGGGCGTACCAGCGATCTCCCTGGTGCCGTCGCCTCCGGAGCTGACCGAGGCATCCCGGTCGATGGCGGGCGGTCCGGCGGCCGTGCTGGCGGCGCTACGGGTCGCGCGGGGTCGGGCCGAGGCGGCGGACGCGGCCCTGGCGGCGCGGCGCCGGTTCCGGCCGGCGTCGTGGCCGGCGCGGGTGCGCAACCTGCTGGTGTACGGGCCGTTGGCGCTTGTGGTACCGCTGATCCAGGTCGCGGTCTGGGCGGCGACGGGGGTGGGGGCGGCAAGTGTGGCCGCGTTGATCTGCGGGCTGCCGATGCCCGCGGTCGCGCTCGTCGCCGGTTGGGTGGGGATCGGGCGGTTGTTCCGGGTGAGCCCCACCGAGCGACTGGACCGCACTGTGCGTTTCGGAGCGCTCGTGTGCCTGGTGCCGGCGGTGCTGGTGACGGCGGGCCTGCTGCTGGTCCTGCTCGCCGGCTGACCTGCCCGGCCGGCGATGGGCAGAAGAGCCGAGCGGCAGGAAAGGCAACGGCCGGCTGACCTGCCTGGCCGGCGATGGGCAGAGGAGCCGATCGGGCGGAATGGCAACGGCCGGCCAGCCCCGCAGGGTCGGCCGGCCGGTGCGTCGGACGGTCAGCGCGGGATGATCAGCGCCATTGCCTCGGCACGGGACTTGGAGTCCGTCTGCAGGATGCCGCGCACCGCTGACGTGATGGTCTTGGCACCGGATTTTTGGATGCCGCGCATCGCCATGCACATGTGCTCGCACTCAAGCACCACGACGACGCCGCGCGGGGCGAGTTTGCTCATCAGCAGGTCGGCGACCTGTGAGGTGAGCCGTTCCTGCACCTGGGGTCGGCGGGCGAAGACCTCGACCAGTCGGGCCAGCTTGGACAGTCCGGTGATCCGTCCGTCCGGCCCGGGGATGTAACCGATGTGCGCGCTGCCGCGGAACGGCAGCAGGTGGTGCTCGCAGAGGCTCATCACGTCGATGTCCCGGACGATGACCAGCTCTTCGTGGTTGGCCTCGAAGGTGGTGCTGAGCACCTGGGTGGGGTCGACCCGCAGGCCGGCGAAGAGTTCGGCGTACGCGCGGGCGACCCGGGCCGGGGTCTGCTGGAGTCCGTCGCGGTCCGGGTCCTCGCCGACGGCGATCAGGATCTCGCGGACGGCCTTCTCGATCCGGCCCAGGTCGACGGCGTCCTCGACCGGGCGACCGGTCAACCTACCGCTGATCAGGCGGGCGGCGACGTAGTCGAGCCCGTCGTCGCCGTCGGGTTCGGTCGCGGAGACGGCCAGCTCCCGGTGGGGGGAGCTGGCCGTCGGGTCGTTGCTCAGTGCGTGCCGTCCGAGTTGTTGGACGGCGTCCCGCCACCGACTGACGCCTGCGCGCCGTCGGCCTGGGCCTGCGCCTTGAGCTTGTCCTTCTCCGCAGGGGTGAGCACGGGCGGCTCGGTGGAGGGCTGGCGCTTACCGAAGCCGTTGTAGGGCGCCAGCGGCGGACGCTTGACCACCCGGGAACCGATCCGCGCCATGTCGGCGGTGGAGAGGGTTTCCTTCTCGATCAGCTCGAGCACGATGTTGTCCAGGACGTCCCGGTATTCCACCAGGATCTCCCAGGCCTCGTCGTGCGCCAGCTCGACGAGGGCTCGCATCTCGCCGTCGATCTCGGCGGCCACCGCGTCCGAGTAGTCCCGCTCGTGGCCCATGTTGCGGCCGAGGAACGGCTCGTCTCCGCTGGTGCCGTACTTGATGGCACCGAGTTTCGAGCTCATGCCGTACTGGGTGATCATCGCGCGGGCCAGTTGGGTGGCCTTCTCGATGTCGTTGCCGGCACCGGTGGTGGGCTCGTGGAAGACCAGCTCCTCGGCGGCCCGACCGCCCAGCGCGTACGCCAGGGTGTCGATCATCTCGGCGCGGGTCTGGGTGTACTTGTCCTCGGTGGGGAGCACCAGGGTGTGGCCCAGCGAGCGACCACGGGACAGGATCGTCACCTTGTGCACCGGGGCGGCGTGCGGCAGTGCCCAGGCGACAAGCGCGTGCCCAGCCTCGTGGTACGCGGTGATCTTCTTTTCCTGGTCGCTCATCACCCGGGTCCGTCGCTGCGGACCAGCGATCACCCGGTCGATCGACTCTTCGAGCGAGTCGTTGCTGATCGCCCGCTGGTCCTTGCGGGCGGTGAGCAGGGCCGACTCGTTGATCACGTTGGCCAGGTCGGCGCCGCTGAAGCCGGGGGTACGCCGGGCCACCGAGTCGAGGTCGACGTCGGGGGTGAACGGCTTGCCCTTGGCGTGCACCCGCAGGATGGCCTTGCGGCCCTCCATGTCGGGGGCGTCCACCGGGATCTGCCTGTCGAACCGGCCCGGGCGCAGCAGCGCCGGGTCGAGGATGTCCGGCCGGTTGGTGGCCGCGATCAGGATGACGCCGCCCTTGGTGTCGAAGCCGTCCATCTCGACGAGCAGCTGATTGAGCGTCTGCTCGCGCTCGTCGTGACCGCCGCCCATGCCGGCGCCACGGTGTCGACCGACGGCGTCGATCTCGTCGACGAAGACGATCGCCGGGGCGTTCGTCTTGGCCTGCTCGAAGAGGTCGCGGACCCGGCTGGCGCCGACACCGACGAACATCTCCACGAAGTCAGAGCCGGAGATGGAGTAGAACGGCACCCCGGCCTCACCGGCGACGGCGCGGGCCAGCAGCGTCTTGCCCGTTCCGGGCGGGCCGAAGAGCAGCACACCCTTGGGGATCTTGGCGCCCAGGGCCTGGTACTTGGCCGGGTTCTGGAGGAAGTCCTTGATCTCGTGCAGCTCTTCGACTGCCTCCTCGGCACCCGCGACGTCCGCGAAGGTCGTCTTCGGAGTGTCCTTGGTGATCATCTTCGCCTTGGACTTGCCGAAGTTGAGCACCCGGGAGCCGCCGCCCTGCATCTGCGACATGAAGAACAGCAGCAGGAGGACGAGCAACGCGATCGGCAGCAGGTTGACGAGCAGGCTCACCCAGATGCTGTCCGACGAGACCTTGGCGTCGGCCGGGCCGGTGACCCGGTTGGCCGCCTTGGCGTCCAGCACCTCGTTCCAGATCTCGTCACCGGCCTGGTACGGGAACTGAGCCTCGATCTTGTTGGTCTCGGTCTTGCCGAACTTGGTCTTCTCGGCCAGGTCCAGCTGGAGCGTCTGCTCCTTGTCCTGGAAGACCACCTTGTTGATCTTGGCGGTGTGGAGCTGATCGAGCGCAACGGAAGTGTCCACGCGGTGGTAGCTGGGACCAGCGGTGAACAGCTGACTGAGCACAACTGCGCCGAGGATGACCAGGATGATCCAGACCACCGGTCGGCGGAAGAAACGCGTACGTTCCATACTGTTGTCGAGCGCCGGAGCGCCCGCATCCTCCTGATCGACGTCCTGACCATCTGATTGGTGTCGCCGCGGTGAGCGGCGGTCGGAGCTGCCATGCGGGGCGGCCTCGACCCCGAGACGCGAAAACTGCCGCGCCGCGGTCATTCGACGGTACACCGTGTACGCGAGGAGCGAGCTCGCGAGCCCCGCACTGGGCGCACCTTTCATATCGATGGCGCGCACCGTGGGCAGGCCCACCAGCACCGCGACCCGCGTACGGCGGGTCCGGGTGGAAACCTGGCGTGGCGGGGAGTCCGGCCCGGCCAACCGACGGCCCGATCACTCGGGCGAGGGGGTCGGGCGCGGAGTAACCTCCGGGCCACCGGGTCCACGGTAACCGCAACAGCTGAGAGCGCGCTGAACGTCGGCTCGATGAAAGCCGATGCGAGTCGACCTCACGCCACTGCGGGACCGCCCCGGCGGGTCGACACCGGGGTCAGGAGCGCGCGTAGACCTCGGGCTTGAGCACCCCGACGTACGGCAGCTCCCGGTAGCGCTCACCGAAGTCCAGGCCGTAGCCGACCACGAACTCGGTGGGGATGTCGAAGCCGACGTACTTGACCGGAACCGGCACCTTTACCGCGTCCGGCTTGCGGAACAGCGCGACTACCTCCACGCTCGCCGCCGAGCGCGACTCCAGGTAGCGCAGCAGCCAGGAGAGCGTGAGCCCGGAGTCGACGATGTCCTCGACGACCACCACGTGCCGGCCGGCGATGTCCCGGTCCAGGTCCTTGAGGATGCGGACCACCCCGGACGAGGTGGTGCCCTGGCCGTAGGAGGAGATGGCCATGAAGTCGAGTTCGGCCGGGGGGCCATTGCGGCCCAGCGCCCGGGCGAAGTCCGCCATGAACATCACCGCGCCCTTGAGCACGCACACGAGCAGCAACCCGTCGGTGACGTGCGAGTAGTCGGCGGAGACCTGCTTGGCCAGCTCCGCAGTCTTCTCGCGAATCTGCGCCTCGGAGATGATCACGTGGTCGATGTCGGCGTCGTACCAGGAGCCGTCAGCCATGACTCCTAGCCTGCCGTACGTCTGATGGCCTCCGTCGGCGGGGCCGCACCTTTTGGCGCGGTCCCGCCGGGGTTTTTCTGGACAAAAGACGCTAATCACATCAGTTGGTACGGGACCGCCAGCGACGGCCATCGTCACTGGGCTTCCAGTCCGCCGAATCGTGGCTGTCGACGGTCAGGCCGGCCGCCGAGGCGGCGACGAGCAGGACGAGGAGAAGGAGAAAGAGCAGGAACTCCATGGCGGCGCTCACTTTCGCATGATTGCTGTCGGTTTCGCCGCCGGTGCGCACCGGACTGAGACCAGTCTGCGACTCTCCGCTCGACCCGGACAGTGGCAGGAATGCCATTGGTCATCGATTTACTGCCACCTGCCGGGTTACCCTCGTCACATGCTCCGGTCAATCGCCGTCCTCGCCCTCGACCAGGTGGCCCCCTTCGAGCTCGGCGTGCTCGCCGAGGTGTTCGGCACCGACCGCACCGCCGACGGTTTCCCCGGCTACCGCTTCCAGGTGTGCAGCCCCGACGGCGCTCCGGTGCGTACCTCATCCGGTTTCCACCTCACCCCGCACGCCGACCTCGGCCCGGTCGACGAGGCGGACCTGGTGGCCATCCCCGCGCACAGCCAGGGCACCACAGTTCCCGCCCCGGTGCTGGACGCGCTGCGGCGGGCCGACGCCCGCGGCGCACACCTGTTGAGCGTCTGCTCGGGCGCCTTCCTGCTCGGCGAGGCCGGCCTGCTCGACGACCGGGAATGCACCACCCACTGGCGGTACGTGGACGAGCTGCAACGCCGGCACCCACGCGCCCGGGTGCGCTGCAACTCGCTCTACGTCCAGGACGGTCGGCTGCTCACCAGCGCCGGCACGGCGGCCGGCATCGACGCCTGCCTGCACCTGATCCGCCAGGAGCACGGCTCGGCCACCGCGACCCGACTGGCCCGGCGGATGGTGGTCCCGCCGCACCGCGACGGCGGCCAGTCCCAGTACGTGGAGGCGCCCATCCCGAAGGCGCCCGAGGCGCCCACCCTGGAACCGGTGCTGGAGTGGCTGATGGGCCACCTGGACCGGACCACCACGGTGGAGGAGTTGGCCGCCCGAGCCGGCATGGCACCCCGCACATTCGCCCGCCGGTTCCGCGCCGAGACCGGCACCACCCCGCACGACTGGCTCACCAACCAGCGGGTGCTGCTCGCCCGGCGGCTGCTCGAGGAGACCCCGTTGAGCGTGGAGGCCGTCGCCGACCAGGCCGGCTTCGGCGACGCCGCGGCGCTACGCCACCACTTCAGCCGCCGGGTCGGCGCCACCCCGCACAACTACCGGAGCACTTTCCGGGACCGGACACACAGCGCGTGAACGGCATTCTCACGCCGACCGGACGGGCGTCAACCGGTCGGCGCGACGGAGCACCCGGACACCCCCGGGCAGGTCGGTCGGCCCCTGGCCGTGCCAGGCGGTGACCAGCGCGTCCAGCGCGTTGACGTGCCGGTGCGACAACGCTCCGGGCCGGGCACCCAACTCCCGCGCCCAGGTGTGCAGCACCCGGCCCCGCACCGCGGGGTGCAGACCGCTGAGCGCCGGCACCGAGAGCCCCCCTTCGGGGCACCGCGCCGCCGCCAGCGCCGCCGCCGCGAACTCGTCGAGCGCGGCGTTGTCGGCCGCCACCAGACCTGCGGTACGCGCGAGGTTGTCCACCACTCCGGGCCCGAGCGCCCGGACCAGCGCTGGCAGCAGGTCGACCCGAACCCGGGAGCGGGCGTACGACGGATCGCTGTTGTGCGGGTCCTGCCACGGGCTCAACCCGAGCACGGCGCAGGCGGCGCGCGTCTGCTCCCGACCGATCTCCAGCAGCGGACGCAGCAGCGGCACCCCGTGCAGATCCCGCCGTGCCGGCATCCCGGCCAGCCCGCGTGGCCCAGCCCCCCGGGCGAGCGCGAGCAGCACCGTCTCCGCCTGGTCGTCGCGGGTGTGCCCGGTCAGCACCGCTACCGCGTGCTGCTGCCGGGCCGCCTCGGCCAACGCCTGGTAACGGGCCTCCCGGGCGGCCGCCTCCGGCCCGCCTGGACGCCCAGCCACCTCCACCCGCACCACTGTCGTCGACGCGAACCCGAAACCGCCCGCCCAACTGGCCACCGCCTCGGCACGCTCCGCGGAGCCGTCCTGCAGACCGTGGTCGACTGTGACAAGCACGGCGGCGCGGCCCAGTCGAGGCGCCACGAACGCGGTGGCCGCCGCGAGGGCGAGCGAGTCGGCGCCCCCGGAACAGGCGACAAGCACCGGCCCACCGGGCGGCAGCCGGGTCAGGGTGCGCCGGACCGCCACCCGGATCGCGGCCACCGGCGGAGCGAGCGCGGCCACCGGCGGGCGGTCAGCCAGCGGCCGGAATGGTGCCGGCCGGGCCGTGCACCCGGGCCACCCAGGCATCCGGGTCGGCCAGCTCGGACAGCCGGGGCAGCGTGAGCGGCGAGTTGAAGATCGAGTTGAACCCCTCCATGCCGACCCGCTCCACCACACCGTGCACGAACTTGCGCCCCTCGGCGTACTGGCGCATCTTGACGTCCACGCCGAGCAGCCGGCGGATCGCCTTCTCCAGCGGGTTGCCCGCTTCGCGGCGCCTGTTGAACGACGCCCGAATCCGCTCCACGCTCGGAATCACCTGCGGACCGACGCCGTCCATCACGAACTCGGCGTGCCCCTCCAGCAGGGTCATCAACGCGGTGAGCCGGTCGAGCACCGCCCGCTGCGCCGGAGTCTGCACGATGTCCAGCACGCTGGTGCGGCTCTCCGGGTCACGGACCGCCTCGGACAGCGTGGCCACCCCGCGCCGCAGCCGCTCGACGAGATGCTCGCTGCCGCTGGACGAGGCGTCGACGAACGCCTGCACCTCGCCGAGGAAATAGGCCCGCATCCACGGGACGGCGGTGAACTGCGTCCGGTGGGTGACCTCGTGCAGGCACACCCAGAGCCGGAAGTCCCGCGGGTCCGCACCGAGCTTGCGCTCCACCTCGACGATGTTCGGCGCGACGAGCAGCAGTTGGCCCGGGTCGGCCGAGAAGACCTCGTACTGCCCGAGCACCCGACCGGAGAGGTAGGCCAGCACGGTGCCGGCCTGCACCCCGGTCAGCCGGGACCCGACCGCCTCGGTCAACGCGCTCGACTGCTTGTCGCCGGACAGCCGGCTCACCAGCGGGGTGATCACCTCGCGGAGGCCGGCGATGTTGGTCGCGGCCCAGTCGCGCCGGTCGACCACCCGGACCGGCGGATGCGCCACCTGCGCCCGCAACCCCGTGTAGTCGGCCACGTGCCCGGCCGCCTCGTCGGTAAGCCGACGCAGGTCGCCGACCACGTCGGTGGCCTCGGCATACGACACCCGAGGGCCCGACTTGCTCAACGCCCCCGCGGTGGCGGCGGCCAGATCCCAGTCCACGAACTGCGCCATGGACCCACCGTACCCGCGCCGCGACACCCCGGCCCGGGCTCGCGTTGCCGATCGACGGCGCTGGCGGCTCCGGTCCGGGGCCGCAGTGCCCGAGCCGGTGACGGTCAGCGGCAGCCGCAGCCAGCCAATGCGGCGGTGATCCGATCCAGCGCCGGTTGGGCGGTTTCCTTCCCACCGGGCACCCGATCCGTGAGCACCGCGAAGGTGAGTAGCCGACCGTCGGCGGTGGTGACCAGGCCCGCAATCGAGTGCACAGCGGTGAGGGTGCCGGTCTTCGCCCGGACGCTGCCCGCCCCGGCGGCGGTGCCGGCGGCGGTGCGGTAGCGCTCGTCCAGGGTCCCGGACCAGCCGCCCACCGGCAGGCCGCCGAAGACCCCGGCCAACTCCGGATGGTCCGGGCTGGCTGCCAGTCGGATCAGGTCGGTGAGCAACGACGGGCTGATCCGATTGTTGCGGGACAGCCCACTGCCGTCGGAGAGGGTGATCTCGTCGGCGGGTAGGCCCAGCTCGGCCACCTCCGCGTCCATCGCGGCAGCCCCGCCGTCGAACGAGGCCGGCTGGTTGCGGGCCATCGCGACCTGACGGGCCAGCGCCTCAGCCACCAGGTTGTCGCTCTCGCTGATCATGATGTCGACCAGCCGGATCATCGGCGGAGACTGCACCACGCCCAGCTCGGTGCCCGGCGCCGGGGAGCCACCGGCGGCGGCGGGAGCCGGTGCCGTGCCACGCTTCACCGCCTCGCTCGGCACGCCGAGCAGCCGGGCGAACGCCTTGCCGGCGGCCAGGTCCGGCTCGGCGAACCGCGCCGCGGCCCCGTGCGGGACGCTCGGGTCCCGGCGACCGCCGTCGGTCATCAACGCCGTCACCGCGCCACCAGACCCGCCGGTGGGGATGTCGTCGTCCCAGCCCGGGCCGTAGACCGGGCCGGAGTAGACCGAGCCGTCGACGGTGACGCTGGTCGGGCTGGTGCCGCCGAGCGCGGTACGCACCTGGGCGGCCAACTCGTCGAGTCGGGCCGCGCCCGGGTAGTAGCCCTTCTTGTTGATCGCGAGGGTGGGATCGCCACCACCGATGATCACTACCTCGCCGGCCTTCGTACCGGCCACCGCGCGAGTGGGAATCCGGTAGCCGGGCCCCCGGGCGGCAAGTGCCGTCACCGCGGTCGCCAGTTTGGTCACCGAAGCGGGCACGGTGCCGTCGTCCGCCCCCTTGTCGAACAGCGTCTGACCGGAGATGACATCGGCCACCGAGACGTTGACCCGATCGCCCAGGGCGGCGACCCCGACAAGCGGGTCGAGCGCGGCACGAACCCCGTCCGGGGTGGGGACCGGGGCGTTCGGGTCCGGGCCGGGAAGCACGTCCGACGGGACCGGGTCCGGGGTCACGCCAGCGGCGTTCGGTGCGGATCCGGCGTCGTCGCCGAGCCATCCCGCGACCGGGCCGGGCCGGACGACGACCACCCCGACGCCGGCGAGCACCAGCAGCAGCACGACGGCCAGCACCACCGGCAGCCGCCGACGAGGCGGCGCGTCCGGCGTGGGTGCCGGCGCGTCACCGGCCGGTGACGGCAGCGCCGAGATCGGCGGACCCAGCGGTGGGACGCCACCGGGGGCGGCGGTCGGAACGGGCCACGGGCCGGGAGGGACCGGGCTCACCGGCACCGACGCGCTGCCCCGCGACGGGCCGCCCGAGGTCGGGCCGGGCGGGACCGGGCCGGGCGGGGCCGGGCTCACCGGCACCGACGCGCTGCCGCGCGGCGGGCCGCTCGTCGGCCGATCACCGCCGAGCGCCGGGAAGCGACCGTTGTTCGGGCTGGGCGGGACCGGGCCGGTCGGCGGACGCCAGGGCAGGGGTGGGTTCACCTCAGCTGCCGGCGTCCCTGGCTCGGGAGCCCGTGGCAGGTGGGCCTCGGGCACCGGAACCCGACCCGTGGCGCCACCGGAGCCGGATCGTCCGGTACCGTGCGCCGAGCCCCCGTCCGGGCGGTAGTGTGAATCTTCCCTCCCCACGACCCCCTCCTCCCCCAGCGAAAATCAGCTTGGGTGACACTACTTCGGTCCGAAGACTATGCGGCGGCCGGAGTCGGCGGGTGGGCATTCACCTGTCCGGAGGGGCCGCCAGTGGTTCCGTTAGCCAGCGTGGGCAGACGAGGGAGCGTGCAGATGGATTTCGACGTGACGGTTGAGATCCCCAAAGGTCACCGGAACAAGTACGAGGTGGACCACAAGACCGGCCGGATCCGGCTGGACCGCACCCTCTTCACCTCGACCCAGTACCCGGCCGACTACGGGTTCATCGAGGGCACTCTGGGCGAGGACGGCGATCCGCTCGACGCCCTGGTGCTGGTCCCCGAGCCGACCTTCCCGGGCTGCCTGATCCGCTGCCGCACCATCGGCATGTTCCGGATGACCGACGAGAAGGGCGGGGACGACAAGGTCCTCTGCGTGCCCTACGAGGACCCTCGCCAGGAGCACCTGCGCGACATCCACCACCTCGGCGAGTTCGACCGGCTGGAGATCCAGCACTTCTTCGAGGTGTACAAGGACCTGGAGCCCGGCAAGTCGGTGGAGGGCGCGACCTGGGTCGGCCGCACCGAGGCCGAGGCCGAGATCCACGCCTCCTACCAGCGGGCCAGGGACGCCGAGGCGCGCGGCGAATCCGCCCACTGACGACCACTCACGCACCGGGCCCGGGGGCCGCTCAACCGAGCAGCCCTCGGGCCCGGTCGTACAGGTCGAGCACCGCACAGGCGATCGGCACCACGGCGACCGCCAGGGCCGTGTCGGTGAGGTCCGCGACCCTCCCGAGGTACGGCGAGACCGGCCGGCGGGCGTATCCGGTGCCGCTGGCAGCGGCCACCAGGGCCACCGCCGCACCGCCCAGGACCAGCGCCAACCGCCCGACGTCGTCGGCCCGGCCGACAAGCACCGCGCCCAGCACGGTGTAGCCGGCCAGCCCGGCCAGCACCGTCGGGACCCGGTGTCGCAACGCCACGAACAGCCGCGACCGCAGCAGCAGCACCGCCGAGGTGACCGCCAGCAGCACCCGACCGGCCGTCGCACCGGCGACCCCGAGGACGACCGCGGCGGCCACCGCCAGCAGGGCGTGTCCGATCAACATTCCGGTGAGCACCTCCTCGGTGCGGGTCACCGCGGCGTGCACCCGACTGCGGTCCGGCAGATCCCGGGCCCGCTCCGGCCCCTCGGTGGCTGCCGGGGTCGGCAGGGTGATCGGCGGCAGCGGCAGCTTGCCCAGCCGGATGGCCAGCAGTGGAATCACCCCGACGGCGAAGACAAGTGCGCTGAGCAGCACCGCCGCCGTGCCGGCCGGGGTCAGCAGCAGCCCACCGAGCGCCGCCCCGGCGCCGACCAGGCCGACCGTGACACCGGCCACGAAGACCCGCAGCCGGCTGGCCACCCCGAGCAGGCCGATCAGCGCCACCAGTGACAGCGCCACCGAGCCGGCCAGCAGCTCGGGCGCGCCCACCCAGCGGACCGGCCCGAACGGGCCTACCGGGTCGCCGGAGCCGACCGCGAGGGCGCCGGCCGTGAACGCGTACGGCAGCGCGTAGCCACCGAGGGTCGCCCCGGCGGCACCGTCGCCGTTGGCGCGTGAGGCGACCGTGCCGGCCACGGTGAGCAGCAGCGCCACCACCGCAGCCGCCAGCCAACCAGCCCGGTACGTCGGGCCGCCGGCGAGCAGGGCGAGCAGCCCGACGGTGAGTGGCACCGCCGCACCGGCCAGCCCGGCGGCCCGGGTGGCGGTGGGCGACCAGGCGCCACCGCGGCGGCGGGCACCGTCGGCGATCGCCTCGACCACGTCGTCGTACTCCAGCTCGGGCCAGTGGGCGCGGGCCGGCACGAGGTGCAGCACCTCACCGTCACGGACCCCCTGGGACAGCAGCGCCTGAGCGGTCGTCAGCAGCGCGCCGTCGGTGCGGCGCAGCACCCAGCCGCCGTGCTGCTCGCCATCGTCGGCCAGCCCGACGCCGGCGTGCCGGAGCACGTCGGGCAGCAGCTCGGCCAGGGGCACCTGCTCCGGCAGGGCGACGTCCACCCGTCGTTGCGGCGCGCTGATCGTGACGCGGGCCAGACCGGTAGTCATCGACTGGTCTCCATATCGACTGGAATCGGAGGCTGCGCGGACGACAGGACTTTACCTACCATGAGTCCGGCTCGGGTTACCCAGCGCTGTCAGGAGGCCGAGTGTCGACAGTCGTCATCAAGCGTCCGCCACGTCGACCGGCACCGGAGATCCCCGCCGGCGAACTGCCGGTCGAGGCACCACCGGAGATCCCCGTGGTCGCCGGCGGGCGGTGGCAGCAGATGCTCATGCTGCTGCCCATGCTCGGCGGCACCGTGGCGATGGCGATGATGTTCGGCCGGGGCGGTGGCGCCTACTCGTACGTGGTGGGTGGGATGTTCGGGCTCTCCTCGCTGGCGATGCTGGTGACCTCCTGGGGCAGCGCATCCGGCACGCCGAAGAAGTCCGAGATGATGGCCGCCCGGCGGGAGTACCTACGCCACCTGGCCACGTTGCGGCGGCGGGTCCGCCGGACCGCGGGACAGCAGCGGGCCGGGCTCTACTACCGGCACCCGAACCCGGGCGGGCTCTGGTCAACCGTGGACAGTCACCGGGTCTGGGAACGACGCCCCGCCGACCCGGACTTCGCGGTGGTGCGGGTGGCCGTCGGTCCACAGACCCTGGCCACTCCGCTCGTGCCACCTGTCACCCGGCCGCTGGAGGAGCTGGAGCCGATGACGGCGGGGGCGCTGCGCCGTTTTCTGGACGCGTACTCCGTGGTGCCGGACCTGCCGGTGGCCCTGTCGCTGCGCAGCTTCGCCCGGGTGCACGTCCGGCCCGCCGGCCGGGCCGGAGGTGGCACCCCGACCACCGGTGGGCCGACCAGTGGCGACCCGGCGGCGCAGGCGCTGGTCCGGGCGGTGCTCACCCAACTCGCGGTCTTCCACGCCCCGGACGAGCTGCTCGTCGCGGTCTGCGCCGGACCCGAACGCAGGGCCTGCTGGGAGTGGGTGAAATGGCTCCCGCACGCCCACCATCCCGGCCGCACCGACGCGCTCGGTCCGGTCCGGCTGGTCACCAGCTCCGCCGCCGAGTTGGAACGGCTGCTCGCCGACGTGCTGGCCAGCCGGTCGCGGTTCAGCCCGGCCGGCCCGGCCACCGACGGGCCGCACGTGGTGGTGGTCCTCGATGGCGGCGACCTCACCGGTGCCAGCGACCTGACCGGTGACGGCGGCATCGACGCGGTCACCGTGCTGGACCTGGACACTCCGCCACCCCGGCTGCTCGACCGGTACGCGCTGCTGCTGGAGTTGCACGGCCGGCGACTGCACTCGCTGTCGTCCGACGGGCATGCCGAGGTGGGCACCGCCGACCAGCTCGACCTCGCCGACGCCGAGGCGGTGGCCCGACGGTTGGCGCCGCTGCGGCTCGCCGGCGCGGCCCGCGGACCGGACGCCCCGTTCCAGGCCGACCTGGGCCTGCCCGAGCTGCTCGGGCTCGGCGACCCGGAGAGCTTCACCGCTGAGCAGGGCTGGCTGCCGCGCTCGGCACGCGACCGGCTGCGGGTGCCGATCGGGGTCGGCACGGACGGCGGCGCCATCGAGCTGGACCTCAAGGAGTCCGCCCAGGACGGGATGGGCCCGCACGGCCTGCTCATCGGGGCGACCGGCTCCGGCAAGTCCGAACTGCTCCGCACGCTGGTGCTGGGGCTCGCCGTCACGCACAGCTCCGAGCAGCTCAACTTCGTGCTCGTCGACTTCAAGGGCGGCGCCACCTTCGCCTCGTTCGACCGGCTACCGCACACCGCGGCGGTGATCACGAACCTGGCCGACGCGTTGCCCCTTGTCGACCGGATGGTCGATGCGATAAACGGGGAGCTGGTCCGCCGCCAGGAGCTGCTGCGCCGAGCCGGCAACTTCGCGAGCGTGCGCGACTACGAGCGGGCCCGGGCGGCCGGCAGCCCGCTGGCCCCGCTGCCGTCGCTGCTGCTGATCTGCGACGAGTTCTCCGAACTGCTCTCCGCCAAACCCGACTTCATCGACCTGTTCGTGCAGATCGGCAGGTTGGGTCGGTCGCTCGGCGTGCATCTGCTGCTCGCCAGCCAGCGGCTGGAGGAGGGACGGCTCCGCGGGCTGGACACCCACCTGTCCTACCGGATCGGGTTGCGTACCTTCTCCGCGCTGGAATCGCGCACCGTGCTCGGGGTGGCCGACGCCCACGAGCTGCCCCGCTCACCGGGTCACGGCTACCTGCGCGCCGGCACGGACCCGCTGGCCCGGTTCAAGGCCGCGTACGTCTCCGGTGCCGTCCGGCGTCGGGTGCTGCCGGCAGGCGCCCCCGCCGACGGTGGTGCCCGGCTGCTCACCTTCACCACGCACGTGGTGCCGGTGCCCGAGCCGGCAACCCCGGCCGTGCCTGTCGTGGCGGAGGAGGAGGGCCGGGAGACGCTGCTCGACCTGCTGGTGGACCGGCTCGTCGGGCAGGGCCCGCCGGCGCACCAGGTCTGGCTCCCGCCGCTCGGTCCGCCACCGGCCCTGGACGAGCTACTCGGCCCGGTCGAGGTGGACCCGACGCGCGGGCTCACAGTGGGCAACCCGGAGCTGCACGGCGCGCTGGGGGTGCCGCTGGCGGTGGTGGACAAGCCGTTGGAGCAACGTCGGGACCTGCTCTGGCTGGCGCTGGACGGGGCCGCCGGGCACGTCGCGGTGGTCGGTGCGCCGCAGAGCGGCAAGTCCACGGTGCTGCGTACGCTGATCTGTGCGTTGGCGCTCACCCACACCCCGGCCGAGGTGCAGGTCTACTGTCTCGACTTCGGCGGCGGCGGGTTGGCCGCGCTGCGCGACCTGCCGCACGTGGGTGGGGTGACCGGTCGGGCCGACCCGACGGCCGTCCGGCGCACCGTCGGTGAGATGAGCACCCTGCTCGCCGATCGGGAACGCCGCTTCGCCGAGCTGGGTGTGGAGTCGATGGCCGGGTACCGGCAGCGGCGGGCCACGACGGTTACCAGCGGTCAGCCGGGCGCTGACCCGTTCGGTGACGTGTTCCTGGTGATCGACGGTTGGAGCACGGTCCGGGGCGAGTACGACGACCTGGAACCGCTTGTCACCGACCTGGCCACCCGGGGCCTGTCGTACGGGCTGCACGTTGTCGCCACCGCGCTGCGCTGGCTGGACTTCCGGCCGGCGATCCGGGACCTGTTCGGCTCCCGGCTGGAGCTGCGCCTCGGTGACCCGTCCGACTCGCTGGTGGCCCGGCGGGCGGCCGCGAACGTGCCGGAGCGCGCCGGTCGGGGGGTGACCGCGGAGGGCCTGCACTTCCTCACCGCGCTGCCGCAGCTCGCCGACGACGGGGACACCGCCGATCTGGTCAAACGGGTCGCCGGCAGTTGGGGTGGCCCGTCGGCGCCCCGGGTGCGGCTGCTCCCGCAGGTGCTGCCGTATGCCGAGCTGGACCTGGCCGCGGCGACCGGGCTGCGGCTGCCGATCGGGATCGCGGAGGCGGACCTGCGCCCGGTGCTGCTCGACTTCGCCACCGAGCCACACTTCGTGGTCTTCGGGGACTCGGAGTGCGGCAAGTCGTCGTTCCTGCGCGCGCTGGCCACCTCGATCATCACCCGGTTCACTCCCGAGCAGGCCCGGGTGATCCTTGTCGACTACCGGCGCAGCCTGCTCGGCGCCATCGAGACGCCGCACCTGATCGGGTACGGCACCGCCGCGGCGCACACCGCCGACCTGGTCGAGTCGGCCGCCGGTTACCTGGAGCGGCGGGCCCCGGGGCCGGAGGTCACCCCGCAGCAGCTACGGGACCGCTCCTGGTGGTCCGGGCCGGAGCTGTTCGTGCTTGTCGACGACTACGACCTGGTGGCGGCCGGGCCGGCCAACCCGCTGCGGGCCCTGGAGGAGCACCTGCCGCACGCCCGCGACGTCGGGTTGCACCTGGTGCTGGCCCGCCGATCCGGTGGCGCGGGCCGGGCCCAGTACGAGCCGATCGTGCAGCGGCTGCGGGAGCTGTCCACCGCCGGTCTGGTGATGACGGGCAGCCCGGAGGAGGGGGCGCTCGTCGGACCGGTGCGGCCGGGTCCGCTGCCGCCGGGGCGTGGTCGGTTGGCCACCCGGCGGGAGGGCGTACGCCTCGTGCAGCTCGCCCAACTGCCGCCACAATGACCTGACTCGCCAGTTCCTCCCGTGACGGGTGAGGAAACCGGTAATCTCCGATCGTCATGGTTCCGTCGGGATGAATGGCTGGGGATGTGACAGGGGTGCGGCACAGCGGTCCGTCGGCGGCCCGACGGGCGACCGTCCGGGCGCTGCTCGGTGTGGCCGCGGCGCTCACCGTCGTCGCGCCGACGGCGGCGGCCGTGCCTGTCGCCGGGCCGAGCCGTGGTGGGCAGTTGGCCGGCGGGCCGACGGTGTTCGCCCCCGGCGACGCTGTCGCGCGCACCGATCAGGTCCGCGACGAGCAGTGGCAGCTCGACGAGTTGCGGGCCGAGACGGCCTGGCGCAGCTCGACCGGCCGGGGCGTGACCGTCGCGGTGATCGACTCCGGGGTGGACGGCAGTCACCCGGACCTGGTCGGCCAGGTGCTGCCCGGTCAGGATCTGGTCGGCTCGGGCGGGGGTGCGGGCCCCGATCCGGTGGGGCACGGCACGACCGTCGCCGGCCTGATCGCCGGGCGCAAGGACGACAAGCGGGGCGTGGTCGGCCTCGCGCCGGACGCGCGGATCCTGCCGGTCCGGGTGCTCGACGAGGACAACCGCTACGACGACGCGTTGATCGTGGCCCAGGGGGTCCGTTGGGCGGTCGACCACGGCGCCCGCGTGATCAACCTGTCGCTGGGCGGCAGCGGCGACAGCCCCGCCCTGGCGGCGGCCCTGGACTACGCGTTCGTCCGGGACGTCGTGGTGGTCGCCTGCACCGGCAACCTGGCCACCTCCAACAGCCCCAAGGTGTGGTACCCGGCGCGCGAGCCCGGGGTGATCGCGGTCGCCGGCCTGGAGCGCAACAGCGAAGACCTGTGGTCCGGGTCGATCACCGGCCGGGCGACGGTGCTCAGCGCCCCCGCCACCGGGCTGGTCGGCGCCAAATCTCCGAACGGATACTGGCGGGTGCAGGGCACCAGCTTCGCCGCGCCGCTGGTGGCGGCCACCGCCGCGCTGGTCCGGTCCCGCTACCCGCAGATGTCCGCGGGTGAGGTGGTCAACCGCTTGCTGGCCACCGCCCGGGACCTCGGGCCGACCGGACGGGACGACCGCTTCGGGTACGGCATGGTCGACCCGGTGGCCGCGTTGACCGCCGAGGTGCCGCCGGTGACCGCGAACCCGCTTGACGATCAGACGTCCCCGGGGGTCACCGGTTTCGGCCCGGCGCCCGGCTCGGCTGACGACTCGATGGCCGGTGCCGGCGCCGATCCGCTCGGTCTCGCCGCTCCTCGTCAACAGAGCCGGTGGACGGCCCGGGCGGCTGGTGGCGAGGACACGTCGGCGCCAGCGCAGTTGTGGACCGGGTTCGTGCTTCTCGTCGCCCTGACCGGCGGCGCAACCCTGCTGGTGCGCCGGTTCCGCCAGCGGTCCCGATGATCGAGGCGTCCCGGCAGGCCTGACCGGCCGACCGGTGGGGTAGAACCGTTCGCATGAGCGCGTCTGGTCCACGTACCCTCGGCACCGCCCGGCACTCGTCCTGGCGGCACCGCCGAGTCGACCCGGACCATGCGCTCGGGCTGCGGCTGACCCTGGCCACGACGGCGGCGTTCCTGGTGCTTGTGCCCTTCGCGCTGCTCGCGTTGTTGGTGCTCGGCGCCTGGGCGCCGCTGCACCGACTGGACACGGCGGTCACCGGGGCCTTGCACGGCTACGCCGTGCAGCACCCGGCCTGGGTCGCGCTGATGCGGATCTGGAGTGAGGTGTTCGCGCCCATGCCGCTGCGGGCTGTCGCCCTGCTCGTGGTGATCTGGCTGCTGCGCCGGGGAGCCCGCCGGCTGGCACTCTGGGTGACCACCACGATGGTGGTGGGTGGGTTGTTCGGTCCGTTGCTCAAGCTGCTCGTCGGGCGGGACCGGCCGGAGTTGCTGGATCCGGTGGCTCGGGCGGCCGGCTATTCGTTCCCCTCCGGTCACGCGCTCAACGCCACCCTGACGGCGGGGGTGCTGCTGCTGGTGTTCCTGCCATACGTGGGCCGAGGGCTGGCGCGGGTCGCGCTCTGGGTCGCCGCGCTGCTGCTCACCGTGGTGACGGGGTTGAGCCGGGTGGCGCTCGGCGTGCACTTCACAAGCGACGTGCTCGGCGGCTGGCTGCTCGGCGTGGCGGTGGTCGCGGCGACCACCGCCGCGTTCACCAGTTGGCGGGCCCACGTCGGCCTGCGGCCCGTCCAGCCGGCCCGCGAGGGCGTCGCTCCCGAGGTCGAGCGGGAACCTGGCGCGGCCTGAGGCGTGCCGGCGAGCCGCACCGGGTACTGGCCCACCCATGTCCGACACCCTGGTCCAGATCATCCGGCGGGTGCTGCTGCCGGTGTCCCTCCTGTTTGGCGTCATGGTGCTGCTCGGGGTGCTTGTCACCCGGGTCTTCGAGCGGACCTGGCCGTTCACCGTCGAGGACGCGGTGAACCGGGAACTCGCCGGCGACCGCACCGGCGGCTGGAACGACGTCTCGCTGGTGTTCAGCACGCTGGCCAGCACCCAGATGATCGTCGTGGTCACCGTGCTTGTGGCGTTGGCGTTGCGGCTCTGGTTGAACCGCTGGCGGGAGCCGCTGTTCCTGTGCGCGGCGGTGACCGCCCAGGCGCTGGTGTTCCTGCTGACCACGCTGGTGATCGACCGGCAGCGGCCGGCGGTGGAGCACATGGATGTCTCGCCGCCCACCTCGAGCTTCCCGTCCGGTCACACCTCGGCGGCGGTGGCGCTCTACGTCGGGATCGCCGTGCTGATGGCCCTGCGGGCGCGGAGCACCGGGGCGAGGGTCGCCTGGTGGACGCTGCTGCTGGTGGTGCCGCTGGGGGTGGCGTTGACCCGGCTGTATCGGGGGATGCACCACCCGAGCGACGTGGTGGCGTCCTTCCTCAACGGCGGCACCTGCGTCGCGATCATGGCCCGGGCGGTGCTGGACCGCGGGCTGCGGTGGGGGCGGGCGAAGTTGCCGAGCACGCGACAAGCCGCACCGGCGCCCAACTGACTCCGGACGGCGCTCAGGTGCACTCGCCGGTGCCGACCTGCCGGTTACGTTCGGCACCGGCCAGCGCCACCGGGCGGGCCTCGGCGGCGGTCACCGCGAAGCCGGTGTTCGGGTCGTCCGCCGCCGCCGCGAAGATCACGCCGAGCACCAGACCGTTCGCGGAGAGCAGCGGACCGCCCGAGTTACCGCTGCGGACCAGCGCCCGGATCGTGTAGATGTCTCGGGTGACGTCGCCGTCGGAGTAGATGTCCGGCCCTTTGATCTTGTCGACGTCGCGGATCCGGGCCGACTGCGCGTTGTAGGGGCCGTCGAGCGGGAACCCGAGCACTATGGCGTCGGTGCCGCTGCCCGCGTTTCCGGCGGCGAACCGCAGGGACGGACCGGGGAGTCCGGGTACGAGCAGCACGGCCAGGTCCCGGTCCGGGTCGTAGACGACCACCTTGCCGTCGTACCGCTCGCCGCCCAACTCCACGGCGACCGAGCGGGTCCCGGCGACGACGTGCGCGTTTGTCATCACCCGGTCGTCGGCGTACACGAAGCCGGAACCCTCGATGCGGCGTGAGCAACTGGGCGCGGAACCGAGCACCTTGACGACCGACCGCTGACCGTTGACCACCACCTGCGAGCCGGCCAGCGCCGGGTCGGGCGGCTCGACCTGCCGGACCCGGGTGGGCGCGAGACCGCCGAAGGGGTCCCGGAACCCGTCGGTGCCGAGGGTGTCCTGCAATGCCGTGGTGAGATCCTGCGCCTTGTTCGGCAGCACCCGGTTCACCGCGGTGATCAGCGCGCTGTTGCGCACCGCGGCGGCGATCCACGGCACCTCGGACGAGCCGAACGGCACGGCGATCAGCCACCCGAACAGGAGCACCGCGAGCAGCGAGACGGCGGCTCCGCCGATGTCGTCGGCCCGCCTGCCCACCTCACTGGTGATCGTCTTACGTAGGCGCGAGCCGAGCCAACCGGCGAGCGCCTGCCCGATCACCGCCAGCCCGAAGATCGTCACCAGCGAGATCAGCACCCGGGTGATCGGTTCCACGAACTGCTTGGCGAACAGCGGCCCGAGCTGGAGACCCAGCAGCAGGCCCAGGAAGAACCCGGCGAGCGACAGGACGCCGATGGCGAAGCCCTGGCGGTATCCGCTGATCGCGAACAGGAGCATGAGCAGGAGCAGCAGCAGATCCACGACGGACACGGGTCAAGCGTACGGGCAGTGTGCCCACGGGATGACCGCCGCTTGCGGAAAGTGAACGTGCGGTCAGCGCAGGGCAGTCTCGTCGGCGTCGTCGGTGCCTGCCGAGGGGGCCGGGGTTGCCCCGCTCGGCGGCAGCTCCACCACCCGGTCGCGCGGCCACGGACGGGCCCAGCCGCCCATCTCCAACAGGGTGGCCAGCACCCCTGCGGTGAAGCCCCAGACCAGCATCCCGCGGGCCGAGAACGCCGGACCGATCCAGCCGCTCGGGTGGCGAACCCGCAGCCGGTTGGCCGGGTCGACAAGCTCGCTCACCGGCAGGCGGGCCACGTGCGCCACTTCGGCAGGTTCCCGGGGGTGCACCGGGTGCGGGTCGTGCCACCAGGCCAGCACCGGGGTCACCACGAAGTCGCTTACCGGGATCCACAGTTTCGGCAGCTCGGCCAGCACTGTCACGGTTGTCGGGTCGAGGCCGACCTCCTCGTTGGCCTCGCGCAGCGCGGTGGCGCGTACGTCGGCGTCCTCCGGGTCGGCCGCGCCTCCGGGGAAGGCCGGCTGGCCGGCGTGCGTACGCAGGGTGGCGGCGCGTTGCAGGACCAGCACGTCGGGGCCGACGCCGGGCTGCTCGCCGAGCAGCACCAGTACGGCGCTCTCCCGGCCGCCCTCGGCTGGCGTGGTCAGCCGGGTGAAGTCCTCGGCGCGGGCGGTGCCGAGCCGGGTCAGCAGCGGCTCGATCCATTCGGGCGGTCGACGGGTCACGCGGACACCGTCAGGCCGAGGTGCGTGCGGACCAGTTCGGCGAGTTGGGCGTCGTCGAGCGCGCCGCTGGCGTCGATGTGCCGGACCCGACCATCGGCGTCGACGAAGATGGTCATGGGGAAGAAATTGCGCTCCAGCTGGCGTTGCAGGGCCTCACCCTGGTCGACGAGGATCGGGAACCGGATGCCGAAGTCCTCCCCGAGGGACTGCGCCGCACTGCGGCTGTCCCGACTGTTGACCCCGATCACCTGGAGCTGACCGGCGGCCCGCTCACTGAGGCGTTGGAAGGCGGGCAGCTCCTTCTGGCATGGCGGGCACCAGGAGGCCCACACGTTGATCACCGCGGGACCGGCCACGTCCCGCAGGGCGACGGGGGCACCGCCGGTGAAGCAGGCGAGCGTCAGCTCCGGCAGCGCCTTACCGCCAGCGGCGCCGGCCGTGGGGGCCCCACCGGTAGCGGAGGCCGCCGGGTCGGGCGCGGCAGTCGTGGCGGAGCCGGACGACGTGGCCCTGGGCGGTGTGCGCAGCGTGGAGCAGTCCCGGAACGGCGATGGTCGCTCGGCCGCGGCCCGGCTGGGGGTCGGAGCGCCGTCGTCCGCGCCGCTCGTGCAGCCGGCGAGGGTCAGCAGCAGCGGCAGGATCACCAGGGCGAGGCGGCGGTTCACGGCACCTCCGCGGCGATCGCCTGGGCGGGCACCAGCTCCGGATCGACCCCGGCGGCCACCGCCAGGTCCCGCGCCCGAGGGCCCTTGAGCAGCTTCGCGGCGGCGGCGGGCTCGGTCGGGCCGGTGCCGTACGAGGGGCAGAGCTTCGCCAGTGTGCACGCGCCGCAGGCGGGCTTGCGGGCATGGCAGACCCGTCGCCCGTGGAAGATGATCCGGTGCGACAGCATGGTCCAGTCGCGTTTCGGGTACATCGCGCCGATCGCGTGCTCGATCTTGACCGGGTCGGTCTCGCTGGTCAGCCCCCAGCGATGCACAAGCCGCTGAAAGTGCGTGTCGACGGTGATGCCGGGTACGTCGAAGGCGTTGCCGAGGATCACGTTTGCGGTCTTCCGGCCGATCCCGGGCAGCGTCACCAGGTCGGCGAGCCGGCCGGGGACGCGGCCGTCGTACCGGTCGAGGAGAGCCTGACCGAGCTTGATCAGCGAGTCGGTCTTGTTCCGGTAGAAGCCGGTGGGCCGGATCAACTCCTCCATCTCGCCACGGTCGGCCCCGGCGTACGCGGCGGCGCTCGGGTAACGGGCGAAGAGTTTCGGAGTGACCTCGTTGACCTTCTTGTCCGTGCACTGCGCGGACAGGATCGTGGCGACGGACAACTCCAGCGCGCTTGAGTGGTCCAGTTCGCAGTGCGCGTCGGGATGCGTCTCGGCGAGCACCCGGCCGATCTTGCGGGCGCGGCGTGTGCGCCCGAGGTCGGTCTCGCTGACGCCGGGGGGACTACTTGTCACGACGGTCAGCCTACGTCGCGCCCCGGCCGCTCCCCCGGGTCAGCCGCCCGTGGGCGGGGAGATCTTGCCCGGACCGTCGAACCGGGCACCGCTCTTCGGGAAGTCGCTCCGGCTCAGGTCGCCGATCAGGCCCAGGCCCCGGTCGTTCGGGTCGAGCGTCGGCTTACCGGCGTCGTTCATGTACGTCGAGGTGAACGAGCCACCGGCCCAGGCGCCGTCCGGCTTCAGCGACACCTTCAGCACCCCGCCCCACCCGAGGCGGCCGTCGTTGTTGAGCGAGTTGCCGCCGCCGGCGAAGTTGCCGAGGCTGTACGCGATCAGCCGCCCCTGGTAGAACTCCATGCCGCGCAGCACGTGCGGCCCGTGCCCGACGATCAGATCGGCACCGGCGTCGATCATCGCGTGTGAGAACTTGACCGGGTCGCCCCGGTTCTCGCCCAGGAACATCTCGGTGCCCGGCTTGACCCGGGTCTTCTCCGCTCCCTCGCCACCCATGTGCACCTGCACCACGACCAGGTCGGCCATGGTGGCGGCCTTGGCGATCACCGTCTTCGCCGTGGCGATGTCGACAAGGCTGTTGGACCAGACGTACGACGAGAAGCCGACCACCGCGACCTTGACGCCCTTGACGTCGACCACTGTGATCTGGTCCGGCGCACCTGTGTGCTTCAGGTCGTACTTCTCCAGCGCCTGCTGGGTGTTCTGGTAGCCCTTCGGCCCGTAGTCGTAGCCGTGGTTGTTGGCCTGGTTGAGCACGTGGAAGCCGGCGTCGCGCAGGTGCGCTGCGTACTCCGGTGGGGCCCGGAACTGGAAGCAGCGGGTGGAGTTGGCCCCGCACTTGCCGGTGCCGGTGTCCACGGTCAGCGGCTCTTCCAGATTGCCCATCACCAGGTCGGCTTTGAGCGCCTCGGTGACGGAGGCGAAGAACCCCTTGCCGCCGCCGGCGGGCAGTCGGCTCGGCGCGTTGCCCATGATGATGTCGCCGGTGGCGGAGAGCGAGATCACGCCGCCCGCGGCGGAATCCTCCGGGCCAGTGGTGGTCACCGGAGCGCCGGTGCCACCGCCGCCGGCACCGGGCTGCCAGACGGGGGCGGGGGCGCCGCCGGGGTCGCTGCCGCAGCCGGCGGCGAGCAGGGTGGCCAACAACGCGGCGAGGCCGAGGACGACGTGGCGACGCCGGCGGGACGCGGGAGGGGTCGGAGAATACATCGCTCGCGACCCTACCGGGCCGACAACGCGCCGACGACAGCCGATCGGCTGGAAGTTCAGCCCCGGAACTGCTCTGACCAGGGCACGACTGCCCGCGCACCCCCGGCGCGCACCGCCGCGTGCACCGCTCGGGCGAGCGGGGCACC
This sequence comes from Micromonospora sp. NPDC049047, assembly GCF_040649135.1. Classification (NCBI taxonomy): domain Bacteria; kingdom Bacillati; phylum Actinomycetota; class Actinomycetes; order Micromonosporales; family Micromonosporaceae; genus Micromonospora; species Micromonospora sp. NPDC049047. Next base: position 104,838 of record NZ_JBEZEY010000011.1, read on the forward strand.
CCAGGTGGAGCGCGGCCCCCCGTACGCGGCCTCCGGCCCGTCGACCGGGCAGAGCACCGTGACCGCGTCGGTCGGGGTGCCGGTCCCCGGCAACCCGAGTTCAGTGATCGCCTGGGTCTTCGCCTCGGTCGCCGTGGCCACCGCGTTGACGAGCGCCGAGTCGGCGAGTCGGGCCGGCACGTACACCACGATGTTGACGGTGCCGACCCGGTGGGCCAGCTCGACCGGGGCCGGCGCGGCCGCGAGCAGCGGCGTGCCGAGCCCGACCGTCGCCCAGGCCCGCACCCCGGTGTCGGTCCGCGCCACCACCTCGGCCACGTCGACGCCGGTCAGCAGACCGACGCCGGGTCCGTCGAGGGCGAGGTCGGCGGCGAGCGCGCTCAGGTGGGCGGCCGGGTCGTCCCGGTCGTACGACATCGGCACCGTCGCGTTCAGCACCCAGTGTCGGGCGCCGATTCCACCGCCGAGTGGGCCGCTGCTGACGGCGCGTAGGGGTCCGTCGGCGCGCCACAGGAGCAGCGGGATGTCCCACCCGTCCTCGGGGCGACTGGTCAGAGTCGGCTCGCTCAGCACGTCGGGCAGGTTACGCCCAACGATCAAGATTCCAGGGGCGACCTCTGATTCATGCTCATGTGCGCCTAGACTTGGCGGCGCGCGAGGGGATCAGCGGACGGCGACCCCGGCCGACGGACGGCCCGCGTAACCGGAGGTGCGCGATGGACGAGGTACTTGCCCGCAGCGGGATCTTCCAGGGTGTCGACCCGGAAGCTGCCGAGGCGCTTGCCAAGGAGATGGAGACGATCGAGGTCCGCAAGGGCGAGGTCGTCTTCAATGAGGGCGAGCCCGGTGACAGCCTCTATATCCTGCTGTCCGGGAAGATCAAGGTTGGTCGGCGCGCCGCGGACGGCCGGCAGAACCTGATCGCGGTGATGGGGCCCTCGGACATGGTCGGTGAGCTGTCGCTCTTCGACCCGGGTCCGCGTACGGCGACCGCCACCGCGGTAACGGACACCCGCCTGGTACGACTGCGCAAGCAGGCGCTGCGGCCCTGGCTCGCCAACCGGCCGGAGATCGCCGAGCAGCTGCTTCGGGTGCTCGCCCGACGCCTGCGGCGGACGAACGACTCGCTCGCCGACCTGATCTTCACGGACGTGCCGGGTCGGGTCGCGAAGAACCTGCTCCAGATGGCTGGCCGGTTCGGCACCCGCGACGGTGGCGTCCTGCGGGTGACCCACGACCTCACCCAGGAGGAGATCGCCCAGCTCGTCGGCGCCTCCCGGGAGACGGTCAACAAGGCGCTCGCCGACTTCGCCTCGCGCGGCTGGCTGCGGCTGGACGGCAAGAGCATCATCATCCTGGACCCGGAGCGCCTGGCCCGTCGCGCCCGCGTCTGATCTGAGCGGTACGTCGCGTCCCCGCCTTCCGTCACCGACGGGCGGCGGGGACGTTTCGTCTGCCCGCCGCAGAAATGCTGGCTCGGGGACGGCCGAAGCGGTGAGGGTGGGGCCATGGTGAACAGAGTTGCTGTCCTCTCCGATATTCACGGCGTACTCCCCGCGCTGGAGGCCGTGTTGGCCGAGCCGGACGTCGCCGCCGCCGACCTCCTCGTGCTGACCGGCGACATCGCGTCCGGCCCGCAGCCGGTCGAGGTGCTGGACGTGCTCGCCAACCTGGGTGACCGGGTCTGCTGGGTGGGCGGCAACTGCGAACGTGAGCTGGTCGACGCGCGGGCCGGCCGGCCCGCCGCTTTCGAGGTGTCCAACTGGGCGGCCGGGCAGCTCCGCGAGGACCAGGTGGCCCGACTCGCGGCCCTGCCGGCGACGGCGACTGTCGAGATCGACGGTCTCGGGCTGACGCTGTTCTGTCACGCGACCCCTCGTGACGACGAGGAGGTGGTGCTCGTCGACTCCCGGATGTCCCGCTGGGCGGAGGTGTTCGCGGGCCTCCCGGCGGAGGTCTCGACGGTGGTCTGCGGCCACACCCACATGCCGTTCACCCGGCTGGTCGATCGACGTCTGGTGGTCAACCCGGGCAGCATCGGCATGCCGTACGGGGGTGCGGGCGCGTGGTGGGCGCTGCTCGGGCCGGGCGTCCAACTGCGCCGCACCGCCTTCGACGTGGACGCGGCGTGCGCCCGGGTGGCCGCGGAGTCCACCTTCCCCGACGCGGCGGCGTGGGCCGACGAGTACCTGCGCTCCGAGCACAGCGACGCCGACGCGCTGGCCGTCTTCGGCCCCCGCGACGGCCGCTGACCCGGCCGGTCGGGGACCTGGGTGAGCGTGCCTTCAGAGCTGACTCGTCTGCGACATCAGCTCCGAAGGAAGCACACCGCAGGCCAACCGCTGAGCCACGTCCCCCCACCGCCGCGAGTTCAGTGCGGCAACGCGGCACACAAAAAAAGTCAGTCTTGACTGTTTGTTTCGGAGGCAGCAGGCTGTTCCCGTGTCCACCGCATCGACGCGCGTCCCTCAGCAGGAACGCAGCCGTGCCACCCAGGCCCGGCTGCTGGACGCGACAGTCGACTGCCTGATCGAGCACGGCTGGTCCGGCACCACGACCACAGTCGTCGCCGCGCGGGCCGGTGTCTCGCGCGGCGCCCAACTGCACCACTACCCGACCAAGGCGGCCCTGGTGACGGCCGCCGTGGGTCATCTCGCCGAGCGGCGGGCCGCCGAGTTACGCACCGAGGCCGAGGCGTTGCCGGCCGGCCCGCAGCGGCTGGACCGGGTGATCGACCTGCTCGGCGTGGCGTTCACCGGGCCACTGTTCGTGGCGGCTCTCGAACTCTGGGTCGCCGCCCGGACCGACCGGGAACTCCGCGACGCCCTGGTGCCACTGGAGGCCACTGTCGGCCGGGAGATGCACCTCCTCACCGTGGCGCTCCTCGGTGTCGACGAGCGCCGACCCGGCGTCCGCGAGGCGGTCCAGGCCACTCTCGACCTGCTCCGCGGGCTCGGGGTGGCCAACCTCCTCAGCGACGATTCGACCCGCCGTGCTGCCCTGCTGAGCACCTGGAAGCGCCAACTCGCCACAGTGCTCACGCCCTGACCGCCGGCCACGCCGGCCACTACCGACCGGAGGCACCCATGGTCGACCACACCGACCTGCTCGCGGATCTGGCCGCCGAGTCCGCCCAACTGGATCGCCTGGTGGCGCCGTTGCCGGCGGCCGACTGGGCCCGCCCGACCCTCGCGCCGGGCTGGAGCATCGGGCACCAGATCGCCCACCTCGCCTGGACCGATCACGTGTCGCTGCTGGCGGCCACCGATACCGAGGCGTTCTTCGCGGCGGTGACCGCCGCACCCGACCCGACGCGGATGGCCGACGACGGCGCCGAGGAGTTCCTCGCCCCACCGGCGGAGCTGCTCGCCCGCTGGCGGGCCGGCCGGACGGCGCTCGCCGACGCGCTGGCCGCCGTCCCGGCCGGCGAGAAACTGCAGTGGTTCGGCACCCGGATGTCGGCCACCTCGATGGCGACCGCCCGGATCATGGAGACCTGGGCGCACGGCGAGGACGTGGCCGAGGCGCTCGGCGTCGTCCGACCCGCGAGCGACCGGCTCCGGCACATCGCGCACCTCGGTGTGCGTACCCTCGGGAACGGCTTCGCCGCCCACGGCCGGGACATCCCGACGACGCCGATCCGGGTCGAGCTGGTCGGGCCCGGCGGCGACCTCTGGACCTGGGGTCCGGCGGACGCCGCCGACCGGCTGAGCGGGCCCGCCCTGGACTTCTGCCTGCTCGTCACCCAGCGCCGACACCGCGCGGACCTCGCCCTGGTCGCCACCGGGCCGGTCGCAGACGAGTGGCTCGACGTGGCGCAGGCGTTCGCCGGGCCGCCCGGCGACGGCCGGAGGCCCGTCGGCGAAGACGGCACGCCTACATGATCCGGATCGGCAACGCCTCCGGCTTCTACGGTGACCGGTTCACCGCCTGGCAGGAGATGCTCGACGGCGGCGAACTGGACGTGCTGACCGGTGACTACCTGGCCGAGCTGACCATGCTGATCCTCGCCCGGGATCGGCTGCGCGACCCGAACCTGGGCTACGCGAAGACCTTCCTGCGGCAACTGGAGACGTGCCTCGGCACCGCCCTGGAACGGGGGGTGCGGATCGTGACGAACGCCGGCGGGTTGAACCCGGCCGGTCTGGCCGCCGCCATCGGCGCGCTCGCCGGCCGGCTGGGCCTACCGGCCCAGGTCGGGTACGTCGAGGGCGACGCCATCGGGCGACCGGACGCGTTGAGCGTGAACGCCTACCTCGGCGCGTTCGGCATCGCGGCCTGCCTGGACGGCGGAGCGGACGTGGTGGTCACCGGCCGGGTCACCGACGCGTCGCTGGTGACCGGCCCGGCCATCGCGCACTACGGCTGGAGCCGCGACGACCTCGACGAACTGGCCGGGGCAACAGTCGCGGGGCACCTGATCGAATGCGGCGCACAGGTCACCGGTGGCAACTTCAGCTTCTTCACCGAACTGCCCGACGGTGGGCACCGACCCGGATTTCCGATCGCCGAGGTGCATCCGGACGGCTCGACGGTGCTCACCAAACACGCTGGCACCGGCGGCGCTGTCACTGTGGAGACGGTCACCGCACAGCTGCTCTACGAGATCGGTGGGCCTGCGTACCTGGGGCCGGACGTGGTGGCCCGGCTGGACACCGTGGCGTTGCGCCAGGACGGGCCGGACCGGGTCCGGGTCTCCGGCGTCCGGGGCACCCCGCCGCCGCCAACGCTCAAGGTGGGCGTCAACAACCTCGGCGGCTTCCGCAACTCGATGACCTTCGTCCTCTGCGGACTCGACATCGAGGCCAAGGCCGCCCTGGTCCGCGGGCAGGTCGAGGAGGCGGTGGGGAAGGACGGGCTGGAGTTCACGCTGGCCCGGACCGACCACCCGGACGCCGCCGACACCGAGGCCGCCAGCGCCCTGCTGCACGTACACCTGCGCGACGTCGACAGGGCGCGAGCCGGGCGGGCCTTCTCGGCCGCCGCTGTGGAGTTGGCGCTGGCCTCGTACCCGGGCTGCACGCTGACCACCCTGCCCGGCGACGCGACCCCGTACGGCGTCTTCACCGCCGACGCGGTGCCGCAGGACGCGGTGGCGCACGTCGCGGTGCTGCCCGGTGGTGAGCGGGTGCCGATCGCCCCACCGATCCGCACCGCGCCGGTACCCGTGGACGAGACGGTCCCCGACGGCGTCGCGCCGGTCGGCGGCCCGACCTGGCGCGGGGCGCTCGGCGAACTGGTCGGCGCGCGCTCGGGCGACAAGGGCGGTGACGCCAACCTCGGGGTCTGGGCCCGGACCGACGCCGGGTACGCGTGGCTGCGCGCCTGGCTGACCGTCGAGCGGCTGGCCGAGCTGTTGCCGGAGACCGCGCCGCTGTCGGTGCGGCGCTACGAGCTGCCGAACCTGCGCGCTGTCAACTTCGTGATCGAGGGCCTGCTCGGGGCGGGGGTGGCCGCGTCCACCCGGTTCGACCCGCAGGCCAAGGCGCTCGGGGAGCTGCTGCGCGCCCGCATCGTCGACCTGCCCGCCGATGTGCCGCCGGGGGTGACGCCGTGAGCATCGTGGACACGCCGGAGCGGCGGCAGCTACGCGAGTTGACAAGGGCCTTCGTGACCCGGGAGGTGCTGCCGCACCTGGACGACTGGGAGCGGGCCGGCGAGGTGCCCCGGGCGTTGCACGCGAGCGCCGCGAAGCTCGGCCTGCTCGGCATCGGCTTCCCCGAGTCGGTGGGCGGCAGCGGCGGCGACCTGCTCGACACGATCATCGTGACCGAGGAGTTGATCCGCTCCGGCGGCTCGTCGGGGCTGGTGGCGGCCCTGTTCACGCACGGCATCGCGGTGCCGCACCTCGTCGCGGCGGCCGGTGCCCGCACCGGTGGGTCGCTTGGCGGTCGGCTCGGCGGCACCGCGTCCCCGGGCGACGACGATCTGATCGAGCGGTACGTCCGGCCCACCCTGGCGGGCACGATGATCGGCGCGTTGGCGATCACCGAGCCGGACGGCGGTTCGGATGTGGCCGGCATCCGCACGACCGCCCGCCGGGACGGCGACCACTACGTGGTGAACGGGTCGAAGGCGTACATCACCAGCGGGCACCGGGCCGACTTCGTGACCACAGCTGTGTGCACCGGATTCCCCGGCAGCGGTGGACTGACCCTGCTGGTCATCGACAAGGGGTCGCCCGGCTTCACGGTGGGGCGCCGGTTGGAGAAGCTGGGCTGGCACTGCTCGGACACCGCCGAGCTGTTCTTCGCGGATGTGCGGGTGCCGGTCGCCAACCGGGTCGGCGCGGAGAACACCGGCTTCCTGGCGATCATGCAGCACTTCGCCGCGGAGCGGCTGTCGCTGGCGACCCAGGCGTACGCGACGGCGCAGCGCTGCGTCGAGCTGGCGACGCGCTGGTGCCGGGACCGGGAGACCTTCGGGCGTCCACTGGCGAGCCGGCAGTTGATCCGGCACCGGTTGGCCGAGATGCACACCCGGGCCGAGGCGGCCCGGTCGTACGTGCACGAGGTGGCCGCCCGGGTGGCCGCCGGTGAGCCGGTGGTGACCGAGGTGGCGATGGCGAAGAACGTGGCGGTGGCCGCCTGCGACCACGTCGTCGACCAGGCGTTGCAACTGCACGGCGGCTTCGGCTACCTGCGCGACGCCGAGGTGGAGAGGCACTACCGCGATGCCCGGATCCTGGGCATCGGCGGCGGCACCACCGAGATCATGAACGAGATCATCGCGAAGGGCATGGGCCTGTGAGCGCGAGGAGTGAGCCGGGTCTGCGAGCCCCGCAGTCGCGAACGAAGGAGCCACTGTGAGCATCCTGGACAGCGCGGTCGACCCGGCCGCTCCCGGGTACGCGGCGAACCGGGCCGCACTGCTGGAGCGGCTTGCCGAGCTGGACGCCGCGCTGGACCAGGCGCGGGCGGGCGGCGGCGAGAAGTACGTGTCCCGGCACCACAAGCGCGGCAAGCTGCTCCCCCGGGAGCGGATCGAGCTGCTTGTGGACGCGGACAGCCCGTTCCTGGAGCTGTCACCTGTCGCCGCGTACGGCACCGACTTCCCGGTCGGGGCCAGCGTGGTCACCGGCATCGGTGTGGTCGAGGGTGTGGAGTGCCTGATCGTCGCCAACGACCCGACGGTACGCGGTGGCGCGGTCAACCCGTGGTCGCTCGCCAAGACCCGGCGGGCCGGTGAGATCGCCCTGGCCAACCGGCTGCCGATGGTCAACCTTGTCGAGTCGGCCGGGGCGGACCTGCCCACCCAGGCGGAGATCTTCATCCCGGGTGGTCGGGTGTTCCGGGACCTGACCCGGCTCTCGGCGGCGGGCATCCCCACTGTCAGCGTGGTCTTCGGCAACGCCACTGCCGGTGGCGCGTACGTGCCGGGGATGTCCGACCACGTGATCATGATCAGGGACCGGTCGCAGGTCTACCTGGCCGGGCCGCCGCTTGTGAAGATGGCGACCGGCGAGGTCACCGACGACGAGTCGTTGGGCGGCGCGGAGATGCACGCCGGCACGTCCGGGCTGGCCGACTATCTGGCCTCCGACGAGCGCGACGGCATCCGGCTGGCCCGGCAGTGCGTACGCCGGCTGAACTGGCGCAAGCACGGCCCGTCGCCGCGGACGGCGGTGCCGCAACCGCCGAAGTACGACCCGGAGGAGCTGCTCGGCATCACCAGTGCCGACCTGAAGGTGCCGTTCGACCCGCGCGAGGTGCTGGCCCGGATCCTGGACGGCAGCGACTTCGACGAGTTCAAGCCGGCGTACGGGGACGCGCTCGTCACCGGCTGGGGCGAGCTGCACGGGTACCCGGTGGGCGTGCTGGCGAACGCCCGGGGGGTGCTGTTCAGCGCGGAGGCGCAGAAGGCGGCCCAGTTCATCCAGCTCGCGAACGCTGCCGACACGCCGCTGATCTTCCTGCAGAACACGACCGGCTACATGGTGGGCACCGAGTACGAGCAGCGCGGCATCATCAAGCACGGCGCGTTGATGATCAACGCGGTGTCGAACTCGACGGTGCCGCACCTGACGGTGAACCTGGGCGCCTCGTACGGTGCCGGCAACTACGGCATGTGCGGTCGGGCGTACGAGCCGAGGTTCCTGTTCACCTGGCCGAACGCGAAGTCGGCGGTGATGGGCCCGGCCCAGCTCGCCGGGGTGCTGTCCATCGTGGCCCGGCAGGCCGCCGCTGCCCGGGGACGCTCCTTTGACGAGGAGTCCGACACCGCGATGCGGATGATGGTCGAGCAGCAGATCGAGTCGCAGTCGGGCGCGCTCTTCCTCTCCGGCCGGCTCTACGACGACGGGGTGATCGATCCCCGGGACACCCGTACCGTCCTCGGGCTCTGCCTCTCGGCGATCCACAGCGGACCGGTGAAGGGCGCCGACGGTTTCGGCGTCTTCCGGATGTGAGAGGGCTACGCGGATGATCCAGAGACTGCTTGTTGCCAACCGGGGTGAGATCGCCCGTCGGATCTTTGCCACCTGCCGCACGCTCGGCATCACCACGATCGCCGCGTACTCGGACGCGGACGCCGACGCGCCGTTCGTCGCCGAGGCCGACCTGGCCGTACACCTGCCGGGAAACACGCCTGCCGAGACGTACCTGGACATGGTGCAGATCCTGCGAGCGGCCCGCCGGTCCGGCGCGGACGCCGTGCACCCCGGCTACGGATTCCTGGCCGAGAACGCCGAGTTCGCCATGCGGGTCGCCGAGCACGCCGGGCTGACCTGGGTCGGCCCGCCGGCCAAGGTGATCGCCGCGATGGGCGACAAGATGGCCGCCAAGGCGTTGCTCGCCGACGCGGGCGTGCCGATGCTGCCCACGTGGACCGACGCCGGGCAGGTCACCGACTACCCCGTGCTGGTCAAGGCCACAGCGGGCGGCGGCGGCCGGGGCATGCGGGTGGTCCGCGACCCGGACGGGCTCGCGGAGGCCGTCGCCTCCGCGCGCCGCGAGGCGGCTGCGGCGTTCGGCGACGGCACGGTCTTCATCGAGCGGTACGTCGAGCGCGGCCGGCACGTCGAGGTGCAGATCTTCGGCGACACCCACGGCACTGTGGTGGCCCTCGGGGCGCGTGACTGCTCGATCCAGCGCCGGCACCAGAAGATCGTCGAGGAGGCTCCCGCGGTCCTGACGCCGGAGCTGCGGGACCGGCTGCACGCCGCGGCGGTGGCCGCCGGCCGGGCGGTCGAGTACGTGGGCGCCGGCACTGTCGAGTTCCTGCTCGCCCCCGACGGCCAGTTCCACTTCCTGGAGATGAACACCCGCCTCCAGGTCGAGCACCCGGTCACCGAGGCGGTCACCGGGCTGGACCTGGTCCGGCTGCAACTGCTTGTCGCCGAGGGTGAGCCGCTACCGCTCACGACAACTCCGCCGGCCGACGGTCACGCAATCGAGGTACGGCTCTGCGCCGAGGATCCGGCCCAGAACTTCCGCCCGGTCACCGGCACCCTGCACCGATTCACGATCCCCGGGTTGACCAGCGAGTTCACCCCGACGAAGGGCCTGCGCCTGGATTCCGGTGTGCTGGCCGGGTCGAGCGTGAGCGTGCACTACGACTCGATGCTGGCCAAGCTGATCGCCTGGGCGCCCACCCGCGCCGAGGCGGCCCGGGCGCTGGCCGGCGCACTCGCGCGGGCCGAACTGCACGGCGTGACCACCAACCGGGATCTGCTGGTCCGGGTGCTGCGCAGCCCCGACTTCGCCGCGCTGGAGGTCGACACCGGCTTCCTCGATCGGCATGCGGAGGTGTTCGAACCGCTGCTGCCCGCCGAGCTGCTGCCGGTGGCGGCGCTGGCCGCCGCGCTGGCCTCGGCCGCCGCGCGTCGGGCGAGCGCCCCCGTGCTCGCCGGGCTCCCCTCGGGTTGGCGCAACGTGCCGGCGTTTCCGCAGGTGGCCCGGTACGCCGATCGGACCGGGCGGGAGATCGAGGTCCGCTACCGGCTGGCTCGGGACGGCGGCCTCGCCGAGTGGTCGACGGATCCGGCCAGCGAGATACCGGCCCGGCTGGAGGAGGCCACCCCGGACCGGGTGGTGCTCACCGTGTTGGAGAGCCGGTGGCAGTTGCGCGTACACCGGGTGGGTTCGGAGGTGTTCGTGGACGGCCCGGCGGGGGCGGCGAGCCTGACCGAGCTGCCGCGTCTCCCGCTGCCCACAGTGGAGCTGGCGGCCGGTTCGCTGCTCGCGCCGTTGCCCGGCGTGGTGACCCGGGTGCACGTCGAGGTGGGCCAGCGGGTCGCGGCCGGCGATCCGCTGCTCACCCTGGAAGCGATGAAGCTGGAACATCAGGTGCTCGCCCCCGCCGACGGTGTGGTCGCCGAGTTGCCGGTGCCGGCCGGCGGTCAGGTACGCACCGGCGCCGTGCTTGCCGTCATCGAAGACTGATGAGGAGAACCCCTTGATGACCTTCGACCTCACCCCCGAGCAGGACCAGCTCCGCGACGCCGTGCGGGCGTTGGGCCGCCGCTACGGTCATTCCTATTTCGTGGCGAAAGCGAAATCGGGGGAACACACCACCGAGCTGTGGGCCGAGGCGGGACGGCTCGGCTACCTGGGGGTCAACATCCCCACGGAGTACGGCGGTGGTGGCGGCGGCATCACCGAGCTGGCCATCGTCTGCGAGGAGCTGGCGGCGGCGGGGTGCCCGCTGCTGCTGCTCGTGGTCTCTCCCGCCATCGCGGCGACAGTGCTCAACCGGCACGGCACCGAGGAGCAGCGCAAGCGGCACCTGCCCGGCCTCGCCGACGGCTCCCAGAAGATCGTCTTCGCGATCACCGAGCCGGAGGCCGGTTCCAACTTCCACCGGCTGGGCACTGTCGCCCGTCGCGACGGCGACGGGTGGCTGCTCAACGGCCGCAAGTGCTACATCTCCGGGGTCGACGAGGCAGGCCACGTCCTGGTGGTGGCCCGTACCGAGGATTCCGCCACCGGCAAGCTCAAGCCGGCGCTGTTCCTGGTGCCGACCGACGCCGCCGGGCTGACCCGGTCCAAACTGGACATGGAGATCGTGTCCCCGGAGAACCAGTTCCTGCTCTACCTGGACGACGTGCGGCTCCCCGCCGACGCGCTGCTCGGTGAGTCGCTGGACGCCGGACTGCCGGCGCTCTTCGCCGGGCTCAACCCGGAGCGGATCACGGTGGCCGCGATGGGTGCCGGCACCGGCCGCTACGCCATCGAGCGGGCCAGCGAGTACACCGCGACCCGCAAGGTCTGGGGTGGCCGGAGCATCGGCTCGCACCAGGGCGTGTCCCATCCGTTGGCACACGCGGCGGTGCAGGTGGAGTTGGCCCGCCTGATGATCCAGAAGGCTGCCACCCTGTACGACGCGGGCCGCGACCTGGAAGCCGGGGTGGCCGGCAACATGGCCAAGTACGCGGCCGGCGAGGCAGCAGCCCTCGCTGTCGACACCGCCGTCCAGGTGCTCGGCGGGGCCGGCATGACCACCGAGTACGGGGTGGCCACGCTGCTCGGTGCGGTACGGGCCGGCCGGATCGCCCCGGTCAGTCGGGAGATGATCCTCAACTTCGTGGCCCAGCACGTCCTCGGTCAGGAGAAGTCCTACTGAGCCGACCCGCCCGGCCTGCCCGGCCCGCCCGGCCTGCCCGGCCTGCCCGGCCTGCCCGGTCTGCCCGGCCCGGATGATCGACTCGGTTTCTTTGAGCCGGGGGTGTCCACGGCCCATCGATGCCCCGACTTTCACGAGAACCGAGTCGATCACCTGCGGTCCGCGTCCTGCCTACGCTTCGGACGTCCCCGGCCGCTCGCGGTGGTGCAGGATCACCACGGCCACCGCGAAGAGCAACACGGGGGCCAGCACCAGCGTCGACCACTGCGCCCAGGTGAGCGCATCGAGGACACCGTCGTGGCCGGAGCGCTCCAGGAACGTCCCGGGAGTCCCGAGCCCCACCCGGGTGAGCAGCAGGATGACGCCGACCGGAACGACGAGCGCGAGCAGGCGCAGTCGGAGCACCGTCGGCGTCGACAGGACGGCAATGGCGAAGAGCAGGTATCCGGTGCTCAGCAGGATCGCCTCGACCCGACCGACACCGACGGTGAATACCAACGAGCCGTAGATGGGCGACGTCGAGCTGTCCGCGGCGGTCAGCAGGGCGATGCTCGGCGCACCGACGCTGACAAGCGTCGCCGCCGCCAGTGTGCCGAGCCGCCAGCGTGCGAGGGTGGCAGTGGCGGAACGGGGAGCGCGGACGGCGAGGGCCAGCGGGACCAGCGCGGCGACCACGGCCGGCCAGAGGTTGAAGACAGTCGAGTACTGCAGGTAGGCCTCAGCGACCCGAACCACCTCGAACGCCGCGCCGCCAACGGCGATGGCGGCTGCGGCCCGGCCCCACCCGGATGCGGCGAACACCGCAACGACGAGCCACAGCGCCGCCACGAGACCAACCGGCCAGAAGACGAACTCCTCACCGATCCCGTCGGGATAGCTCTCCGCGAACATGGCGAGGTGCAGCACCGGAACGCGCGCGTCGCGCACGAACAACAGCAGCGCGGCGACAAGGCCGAGCAGCTGCGCCGCATCCCGCCACGCGTCGACCGAGAACCGGGCGCCGACCTGTCGGACGTGCGCCCGCACCGCCCCACCGAGCAGTGCGAGCACGTCTCGTGCGGCCGGTCTGCGCTGGCCCGGCGCGGCGTCGTCGAGCAACACCCCGATCAACTCGTCCTCGTACTGCCGCCGGTACGCGCGGGGGTAGCAGGCCAGCAGCCACCGGTATGCCTGGTGCAACGTCATGCCACACCGCCTTCGAAGATGAGGCCGGCACGGCGTAGCCGCACGCTCGCCGCGTCGGCGTTGCTCCGCAGCCGCGCCGACTCCTCGGCCAGGCGTTGCACCCCGGCGGCGGTGAGTCGGTAGTACCGACGCAACCGGGACTGCACCTGCTCCTCGCGCTCGATGTCGACGAGGCCTTCGGTACGCAGCCGGTCCAGCGCCGCGTAGAGGGTGCCGGCGCGCAGGTCGACGCGCCCGTCGGAGATTCGGCGGACCTCGTCGAGGACCGCGTAACCGTGCCGGGGGGCCTCGACGAGCGCGGTGAGGATCAGATAGCTCGCCTCTTGCATGGACGCCTTCGTCATTGCCACAGCATATACATTTGGTCTGCATATGCGGGCACCGTCCGACCGCCGCGTCGGAAATACTGAGCCCGTGCGCGACGACGTCGAGTTCGACCGGCTGGTGGAGGGGCTCTACGGCGCCTTCGCCCACCACCGGATGCCCGCCGACATGGAGGCCTGCCCGCACTGCGTGGACCCGGCGTACCTGGCCCGCTTCGCGGCTACCCCGCTGCGGAAGCTGACCACCGACCAGCTCGAGTCCTACCTGGGCAATCGGGGCACCTGGGGGGACGGGACCGAGATCCCGCACCTGCTGCCCCGGTTGCTCGACGCGTTCGCCGGTGGCGAGCTGCCACACCTGCCACCGGAGGCGGCCACCGAGCGGATCCGGGACCAGTGGCCCGGCTGGCCGGCCGCCGAGCGGGCCGCCGTCGAGCGGTTCCTCCTCGGCTGGTGGCGACGGACCCTCGGGGAGTTCCCGTCCACCACCTCGGCCTGGAACCTGCTGGAGGCGGTCGCCGGGCTGCAGATCGACCTCGGGCCGTACCTGGCCGAGTTCGCGCTCACCACGGGCGAGGACACCGCGCGGCACCTGGCCGAGGTCGTCAACGGCTGGTCGTGCCGGGATCCCCTGCCCGACGAGGCGCAGGAGTCGATGCGGCGCTGGCTGGCCGGCGCCACACCCACCGACGTGCTGTGGACCGCCGCCATCAACGCGACAAACCCCCAGATCGCCGACGAGTTGGCCGACGCCGCCGACGCGACGGCACGCCTGCCGCACTGATCGGACCTGCCGCCCGCCACTGGTTCAGCCGGGGATCCGACAGGCGGCGTCGATGCGGTGCACCGGACGGACCCGACGGCCCATGCCCTCCAGCAGCGAGTCCTCGACGTGGAAGTCGCGGATGCGCAGCTGGTACCGGGGCAACTCCTCCTCGCTCGGGCAGAGCACCTGCGCGCGGACCCGATCGACCGGCACGTACCGCACCCCACCCCGCTCCTGCAGGATCACCATGTTGACGTCGTCGGTGGTGATCACGTGCCCGCGGACGTCCTCGGTGGGCCCGTTCTCCGCGCCCACCGTCGTCACGGTGAGCGGCAGCACCGGTGTGCTGATCACCGGCACCGCGGCCCAGAGCAGCATGGCGAGCATCGCCACCTCGGTCACCGACGCCAGCGGCCGGATCACCACGCCCGGCAACGGCCCCGCGATGAAGAGAGCCAGCAGCGGCGGCACCACGAGCAGCGCCAACACCAACAGCTCGCCCTGCTTGCCGGCGTCCCGCAGCGTCGGCAGCAGCAGCCAGCCGTACCCGGCGAGCAGTGCGACGATGATGACAAGTCGTGGCACCACCCGTTGGTGCAGTCGCCCGGGGCGCAACTGGAACGCGGCCGCGAACGCCGGCAGCAGCAATGGCAGATAGAGCAGCGGCCAGGTGATCAGGGCGAGCAGGAAACCGGCAAGCACCACCCAGGCCGGGGTGAGGTCGGCCCAGCGGGCGAAGAGCGGACGACGGCGGGCCCCCGGCGGCAGCCGGTCCGCGCCGACGGCCAGCACCGCCCCGAGCGCGAAGACGGCGACCATGCCGGTGGAGAGCAGCCGGGCCGCAGTGGTCAGGAAGCCGGCGAGCAGGTTGACCGGCCCGACGTTCGCCACCAGCAGCAGTGTGGTCTGAAGTTCGCCGCCCGCCTCCACCCCGAGGCGGAGCACCGAGAAGATCGCCGGTACGCCCACCAGTGCCGTCCAGAAGGACTGACTGGCCCGGGCCCGCCGCTCCGCCGGGTCCCAACGGATCCGCCCGGGCTCGACGTCGGCGACGACCGGGTCGGCTGGCTCGGCGACCGGCCGGTCGACGCGGTCCACCGCCCCCGCCGGCGGTTCGGCTACTGCCGTACCGTCGGTGGCCGGTGCGGCGGCGACGCCCGGCACGGACGTGCGGGGTGGCGGAACCGGGCCGTCGGCGCCGGTTGTGGTCGGCGCCGTGCTCACTTCGCGGGCGCCTTGTCGTCGAAGTCGACAAGCTTCGGCACCTTCAGCGGCTGAGGCTGGCGTTTCTCGACCTTCAGCCACGGGCCCAGGGTGCTGTTGTACGCGCTCTGCCAGGGGCTCACCTCCCCGTTGCGGCCCCGCTCGTAGCTTCGTTGCAGGAAGAACGCGACGAGGTCACGCAGCGCGGGATCGCCGATCGGCACGCCGATGCCCAGCAACTCGCTGGTGCCGAAGGGCATGTCCACGACCTCGAACTCCCTGGGGTAGGTGGCCAGGAATCCGGCGAGGATCGTCTCGTCCGAGCTGACCGCGTCGTACCGGCCAGCCCGGATGCCGTCGACGCAGTCCCCGACGTCCTTCACCACGAACGTCCTGACGCCGTGTTTCTCCAGCTCCGCCTCGGTGGTGGATCCGCCGCTGGTGCAGACCTTGTAGGCCGGGTCACGCAGGTCCTCGATGGTGCGGATCCGGTCCCGGAGGCGGACCGGCACCATCACCTCCTGTGTGGTGACGAAGTACGGCCCGGCGAAGCTGACAAGCTTTTCGCGCTCCTCGGTCATCGAGAAGCTGGACACCACGAGGTCGACGGTGCCGCCCTGCAATGCCGGAATCCGATTCTCGGTGGCCACCGACACGAACTCCAACCGCTGGTCGCCCTCGTAGCCCAGGGAGCGGGCGATGTACCTGCCGATCTCGACGTCGAAGCCGACGTGCTGGCCGTTGCGCAGGTCGCCCATCAACGGCTCCTTGGTGGCGACGCCGATGCGTAGCTGTGCCTGCCGGTAGATGTGCGACTCACGGATCTTCTGCTGCACAGACGGCAGCTCCGGCTCCTGCCGGCTGTCGCAGCCGGCGGCGGCGGCCAGGGTGAGGGTGAGGGCGACCGCCAGGGTCGTCGCGACCGAACGGAGCCGGGACCGGGAACTCTGCACGTTCATGCGGTGACCTCGCTGACGAAACAGCCTGCGGAACACTCAGGGTAGCCAGCGCAAGCTTCTCCGTAGCGACGCCAACCGGACAGCTGGGATGCTCCGAACGAGTGCTGGTTCGGCGCGGCGACCCGACTGCGCGGTTGACAGTCGCCGATGTCGCGACATGCTGGACGAATGAGTCGATTGTCCAGGCCCGACGCGCGGACGGTGGCGGTGCTCGCGGCACTGGGAGCTCTCGTGCCGCTGGCCCTGCTTGTCGTCTGGCGCCGACAGGACCTTGTCGGCGTGGTTCTCGCCCTGCTCTGCGTCCTGCTGGCGACGGTCGCCGGGGTCGCGTTCTCCGCCGCCCGTCAGGCCGACGGCCCGGAGCCGGAGGACCGATCGGCGACCACCGGGCCGCCCGAACTGATGCCGTACGGGATCGACGCGGACACCCTCGACGCCCTGGACAGTCGGGATGCCCTGCGGGCGGTGCGGGACCGGCGACGCGGCTCGGACGGGATCAGCGGCCGGTGAGGGTGGGCGCGGCGAGCGCGTCCGCGCCCCGGCCGGCCAGACACCGGTACGTCCGGTCGATGCTCCCGTCGACCGGGGGCAGCACCTCCAGGTGCCAGCCGCGCGGCTCGGTGATCCCGGTGGTCAACCGGAACGTGGTGGCGCTGCAGACCTGCCGCACCTGCTCGGCGGCGACCACGTCGGCGTAGCCGGCGCCCACCAGGGACACCGGCAGGATGCCCTCGGCGTACGTCTCCCAGGTGTGCCGACCGGTGCAGGACAGCCGGGCCGCCTCGGCGCGGTCGCCGCGGATCCGCATCGGGCCGAAGCACTCCAGCTCGGGCAGGCACCGGGCCCCCTCGGGCAGCACTGTGGGCGTGCCGGCGCCGGTGGTGCAGCCGGGCAGCAGCCCGGTCGCCGGTGCGGCGACCTGGGTGACAGTCGGGTTCGGGGTCGGCGGTGCCGCGTGGTCGGCGAACCACGCCCCGGCGGTGGCGGAGCCGGCGAGCGCGAGGACCCCGGCTCCGCCGAGGAACCAGCGCCGCCAGCGTCGGACACCGGGGGCCGCCGGCTGGGTGTCCTCGATGGGCGGTCGGGGCACCGGCTGGGTGGACACGTACGGGCCGGGGCGGGTCCCGCCACCGCTGACCGCGCCACCGCTGACCGGGGCGCCGCTGACCGGGGCCGACGGTGGGCCGAACGGCAGGTTGGCGAGCAACTCGTGCAGTTCGAGGGCGGAGGGGCGCTCGGCCGGGTCGTTGGCCATGCCGGCACGCAGCACGTCGATCAGCTCGTCCGGGACGCCGGGCAGCGCGGGGAGCGGCTGGTTGAACATCTCCAGGACGGTGATCAGGCTGGGGTTGCGCTCGGACTGCCAACGGGGCGGCCGACCGTGCATCACCGCGTAGAGGGTGGCGCAGAGCGCGTACACGTCGACGGCCGGTGAAGGCGGGCTGTGGCTGAACATCTCCGGCGGCGCGTACGCCGGGGTGAGCACCTCCAGGGTGACCGAGGCATCCCGGTGCTCGGCGAGCACGGCCAGCCCGAAGTCGGCGAGCACCGCCGAGTTGAAGGCCGAGTGGAGGATGTTCGCCGGTTTCACGTCCCGGTGCAGCACCCCGGCCGCGTGCGAGTGGGCCAACGCGTCGGCGATCTTGATGCCGAGGTCGCGGGCCTCCACCGGGTCGAGTGGCGAGGTCCGCATCCGTTCGGCGTACGAGCCGTCGCAGAGCTCCATGATCAGGTAGGGGTGCTGGTCGACGGTGACCCCGACGTCGAAGAGGTCCACCACGTGCGGGTGTGACGACATCCGGCCGGCAGCCCGCGCCTCGCGCAGGAAACGGGCCTGGTCCCGCTCGCTGTCGAGCGTCCGGTTCTCCACCTTGACGGCGACCTCACGGCCCACCGAGATCTGCGTGGCCTGGTAGACGGTCGCATACCCACCCCGGGCAAAGACCCGCAAATCAGTCAGACCAGGCACGATCGGCACCGGTGGGCCGCCGGTCGGGGTGTCGGTCACCGCTCGAAAATACCCAACCCGGCCGGCGGCTCAGCGCACCGTGTCCGCCGGAGCGGCACCGGCCGAACCGGTACCCTCCTCGGCGGGCGTCGCGACCGCAGCGGCGTCGGACGAGGCGACAGCACCGGCCGACGCGCCCCGGCGGGCATCCAGGCGCAGGCCGACGGCGGTGGCCACGGCACCAAGACCCTCCCAGGCCGCCACCCCGAAGAACCGGTCCGGAGCGATGTCGGCGAGCACCGCGATGGTGAACACGGTGAACGTGACAAGCCGGAAGACCACGGTGAATCGATAGAACACCCGCCACTCGGTGATCGTGGCGAGCAGGTAGTAGACGCCCATGTTGAACGCCGCCATCGAGGACGCCAGCAGGAACGTGCCGGTGTAGTCACCGGCAGCACGCGTCTCCGGCACCTCGAACCCGAGCAGGCGCAACTGCGCCTCCGGCCAGAGCAGCCCGACCGCCCCCATCACCAGCGCCAACACGCCGAAGACCGCGATGGTCCAGCCCGCGATGGAACGCGGCAGCTTCATGAAGGGCCTCCCCAGGCACGGCGACGGCCCCCACTGTGGACCGGCACACGGTGGTGACACGCTAGCCCCTCACCCCCACCACCACATCCCCAGAACCGGCAAAAACCGTGCCACCTCCGCCCCTGCCCCATCGATCGAAGGGCTCGGTCAGGAAGCCGTCACCAAGGGTCAGGCGGGGATGGCCAGCCGGGCACGGAGGGCGTTGGCGGCAGCGCGTTCGCTGCGCTGCTCGGTCGCGTACGCCAGGCGGACCGCCTCGTCCGCGGAGGACCGCGCCTCCGTCGGGTAACCACAGGCAGCCAGCGCCTCGGCCAGCACACTGGCCGCGATCACCTGGCTACGCACGTCCTCGGCCGGCGCGGCGACCGCCCGCCGGGCCCAGTCCAACGCCTGCTCCCGCTGACCGTGCGCGAGCAGGGCCGCCGCGTACTGGGCCATCGTCTGACGGCGGGAGAGCAGCAACGAGGGCGCGTTCGCGGCGGCCGTCGCCACCGGGGCGAGCAGCCCGACAGCGGTCGCCGAGTCGCCAGCGGCCAGCCGGGCCGTCGCCAGCAGCACCCGGGGTGCCACCTGGGCGGGGGCCTGCGGGTTGTGCGGCTCCACGGCCGTCAGCACCGAGCGGGCCGCCCGCTCGGCGGTCTCGCAGTCGCCCAGGTCCAACGCCACGAAGCCGCGCAGCGTGCCGGCCATCCCGGTGAGCAGCGGGTGCGAGGTGCGCTCGGCGTACGCCAGGGCGTCGGCGAGCAGGTCCGCCGCGTGCTCCGGTTCGCCCAGCCCACGCGCCACCACCGCCCGGACCACGAGCGCGAACCCGCGCCCCCAGTCGTCGGAGGCGGCGGCGAACTCCCGGTACGCCCGCCGCGCCTCCCGGTCCGCCTCGGCCAGGTCGCCCAACTCGGCGGTGGCGAACGCCGCCACCGCACGGAGCGTGCCCACCGCCCACGCCTCACCGACCCGCTCGCCGAACGGCAGGAACACCTGCGCCATCCGGCACGCCTCGCGGAGTCGACCGGCGAGCAGCCGGGCGAACGCCGTGGTGCCGCGCAGCCAGGCCCGCCCGTACGGGTCCTTCAGCTCGGCGAAGAGCCGGGCGGCCCGGCCGAGCACCGCGTCGGTGCCGGCGAAGTCACCCCTGGTGGTGGTCACCCAGGCCAGGTTCTGCAGCGACCACGCCTGCCCGCGCCGGTCCTGCGCACCGAGGCTGACCTGGTACGCGGCAGCCAACCGGCTGCTCGCCTGGCTCAGCCGCCCGGCCACGAAGTCGGCCATGCCGAGCCGGCGCATCGCCGTCGCCCGCTGCACGGGCAACCCCGCGGCAGTGGCGACCTGCAACGCCTCGTGCCAGGCGGTCATCGCCCGACCTTGATCACCAAGTGTCTCCTGGGCCTGCCCGGCGAGCAGCAGGGCACCGACCCGGGTGGCCTCGTCCCCCGCGTTCGCGGCGATCTTCTCCGCGTACGCCAGCGCGTCGGCGACCCGGCCCACCTGGAGCAGCGCCCGCGCGTGGACCACCCGATCGGCCGCCGGCACCCCGTCGCGGGCCAGTTCGGTGGCGCGTTCGGCGTACTCCACGGCCAACACCGGCTCACCGTCGGACAGCGACCGGCGGGCGGCCCGACCCAGCGCGGCGACGCCGAGCGGCACCACCGCCCGCGCCGGCGCGTCCGGGCGCAGCTTCACCGCGTCGGCGAGCGTCGCGGCCCGCTCCACGTGCGTCGCCACGAAGTCGTCCCGGGCCTCGTCGGTGAACCCGCCCACGGCGCTGCCCGCGGCCCCGTCCGCCGGTGCGGCCCAGCGGGCCAACGCGGCGTGCCGCTCGGCCAACTCCGCCTTGCTCACCCCGGCGTACGCGGCCTCCCGCATCAGCGGGGTCGCGAACGAGTAGCCGACCCGGGAGCGGTGCAGCATCCGGCGTTGCAGCAACTCCTCGACAGCTCGGTCCAGCTCGACGGCGACCACTGCCGACGGCCGGCCGTCCCGGCCGGAGCGCTGCTCGCGCATCGCCTCCAGCGCACCGGTCGGCACCGTGTCGCCGATCACCGCGGCGTCGCGCAGCACCGAGCGGGCGTCCGGCGGCAGCGCGTCGATCCGGGCCGCGAGCACGGCGGCGAGGTCACGGGAGAGCAGCCGGCTGCCGAGCGAACCGGGCACCAGCCGCCAGCCGGCCGACGAGCTGGGGTCCCGGTCGCCGGAACCGGGCCGGGCGCCGCGCGCCGTTTCCGTGGTGAGCGCCCCACGCTCGATGAGCAGGGTGACCAACTCGGCCAGGTAGAACGGGTTGCCCTGTGCGGTGGCGAGCAGCCGGTCCGCGTCGGCCGGCGGCAACTTGCCACCGCCGAGGTAGCTGGTGAGCAGCCGCGCCGCGTCGGCACCCCGCAGCGGCGGCAGGGAGTGCACCTCGGCGTCCGCGACCCGGGTCAGCGCGCCGGCGGTACGCACCAGCTCGGGGCGGCCGAGCAGCAGCACCAGCACCGGGCCGGCGAGCCGGGACAGGGTCAACCCCAGCGCGCCGATCGTCTCGGCGGTGGCGTCGTGCAGGTCGTCCACCACGATCACCAGTGGCGCCTCCGAGGCGAGCCCGCTGAGCAGGTCGGCGACCGCGTTCGGCAGCACCTCGGCATCCGCGGTCGAGGCGCCCGACCCGCTCCACTCGCCGGCGTCGGTGCCGGCGTGTGCCGACAGTTCGGCGTACCCGAGCAGAGCGAGCAACTGCTCGGTGGCGATCGGCGGGGTTTCCCCGCCGGAGCGGGCGAGCCGCTGCCCGAGCCGTCGCAGCCGCTCCTCCACCGCCGGTCGGGTAAGCGCGGTGGCGGCGTCAGTGGGCAGGCCGACGGCGGCCCGCACCAGGTCGGCGAGGGGCGCGAGCCGGCGTCGCTCACCGAACGCGGCGCAGCGCACCGAGAGCACCCGGGCGCCCGTGTGCGCCGCGTACCGGCCGGCACCCACGTCGTACCCGGCGGCGAGGCGCTCCACCTCCGCGGCGAACCGGGACTTGCCGATGCCCGCCTCGGCGGTCATCAGCAGCACCCGCGGGTCACCCTGGTCGATCACCTCGGCGAGCCGCCCGGCGATCCGGCCGATCTCCGTCTCCCGGCCGACGTACGGCGCCTCGTCACCGAGCCCCGACCGGGTGCCGGGCGCGTCCAGCAGACCCAGCAGCTCGTACGCCTCGACCGGCTCACGCTTGCCCTTGAGCCGCAGCGGACGCAGTGCCCGCCAGGAGGACACGTGCCGGGTGGCGGCGGCGGTGCGCCCGCCGGCGTAGACCGCGCCGACAGCGGCGGCGTCGGCGAGCCGGGCGGCGGTGTTCACCGTGTCGCCGATGACCGTGTATTCGATGGCGGCCTGGATGCCGGCGATCACGTCGCCGGTGTTCAACCCGACCCGCAGCCCGAGCGGCGCGCCGCCGCCCCGCTCGTCGTCGAGCACCCGGCGGACGGCCCGCTGCATCGACAGGGCGGCCCGGACCGCGCGTTCGGCGTCGTCCTCGTGCGCCACCGGCGCACCGAAGACCGCCATGATGCCGTCACCTGTCAACTTGTCGACGTGCCCGCCGAAGGTCTTCACCGCGCCGGCGAGGGCGGCCAGCACCCGGTCGGTGACCGCGCCGACCCGTTCCGGGTCGAGGTCCTCCGACCAGGAGGTGAACTCGGAGAGGTCGCCGAAGAGCACGGTGACCACCCGACGCTCGGCCGCCGGCAACGTGGCGGCGGCCGGCAGCGCGGCACCGCAGTTGTGGCAGAACCGCGCACCGGGAACGGCTACGGTTCCACACACGGGGCAGGTCACATGTGCTCCAACCCACTGACCCCGGGTGCGGATTCCCCGCTGCCGACACCCAGATATTCCAACTGCGCGCGGACCGACCACTCAGCCGCCCACCAGAGCGAGCGGTCCACGTCCGCGTAGACCACCGCGACCACGTCGGCGGGCGTGTCGGCGCCGGCCGCGACCGCGGCCCGGACCTGGTCCAGCCGGGCCCGGCGGTGCGCGAGGTAGAAATCGGCGGCGGCGGCGCAGTCGGCGAGCGCCGGGCCGTGCCCGGGCAGCGCCGGAATTCCCCGGTACGCGGACAGCAACTCCAGGCTGGTCAGGTAGTCACCGAGGTGCCCGTCCGGGTGTGCGACAACGGTGGTGCCCCGGCCGAGGATGGTGTCACCGGTGAGCACCACCCGCTCGTCGCCGTGCTCGACCAGGAAGCACACCGAGTCGGCGGTGTGTCCCGGGGTCTTCAGCAGACGGACCGCCAGGCCGAAGTCGCCGAAGTGCTCGCCCGGCTCGCTGAGCGGCTCGGCGCCGATGGTGTGCGCCGGGTCGACGGCGAGGACGTGGACCCCGCCGAGCAGCTCACTCAGCTGGGCCGCGCCCTCGGTGTGGTCGGGGTGGCCGTGGGTGATCAGGATCAGCCCGATGGGGCCGTGTTCGGCGATCCGGGTCAGGTGCCCCTCGTCGGCCGGCCCGGGGTCGACCACGATGGCGGACCCGGCTGTCGGGGCGCGCAGCACCCAGGTGTTTGTGCCGTCGAGGGTCATCGGCCCCGGGTTCGGCGCGCGCAGCAGTGTCACCCAGGTCGGCAGTCCGTCGGCAAGCGCCGCCGCCGGCGCCGTCACGTGCCCGCTCATGGCTGCGATGGTACGACCCCGCCCACCCCGCCCCACGATCTTGCCCACCGAACCAGAAGGAAGGGCCCCTGATCAACGCTTATGTGGAGAAAGGGGCCCTTCCCGACGGCGGACGGGCGAGCGACGCCGAAGCGTCAGGCGACCTCGACGATCAGTTCGATCTCCACCGGGGCGTCCAGGGGCAGCTCGGCCACCCCCACGGCACTGCGGGCGTGGCGGCCGGCCTCGCCGAAGACGGTGCCGAAGAGGTCGGAGGCACCGTTGATCACTGCGGGTTGACCGGTGAAGCCCGGCGCGGAGGCCACGAAACCGGTCACCTTGACCACCTTGACCACGTTTTCCAGGCCGACAAGCGAGTCGACAGCGGCCAGCGCGTTGAGCCCGCACCGCTGGGCCAGATCCTTCGCCTGCTCGGCGGAGATCCCGGCGCCGACCTTGCCGGTCGCGAGCAGCTTGCCCTCGGCGATCGGCAACTGGCCCGAGACGTACACGTGTTGACCGGACTGCACCGCCGGCACGTAGCTGGCTACCGGCGGCACGACCTCGGGCAGGTCGAACCCCAGCTCGGCGAGTTTCGCGTGCGGACCGTTGCTCACGCCTTCGGCCGCTTCAGGTAGGCGACCAGCTGGTCGGGGTTGGGCCCGGGGACCACGGCGACGAGTTCCCACCCGTCCTCGCCCCAGTTGTCGAGGATCTGCTTGGTCGCGTGGACCAGCAGCGGGACCGTGGAGTATTCCCACTTCTGCATCGCTGAAGGGCTCCCTCTCGGTGCGGAATTTGTTCGAGGGACAGCCTACGGTCCGCTGGCCGGGCGAGGCGCGGGACGCTGCTCCGGCGCGGCCGGCACCTCCCCGCAGAGCCCTTCGTGCTCGTACCCCTGGGGGCAGCGGGACCGGTCGGGCAGCAGCAGGTCGCAGAAGACCCGGTGCCGATTGTTCTGGTCGTCGGCGTTGGAGACGGTGGTCTCGCCCGCATCCAGCTCGGGTAGGAAGCCCAGCGACACCGCGACCCGGCCGGCCAGCACGGTCGCCGCCGCCAGGCTCGGCACCCGGATCGGTAGGTGGATGACGAAGCCGGGCTCGTCGTCGTCGCGGGCCCGCTCGGCGGCGTGGCCCGGTGCCCGGCCCGCCTCCACCTGCTCCGGCATCCGGCGGTACGACCGTTCGTTGACCGGCTGGCCACCGACCTGCCCGCCGGCCGGGACCATGGGCCCGGACCGGTGCGGCCGTTCGTTGGTCGGGAACTGGGTGCGAGGGATGTTGTCCACGTCGCGCATGCACTGCCTCCGGTCGTACCGCTCGGATCACTCTTCCGGTCCGGACCCATTCGTCCGTTCCGGCCCCCGCGCCGGGACGAAGGTAGGTCCGGGGCCGCAGTCCCGCCAATAGGACGCGCCCGAATGGCCACCTACAGTCACATATGCGACAGAGGCCAGGTAAATGACCAGATGGTGCTCCGGACGCCCGGTCCGGCCGGCCGGGTCGGTGGGCAGCCGCGCGGCACGGGCGACACCACTGCGGTCATCGACCGCTACCCTTCCGGTCGGGCGGTCGCGCAGCGCCCGGCAGCCCGCTCGATCACGCTCGACGCCAGGGGTGGCGGCGGGCGCCGCACCCCCCGGGGGAGAACGATGACCCAACCGCCAAGCGGCGACCAGGCCCGCCCACCCGCTCTCCCGCCGACCCAGCCGGAACCCACGGATCAGCCCGGCGTCGCGGCCACCCCCACCCAACCGGCCGCCGCCGCGCCGACCGGGCAGCTCGCGCTCCCGGCGCCGCCCGCACCGGCGGCGCTGCCCGCGCAACCGACCATTCCCGGCCCGGCGTTCCCGGCACTGCCCGCGCAACCGACCATCCCCGGCCAGCCGGCCTTCCCGGCGCCGACCGGCGGGGCTGACGCTGCCGGCACGTCGGCCGCGATCCCTACCCAACCCGGCACGCCGGGCCCCTCGACCATCCCGCCACCCCCACCGGCGTACCCGCCCTATCCCGGGGCGGCCGAGCCGAAGAAGAAGCGCGGTCTGCTGATCGCGGTGATCGCGCTCGTCGTGATCATGGTGCTCTGCGTGGGCGGTGGCGTGCTGGCGTTCCTGACCCTGCGCAACGCCGAGACCGGCGAGGGCGCCAAGGAGCCGGCGGTCGCCGTCGACGAGTTCCTCACCGCGGTCTACAAGGACCGTGACGCGACCAAGGCGGCCAGCCGGGTGTGCGCGGCCTCCCGCGACGACGGCAAGATCGCCGCGAAGGTGGCCGAGGTGCAGAAGTACGCGTCC
The DNA here is from genome assembly GCF_040649135.1 of Micromonospora sp. NPDC049047. Lineage (NCBI taxonomy): Bacteria > Bacillati > Actinomycetota > Actinomycetes > Micromonosporales > Micromonosporaceae > Micromonospora > Micromonospora sp. NPDC049047. The sequence continues at coordinate 130,272 of NZ_JBEZEY010000011.1, forward strand.
GAGTACCAGAACCCCCGGTTCAAGTGGACCACCCCGAAGGTGGACAACCAGACCGGTGACCGGGCCACCGTCTCCACCCGGGTCACCATGACCACCGCCGACGAGAAGGTGGCCGACCAGGACCTGCGCTTCACAGTGGTGCAGAAGACGGGTTGGTGGGTCTGCGAGGTCGCCTGACCACCGGGCGTGGATAGGCTCGACGGGTGTGTGCAGCTGAGCGGCCGTTCGACCCGGCCGGTACCGGATGGTCGGCCCGCCTCCACGTGGTGACCGGCAAGGGTGGCACCGGCAAGACCAGCGTCGCGGCGGCCCTGGCCCTCGCGCTCGCCGCCGGGGGCCGGCGCACCCTGCTTGTCGAGGTCGAGGGGCGGCAGGGCATCGCCCAACTCTTCGGCATCGATCCGCTGCCCTACGAGGAGCGGCACCTCGCCGAAGCGCCGGACGGCGGTGAGGTGCGCGCCCTCGCGGTGGACGCGGAGGAGGCGCTGCTCGAATACCTGGACATGTTCTACAAGCTGGGTGCGGCGGGGCGGGCGCTGCGCAAGCTCGGTGCCATCGACTTCGCCACCACAATCGCACCGGGTCTGCGGGACGTGCTGCTCACCGGCAAGGTGAAGGAGGCCACCACCCGCACCTCGGGGCAGCGGCGGGCGTACGACGCGGTGGTGCTGGACGCCCCACCGACCGGGCGGATCGGTCGGTTCCTCAACGTCACGGCGGAGACGGCCCGGCTGGCCAAGGTGGGCCCGATCAAGACCCAGAGCGAGGGGGTAGCCGCGCTGCTGCGCTCCCCGATCACCGCGGTCCACGTGGTCACGCTGCTTGAGGAGATGCCGGTGCAGGAGACGGTGGACGCCATCGCCGACCTGACCGCTCTCGGTTTCGGCGCCGGCAAGGTGATCGTCAACGGCACCCGGCCCCCGCTGCCCGCCGGCCAGGCGGTCACCGCCGCCGAGCTGAGGCGTGGGCTGGTCGCCGCCGGACTGCCGGCCGATCGGGACACCGTGGCCGGTTTGCACCAGGAGGCGCGAGACCAGGTCATCCGGCGGGAACTGGAGGATTCGCTCCGCGCCGACCTGGTGGAGATGGGGCTGCCGATGGTCGAGCTGCCGTTGCTGCCCGACGGGGTGGACCGGGCCGGGCTCGCGACACTGGCCCAGGCCCTCGTCCGCGCCGATTGACTCACACCTGGGCGCAGCACGGGCGCGTGGACCCACCCGGCCCGATACGCTCGATTGGTGCCTTCCGAAGACGCGGCGCCGCAGCTGGACGTCGACCAGATCCTCGCCGACCCCGGCGTACGGATCATCGTGTGCTGCGGTGCCGGCGGGGTGGGAAAGACGACCACGGCCGCGGCGCTGGCGCTGCGGGCGGCCGAGCACCACGGCCGGCGCACTGTGGTGCTCACCATCGACCCGGCCCGCCGGCTGGCCCAGTCGCTGGGCCTTACCGAGCTGGACAACACCCCCCGCCAGGTCAAGGGGATCGACGTCGAGAGCAGCGGCGGCGAGCTGCACGCCATGATGCTCGACATGAAGCGCACCTTCGACGACGTGGTGTTGCAGCACACCGATCCGACGAAGGCCGCGGAGATCTTCGCGAACCCGTTCTACCAGGCGATGAGTTCGACCTTCGCCGGCACGCAGGAATACATGGCGATGGAGAAGCTCGGCCAGCTGCACGCCCGGGGCGACTGGGACCTGATCGTGGTGGACACTCCGCCGTCCCGCTCGGCACTTGATTTCCTGGATGCCCCGGCCCGGCTCTCCCGCTTTCTCGACGGCCGGATGCTGCGGCTGCTGCTGGCTCCGGCGCGCAGTGGCGGACGGAGCATGTTCAGCCTGGTCACCGCCTCGTTCGGGATGTTCTCGAAGGTGGTGCAGAAGGTCCTCGGGGCGCAACTGCTCACCGACCTGTCCGGCTTCGTGGCCGCACTCGACTCGATGTTCGGGGGTTTCCGGCAACGGGCCGAGCAGACGTACCGGATCCTGCAGGCGCGGGAGACGGCCTTCCTGCTTGTCGCGACGCCGGAGCCGGACGCGGTCCGGGAGGCCGCCTACTTCGCGGGCCGGCTGCGGGAGGAGCGCATGCCGCTGGCCGGCCTGGTGCTCAACCGGGTGCACCGACCAGCGGTGCCGGAGCTGGACGCCGAGCAGAGCCGGGTCGCCGCCGAGCGACTGACCGAGCTGGGTGGGCACGAGGCCACCGCCGACGTGCTGCGGGCGCACGCGGCGCTGGCCCGTCAGGCGGTACGCGAGCAGCAGGTCGCGGCGCGGTTCACCGAGGCGTTCCCGGGGGTGCCGGCGGTGTCGGTGACGGCACAGCCCGCCGACGTGCACGACGTCGACGGGCTACGGACGATCGGCGCGGCGATCAGCCGGCCGTGACCGTCGTCAGTTGGCCGCACTGACGAGGATCTTGTCCTTTCCGGCCTTTTCCTTGCTGTTCTTCTTCATCGCGGCCTCGAACATCTTGCGCCAGCTCGTCACCTGCGGGTGTCGACGCAGCAGCGCCCGCCGTTCGCGTTCGGTCATGCCGCCCCACACACCGAACTCGATCCGGTTGTCAAGCGCGTCGGCCAGGCACTCGTACCGAACTGGGCAGCTCCGGCAGATCCGCTTCGCCACGTTCTGTTCGGCGCCCTGTACGAACAACGCGTCCGGGTCCCCGTTCTGACACGCCGCCAGCGACGGCCAGTCAGTGATCATGCCCATGTGTACACGTCCCCCCTTGCAGTACCTACCGACCTCGTCGATGCACGCCAGCCGGCAATTCCCCCCGATCGCCCGGCTCGCCTTCCCCAAGGCGGCACGGACGACATGTGGCGCTGTCGCCGACCCCATCATGCTCTGTAGTCGACTGATTACGCAACGTTGTCGGCGAAATCCATCATTCCGGACACTCCCGGCTTCCCGGGCCTTCGACCGCCGCTTACCCCGCCGAGGTCGGCGATAACGCTGCGCCGCCTCATCCGATCGGAGGAGACTCACGCCGGGTCACACGCAACCAAGCACCGGGGGTCGTGCGTTTAGCACAACGAGGGCAGCGCGCGCAGGAAATGGGGAAAGAACGCCCCGGCAGCCCTCGTTCCCTACTCGCGTACCCTGTCGAGGTGACCTGGATGCGGAAACGTGACCACAATGTGCTGACCAACGCCGCATCGCTGCTGGTGTGTGGCCTGTTGGCCGGCGTGGTGGTCGCTGCGGCGGCCTTTCCCGCGGTGGCGATGTCCGGCTTGGCCGCCAAGGCCGGCGCCGAGACATTCGGCGCCCTGCCCACGGAGCTGACGGTGGCCCGCGCGCCACAGATCAGCTACCTGTTGGCGTCGGACGGCAAGACACCACTCGCGACGATGTACGACGAGAACCGGCGCGACGTGAAGCAGGCCGACATCTCTCCGTACATGCAGAAGGCCATCATCGCGGCCGAGGACCACGACTTCTACAAGCACAACGGCGTCGACATCAACGGTGTCGCCCGGGCGTTCGTCAACAACCAGAGCGAAGGCTCCGGCCGGCAGGGTGCCTCCACGCTGACCATGCAGTACGTCCGGCTGGCCATCGCCTACTCGGCCACCCACCCGGCCGACGTGGTCGCGGCGACCGAGGACACCAGCGCCCGCAAGCTCCGGGAGATGCGGCTGGCCCTCCAGGTCGACAAGGAATTCTCCAAGGACGAGATCCTCACCCGCTACCTCAACCTCGCCTCGTTCGGCAACGGCGCGTACGGCATCTACGCCGCCAGCCAGGTCTACTTCGGTAAGCCGCCGAGCAAACTCAAGATCGAGGAAGCGGCGCTGCTGGCCGGCATGGTCAAGGCACCCACCACGAACGACCCGACCACCGAGGCCGGCTACCCGCTCGCCAAGGACCGGCGCGACTACGTCATCCAGAACATGGTCGAGATCAAGGCCATCACGCAGCAGGAAGCCGACGCGGCCAAAGCCGTCGAGCTGAAGGTGAAGGACAAGCGCACCCCGAACGGCTGTGTCGCCGCGAACGTCAACAGCTGGGGCTTCTTCTGCGACTACTTCTACCGCTGGTGGTTGCAGCAGGAGACGTTCGGTTCGAGCAGGTACGACCGGGATCGGCGGCTGAAGAGTGGCGGCTACACCGTGGTCACCTCGATCGACGTGCAGGCCCAGAAGGGCGCCGACGCGGCGGTCCGCCGGTCCAAGAGCGAGAACAGCAAGGAAGCCGCGATGGTAGCGGTGGTCGAGCCCGGCACCGGCCGGGTCCGGGCGCTCGCGGTCAACCGGCAGTTCAAGCTGGACGACCCGAAGAACCCGAAGAACAAGATCTCCAGCGATCCGGCGAAGAGCAAGAAGAAGATCCGGGGCAACTACCCGGCGACTGTCAACCCGCTGCTCACCGGCGGTGACGGCATCACCGGTTACCAGGCCGGCTCGACCTTCAAGATCTTCACCATCCTGGCCGCGCTGGAGAAGGGCCTCCCGCTCAGCTACACCATCAACGCGCCACAGCAGTTCAAGTCGGAATACATCATCAGCCCCAGCAGCGACGCGGCGTGCCCCGGTACCCACTTCTACTGCCCGACCAACTCCGGCCTGAAGGCCGGTGGCGTACAGAACATGTGGACCGCGTTCGCCCAGTCGGTCAACACCTACTTCGTCCCGCTCCAGCAGCAGGTCGGCGCGGAGAACGTGGTCAGCGCCGCCAAGCGGGCCGGCATCCAGTTCCGCACCGACGAGGACCTGACCCTGGAGAAGGGGGCGCACCAGTGGGGTGCCTTCACCCTCGGCGTCTCGCAGACCACCCCGCTGGACCTCGCCAACGCGTACGCGACCCTGGCGGCGGACGGCACGTACTGCGAGCCGATCCCGGTGCAGGAAATCCGCGACCCGGACGGCAACAAGCTGGACATCGCCAACCCCCGCTGTGAGAAGCGGTTCAGCACCGACGTGGCCCGCGCCGCCGTGGACGCCGCCCGCTGCCCGGTCGGCGACAACTCCACCACCAGCAAGTGCGGAAGCAGCCGCACCGCCGGCGTCGTGAAGGGCATCGTCGACGCGCCGGTGGCCGGCAAGTCCGGCACCACCGACTCGGAGAAGACCGCCGCCCTGGTCGCCATGACCAAGCAGTACTCGGTGGCCGGCATCATGGCCGACCCGGACTGGCCGCAGACGAACGTCAAGATGAAGCACAAGGAGAAGGACGGCATCAACCCGCCGGTCTACGAGACGTTGCGGGATGCCATGAAGGGCAAGGACCGCATTCCGTTCGCCGCGCCGGGCCAGAAGATCTCCGAGGGTGACCAGCGCAGCATCCCCGACGTGAAGTGCGTCTCGGTGGATCAGGCGAAGTCCCGGCTCAAGGGCGCCGGTTTCGAGCCGGTGGTCTCCGACGCGAAGGTGCCGTCGTCCTGCCCCGCGGGCACCGCACACGGCACCAGCCCGGACGGGCGCACCATCAAGGGTGGCGTGGTCACCATCCAGGTGAGCAACGGTGGCGGCGGCGGCACGCCGGGCACTCCCGGCGGCGCCGGCCAGCCCGGTCAGCCCGGCGGCCAGCCGGGTCGACCCGGTGGTCGACCCGGCGGCTGAGTCGGCGAGGAAGACACGACGGGCGGGCACCCACAAGGGGTGCCCGCCCGTTTCCGTAGGTCCGGACCACCGCAGCCCGCTGACGCTCCGGGGAACGCCGACCGGGACGCCGGTGGATCAGAGGCCGAGCTGTCTGCGTACCTCGGCGGCCACCCGGCCACCCTCGGCCTGGCCCGCCACCGCGGCCTGGGCCGCCTTCATGGCCGGGCCCATCTGGGCCTTGCCGGTGAAGCCACCCGCGGCGAGCGCCCCCGACACCAGCTCGGTCAGCTCGGCGTCGGAGAGCTGCTTGGGCAGGTAGCGGTCCAGCACCTCACCCTCGGCGGTCTCCTTCGCGGCCTGCTCGGCGCGGCCGGCGTCGGCGAACGCGGTGGCCGCCTCCCGGCGCTTCTTGGCTTCCTTGGTCAACACCACGAGCACCTCGTCATCGGTGAGCTCGCGCTTGGCCTTGCCGGCGACCTCGGCGGTGCCGACGGCGGCCAGGGCCATCCGCAGCGTGGAGGTGGTCAGCTCGTCGCGCGCCTTGAGCGCGGAACGCATGTCGGCGGTGAGGCGGTCCTTCAGCGTGCTCATGGACGGTCAAACTACCCTGAACGCCATGCGAAAGCGCACACTATTCCGGCTTGCCGCCGGAACCGCCACGGTCGGCGCGGCCACGCTCGCGTACGCGTCGCTCATCGAGCGCAACATGTTCACCCTGCGGCGGTACGACGTGCCGGTGCTGCCGGCCGACGCGGAGCCGCTGCGCGTGCTGCACCTCTCGGACCTGCACATGATGCCCGACCAGGCGCGCAAGCAACGCTGGGTGGCGTCACTCGCCGCTCTCGACCCCGACCTGGTGGTGGTGACCGGCGACAACATGGCCCACCCGAGCGCGGTGCCCGGAGTGCTGCGGGCCCTGCAACCGCTGCTCGACTACCCCGGGGCGTTCGTGTTCGGCTCCAACGACTACACCGGCCCGGTGTTGAAGAACCCCTTCACCTACTTCCTGCCCGACCGCGAGTACACCGAGGGCGTCGAACTGCCCTACGAGGAGCTGCGCCAGGTGTTCACCGGCGCCGGCTGGGCGGATCTCAACAACGCGCGGACCACGCTGAAGGCCGGCGGTCGGCAGGTCGACCTGGTCGGTGTGGACGACCCCCACATCGACCGGGACGACTACCCAAGCGTCGCCGGGGCGGTCTCGTCCTCGGCGGACCTGTCCATCGCGGTGACGCACTCCCCCGAGCCGCGGGTGCTCGACCAGATGGCCGCGGACCGCTTCGGGCTGCTGCTCGCCGGGCACACCCACGGCGGTCAGGTCTGCGTACCGGGCTACGGCGCCCTGGTGACCAACTGCGGCCTGCCCCGGTCGATGGCGCGCGGTCTGCACCGCTGGCCCGGCTCCGACTCCTGGCTGCACGTCTCCGCCGGCCTGGGCACCCACCCCACCGCCCCGGTCCGCTTCGCCTGCCCCCCGGAGGCCAGCATCCTCACCCTCATCCCCCGCTGACCGCCCCCGGAGGGCGGGGGTACCGAGTTTGACCATCCGAGCGGGTGGGCTACTATTTGTCGGCACGCCTCGGGGTGTGGCGCAGCTTGGTAGCGCGCTTCGTTCGGGACGAAGAGGTCGTCGGTTCGAATCCGGCCACCCCGACCGAGGTCAGGGGCCACTCTCCATCGATGAGAGTGGCCCCTGATGCATTCCTACAGCAGCGGCGGTCACCGCAGGCTCTCCACCAGGCGCTTGCGGGCGTCGCGGGTGGGCGTCCGAGGAGGTGGGAACCACCTCGTTGACCCAGGTCTGCACGTCTTGTGCCTCGACTGTCAGCTGTCGAGCTGTGGTGAGCCGAGTTCTTTTCGCAGTTGCCATACCAGGTTCCGGAAGGCGCTCTCCGCGGCTTTCTTGTGAGCCTCGTCAGAGTCGGGGCTGAGGTCGTAGAGAGCCCTCGCCACATCATTCGCCAGCGACACCGTCCGAGCGCTGCACAGGAGACTGAGGGTAGAGCGCGCGGACTGCATCCGGCTTCGCCACTCCCGTCGGTCGTCCTGATCCATGCCCACCTCACCCACCCTTCGATACTGGCTGAGCAAGTACCGCGTGCTGGTGAGGTAGTCGACCGCGCCTCGCAGCTTCTGATCACGGAGCCATTGCCGACGCTCCCGTTGGGCCTGAAGCCACGCGCCAAGGGCTACAACGACGAGGCTGGCGAGGGCGCCGAAGCCCGCCGCAGCAAGGTTCCCCATGGCGATGGAGGGTACGGATCGGTCGTTGCCGTGGCTAGAGCGATGGGCGTAGGCCGATGCGTGTGCCGCATGGTTGCTCGTCAGGAGTGCCGGCGGGCGAAGAGGAACGCGCCGTGCCTGTTCTCGTCGGGGCGGTGCAGCAGTTGGGCCTCGACGGTGAACCCGGCGTCGGTGAGCCAGGCGGCGACCCGGTCCGGTGGGCGGCGGTGCACGTACACGTTCATCGGGTGCCCGCCGTAGCCCTCCGTCTTCAGCCGACGCCCGGCGCCGACGTGGAAGGCGAGCAGCACTGTGCCGTTGGGACGCAGCACCCGGTGGAAGTGGGCCAGGACCGCTGGCACTTCGTCGTCCGGGATGTGGATGATGGAGAACCAGGCCAGGATGCCGGCGACGCAGGAGTCGGTGAGGTCGAGGTCCGTCATGGAACCCACAGCGAACCGCAGGCCAGGATGGTCGCGCCGGGCAATGTCGATCATCGCGGGTGAGAGGTCGATGCCGAAGGCGTCGACGCCGAGGCTGTGCAGGTGGGCGGTGATCCGTCCCGGCCCGCAACCGATGTCGACAACCGGTCCCTCACCGCTGCGGGTCAGTTCGGCGAACAACGCCAGGACCGCCCGTTCGTACGGCGCGTCGTCGAGTGCGTCGCGCAGCATCGCGGCGTAGCTCCCGGCCACCGTGTCGTACGACGTCCGGGTGTCGGCCAGCCAACCGTCGGCGCTCATCCGGGCACAGTAGTGCAGCAGTCGACACCGCCACCGCCCACGGCGGGCGGCCAGGGACGCCACGATGTGCCCGCGGCCGGCCTTCAACCTTTCGGCCCTCGACGGAGTCGTGATGGGTAACCAACCGAGGCGGGGGCTTATGGCAGTTGACGACGAGCATTTTCGAGAGTTCGTCGAGACGCGCTACATGGATCTTCTGCGCGTGGCGTACCACCTCACCGGTTCGGCGCAGGATGCCGAGGATCTGGTGCAGACGGCGCTGGTGAAGGTGATGCGTCGCTGGCGTCGGGTCGACGATCCGATGGCCTACCTGCGCCGGGTCATGATCAATCAACACATCAGCAGCTGGCGCCGCCACCGGGTGCACGAGGTGGTCACGTCGATCCTGCCGGACCGGACCGCTCGGGACATGACCGAGGCGGTGCCGGAACGGCACGCCCTGTACGCGGCGATGCGGGAGCTGACCCCGCGTACCCGGGCCGTGATCGTGCTCCGGTACGTGGTCGACCTGCCGGAGGTGGCGGTCGCGGCCACCCTGGGCTGCTCGGTGGGATCGGTCAAGAGCCGCGCGTCGAGAGGTTTGGCCCGCCTGCGGCTGGCACTGACATCCGACGCGCCGACGCCCGAACAGGTGCCGGTGACGACGACCGCAACGGCAACCGAGCCGGTACCGACCGGTACAACGACGATGACGGGAGCAACACCATGACTGTCGATGAGGAGGTGGGCCAGGCCCTGGCCGAGCTGAGCAGGACCCTGACCCCACAGCCGGATCCGTACGGAAGGGCCAGAGCGCGTTACCGGCGGGACCGGCAGCGCCGCCTTGGCGGGCTGGCCCTGGCCCTGGTGGTCTCACTGGGCGGAGCGGCATTCGCGATCGCCGACCCGGGTCGGACCACCCAACCACGACCAGCGGACTCGACCGAAACCATCGCACCCGTGCTGGCCTGGTCGAACAAACTCGTTCAGTCACCACCGCAGGGCGTCGTCGGTCAGGACCGCGACTACGTCGACCAACTCGCGCAACTCCTGTCGGCCGCGCAGCGTCAGGGCGCCTTCCCCCGGCTGACGCTGCCGTTGCAGATGCTTGACGAGCCGAACACGGTGAAGGTGCTCTTCGTCGACGACGTCGGCGGCCGGCGGATCGCGCTTGCCGCCTTCGTCCGCGGCCGGCCACACCCGGGCATCGACTGGCCGAGCGCCTCGATCTGGCTGGCCGCCGACGAGGGCGCCAGCGCCGAGCAGCTGGCCAGCCCGGCCGCCGTGCACAGCGTCGGCGACGGCCTGGAGCCCTACGAGAGCCTCACCCTCGACGACCCGGCCGGTCCGGGAAAGGCCGTCCACGTGGCGATCGCACCCGCCGGGTGTGTCTTCCTCACCGCACCGTTGCCCGATGGTGAGCCGTTCCGGTGGACCCCGGAGCCGACCGGGTCCTACCTGACCCGTACGCCGCAGACCCAGCGACCCGAGTGGTGGCGGGTCGACTGCGGCACTGTGACGCGCAAGGTGACCCCGGGTCCGGGTTCGCTGGCGTCGCGGCCGATCACCGATGCGCAGCTCGCGACCGCGATGTCCCGCGTTCGCGGCAGTGTCCCGACGCAGCGTGCCCGAGTGTTGGTGTCGCAGTACGCCCAGTCGGCGGGATACCGGCTGACCGCCCTGCCGAGCGTGGTGTGGGGCGGGCAGGTGGCCGACCTTCCCGCCCGTCCCACCGGCGGATCGCCGGGCGTTGCCGGGCGTTCGGTGGAGAGCGGCAGGGCGACACTCCTGGCCGCCCCCGTGTACGGCGGCGGCTGGGTCGGCGAGGTGACGATCGATCTCGACCAACCGAGACCCGACGGCGTACTCGGCACCGGCGCGTCCTTCACCGCCGCGACGGACCCGACCGACCCGGCCAGCGTCCTGGTGGTGCCGATCGACGGTGACGTCATCGGCGGCGAGGGCCAGCGGTCCCTGTTGGTGGTGACACCAGCGACAGCCACCACAGTACGGGTGACGCAGGACGGACGCTCGGTGACGACGGCCGTGAGCGGCTCCGGGGTGGTGTTGACAGTGCCCGACGCCCTGACGGGCCTCGTCGTCGAGGCGCTCGACGCGTCCGGGCGGACACTCGCCAGCGGGCAGGTGGCCAGCCAGGGCGCGTTGATGTCCCCCGAGACGGACACCTGGAACCAGGACTGACAGTGCCGGAACTGCCGCCAACATAGGTACTTCTGCCGACCCTGGGCGGCCACAGCGAGGTGGCCGCCCACCGTCAGTCCTGTCGTTCGGTGCGTTCGATCTCGGCGAACGCGGCGGCCAGGTAGTCGTCGAACGGCACGCTTGTCGTCGCCAACAGGTCGGCCACCAGGATCGGGGCGTGCCGGGCCAGCGCCACTGCGTCGGGCGGCGACTCGTCGCTCTCGGGGTCGTACACGCCGAGCGCGCCGGCCAGCAGGACGAGCACCACATGCGGGTCAACGTCCGACCGCCACCGCGTCGCGCCCTGCACGCACCGGGTCAACACCTGGCGGATGTCGTCGCCGGTGAGCCCGTCCGGGTGGCTCTCCTCGAGCAGCAGCCGGACCACCGCACCGAGCACCAGACCGGATCGCTCGTCGGCGGCAAGACCAACGACCGCCTCGTCGTACGCCTGACCGTCGCGTGCCTGGGCGGCGGCGACGGCTGCGGCCGCGGTCACCGCGATGGCGCGGGCGGTAGCGGGCAGATGTCGCCAGGTGCCGGTCATCGGGCCAGCATCGCAGACCCGGCGGACACCGGCCGGCCGCCACCGAGCCGAGTCGATCATCGTGGGATTGGTCACCGGACGGCCCGGCGACGGCTCGGGGCGGCGAAAACGATTCGCGGAGTGTCACACCTGACGAACAGAATGCCGGACATGCTGCGTCGTGCCCTGCCCCGCCGGCCGGATGCCCGCCGGATCATGCTCGGCACTCTGCTGTCGGCGATCGGGCGCGGTCTGACCCTGCCGTTCCTGTTCATCTACCTGACCGACGTACGCGGGCTCACCGACGCCCGCGCCGGGCTCGTGATCGGCTGGTACGGCGCCGTCACCCTGGTGCTGTCGCCGCTGGGCGGGACGCTCATCGACCGGTTCGGCGCCCGCCGGGTGGTGGTGCCCTGCCTGGTGCTGGAGGCGATCGGCACGGGCTCGCTCGCGCTGGTCCACTCGACCGGTTCGGCGCTGCTGGTGATGACGGTGATCGCCATCGGCAGCTCGGCGATCTGGTCCGGGCAGAACACGATCCTCGCGTCGTTGACCGACGACGATGAGCGGCAACGCGTGTTCGGGCTGAACTTCGCCCTGCTCAACCTCGGTATCGGCATCGGCGGCATGACCTCCGGCGCGATCGTCGACACCGCCCGGCCCGGCACCTTCCAAACGATCTACCTGCTGGACGCGGTCAGCTACCTGCTGCCGGCGCTGATCCTGCTCACCCTGCCCAGCGTGGGCCAACGCCTCGGCACCCGTCGGGGGGTCGGCGAGCCGTCGCCCGGCGGCTACCTGACAGTGCTGCGGGACCGTCCGTTCCGGCGGCTGGTGATCTTCGGACTGGTCCTCACCACCTGCGGGTACGCGCAGATCGAGGTGGGTTTCGCCGCGTACGCCATGCGGGTGGTCGAGGTGAACCCCCGGGTGGTGGCCTGGGCGCTCGCGGCCAACACGGTGATGATCGTGCTCGCACAACTGGTGGTGATCCGCCGGATCGAGGGGCGCAGCCGCACCCGGGCACTGGCGGTGGTGGGGGCGGTGTTCGCCACCGCCTGGTTGGTCCTCGGCGCGGCCGGTGTGGTGACCGGGGAGAGCGCCGTGTTCGCTGCCCTGTGCGTGGTGGCCTGCTCAGCGATCTTCGGCTTCGGTGAGACGATGCTGTCGCCGGTGATGCCCGCGCTCACCAACGCCCTGGCCACGGACGAGCTGCGCGGTCGGTACAACGCGATGAGTTCGATGATCTTCGGAATCAGCGGGGTGATCGGCCCGGTGACCGCAGGCCCGCTCATCGGCGCAGCCGACGGCCGAGTCTGGGTGGCGACGGTGGTCGGCGGTTGTCTGGTCGCCTCGTTGATCGCGCTCTCCCTGCGCCGACTGCTCAGCGCCGATCAGGACGGCCGACTGACGCCGACCGTCACCTCCCCCGAGCCGGCCCCCACCCCCGCCTGACCCACCCGGCGCCCTCGCGCCCCGGCGCGCTCAAGATCCGCGCAAGTTCCCCCGCAAGATCACGCTCGATCCTGGATCGAGTGGCATCCACGCTCCCGGAGGCCACTACTTCCATGTTGCAGCGTGATCATGCGGCCGACACATCGGGCGGACGACCGGGCGGGGCGAGACGGGATGTGGACTGGACAGAGCCGGGGACGGGTCGGGCCCCGGAGCGTTCGCTCCGGGGCCCGACGTCGCGGGGTCGGCCGTCAGGCGGCGGGGACCTCGGCGGTGGTGCGGATCCGGTCCAGCGTCGGCGCGGACACCGGCGACTGCGCGGTCAGGTAGTCCACGAACGCGTCCAGGTCGATCTGGCCGGTGACCTGGTTGGTCCCGGCGGTGAGGGCGCTGAAGCCGTCACCGCCCCCGGAGAGGAAGTTGTTCACCGTCACCCGGTAGGTGGCGGCGGTGTCGACGGCGGCCCCGCCGATGGTGAGGCTGCCCCGGACCACCCGGGTGCCGGCGCACGGGTCGGCGACCGTACCGGTGGTGCCGTTCGGGTCGACCACGTAGCCCACCGTGGCCGACGGGTACAGCGTCCGGCCGGTGACGAATTGCTGCTCCAGGACGCAGTAGAGCTGCGCACCGGTCAGGTCCAGCGTCACCAGGTTGTTGGCGAACGGCTGAACCGTGAACGCCTCCTCGTAGGTGACCGGGCCGGCGTTGAGGTCGGCCCGGACACCACCTGGGTTCATGAAGGCGGCGACAGCGCCCTGTTCGTCGTCGGTGGCCGCGAGTTGCGCATCGGCGATCACGTTGCCCAGTGGCGATTCGCCCAGACTCGTACCGAAGAGGGTTTCCTGGGTCTTGGTGATGGCCTCGGTGGTCTCGCCGACCTGACGGTCGGCGACCGGGCCGAGCACCGTCTTGTACCTGTCGATCAGGGCGGTCTGCTTCGGGTCCTTGGCGACGTCCCGGGTGACCACTACGTTGTTCGCGGCGGCGGAGATGACGTCCCCGCTCCGGCGGTCGATCTTCAGGTCGATGTCGGTGACCAGGCGGCCGAACGAGCTGGCGCTGGTCACCAGCTTGCCGTTGATGTCGCAGTTGTACGCCTGGTGGGTGTGCCCACTGACCACCACGTCGATCGACGGGTCCATCCGGTTGGCGATGTCCACGATCGGCCCGGTCATGCCGACGCAGTCGTTGATGCCACCTGTCGCCGCCTGGGCACCACCCTCGTGCAGCAGCACGACGATCGTCTCCACGCCCTTGCGGCGCAGTTCGCGGGCGTACCGGTTCGCGGTGTCCGCCTCGTCGGCGAAGGTGAGGCCGGCGACGCCCTGCTGGCTGACGATCTGCGGGGTGCCTTCCAGGGTCATCCCGATGAAGCCGACCTTGACGCCCTGCACCTTGTGGATCGCGTACGGCGCCATCAGCGGCTTGCCGGTGGCGGTCTTGAAGGCGTTCGCGGACAGGTACGTGAAGCCGGCGCCCCGGTACGGGGTGCCGTCGGCGCAGCCGTCCACCGGGTGGCAGCCGCCGTTCTGGATCCGCAGCAGCTCGGCGGCGCCCTCGTCGAACTCGTGGTTGCCGACGCTCGCGTAATCCAGGCCGGCCATGCTCAGCGCCTCGATCGTCGGCTCGTCGTGGAACGCGGCGGAGAGCAGCGGGGACGCGCCGATCAGGTCACCGGCGGCGACCGTGATGGTGTTCTGCTTCTTGGCGGCGGCGCGCAGCTCGGCCAGGTGGGTCGCCAGGTATTCGACGCCGCCCGCTGTCTGCCCGGCGATGGTGCCGCTGGACCCGCTCGGCGGTTCGAGGTTGCCATGGAAGTCGTTGAGGGCCAGCAGGGTGACGTCGACCGGCTTCGGTCGCGCGTCGGCTTGTTCTGGGCTGGTGGCGACCGCGCCGAACGCGGCCACCGCGAGCGCGGTCAGACCGACAGCGGCCCGTCGCATCCCGGTTGTGGACATGGATCTCCTCGGAAGAATCGGCGCCCGCGGGCCCGGCCTCTGGGTCGACCGGGCCGCCGCGCGACGCCGTCGTCAGGGTCGCGGTTGGCGGCGGTTGGGGATGGCCGCCTTGCTCCGACAGCCTCTCACCTGGATGCCGCCGGGTCGACCCGGGCAGCACATCGGAGCTGCGGGTACGCCGGCCACCACGGAGCGAGCACCGGTTACCGCGGTCTGCCGGTAATCGTCGTGGGCAGGGTCTAGAAAGGACGAGACGGTTGACGCGGACGGAGACAGCATCGTGAGTGACATGACACCGCCGGTGGAGCAGGTCCGATCGGCTGACGGCACGCCCATCGCGTTCGAGCGGTCCGGTGCCGGGCCGGCGATCGTCCTGGTCTGCGGGGCGTTCGGTGACCGCGCTACGACCCGTGCACTGGCCACGGCTCTGGCACCGGATTTCACAGTTTTCGGCTATGACCGCCGAGGGCGGGGCTACAGCGGCGACACCGCGCCGTACGAGATCGGCCGCGAGATCGACGACCTGGCCGCCGTGATCGCGGCGGCAGGTGGTTCCGCCGCCGTCTACGGGATCTCCTCCGGCGCGGTCCTGGCCGCCCTCGCCACCGCGCAGGGCCTGCCGGTGACCGGGTTGGCGCTGTTCGAGCCGCCGTTCCAGGTCGGCCCGCACATGGGCGTCCGGAAGGACATCACCGCGCAGCTCATCGAGCTGATCGCCGCCGACGACCGGGACAGCGCGGTGGAGACCTTCCTGCTCGCCTCGGTGGGGCTGCCCGCCGAGGCGGTCGCCGGGATGCGGACCCAACCGGTCTGGGGTGGGCTGACCGCAATCGCGCACACCCTGCCGTACGACGCGATCGTCACGGCGGGCGGGCGACTGCCGGCTGACCAACTGGCCACCATCACCGCGCCGACCCTCGCGGTGGACAGCACCGGCAGTCCACAGTGGCTGCGCGACGGCAGCCGGGCCGCGGCGGAGGCGGTCCCGGGCGGCCGATCCATCAGCCTCGACGGCGGTTACCACGAGGTGCCGCCGGCGACGCTCGCTCCCGCGCTGCGGGAGTTCCTGCTCGGCTGACGGCCTGCCCGGTTACCAGCCTGGCCGGTTGACGGCCTGCCGGCCGCGCCACGCCGGCGGTCACGCGTCGGCGAGCACCTCGCTGACCAGGGCCGCGATGGCGTCGGGGGCCCATCCGTCGGCCACGCCGGGCCGGGCGGCCAGATAGCTGGTGATCCGCTCGGTCGACCAGCCATGCGCCTCACGCAGACCGCGGGCGATCATGCCGAGGTAGATCGGCGCGGGTGGCCGGCACCGGCTCGTCGACGCCCCGCCGGGCGCGGTGAAGGTGAGCAGGGGGACGCCGCTGTGGCTGCCGGGGCAGACCAACGTCTCGTACCGGCCGGGGCCGAGCGTCGCCCGCCCGTCGGCGATGGCCGCCTCGATCGCCGCACCGGTCGCGGGGATCAGGTCGGCGGCACCCGCCGGGCGGTACATCTCCTGGGCGGCGATGTCGGCGAACTGCTCCTCGGTGACCAGGTAGGCACGGGCTGCGGCCGAGCCCGGCAGGTGCGGGTCGTAGAAGGCCATGCCTCCGGTCCAGGCCCGGGACTCGCCGGCGAAGTAGATCCCGCCCGGCAGGAACACCGGGACCGACCGGCTGGGTGGGCGTCGGTCCCGGCAGCCCGGGTACGTCCGCCTCCCCCCGGGCGGGCAGCCGCCACCGATGTACCACAGCAGGCGGGCGGCGTGCATGTTCGAGCCGTAGGCGACGTACCAGAGCACCACGACGCCCTCGTCTCAGTAGCCGGCGAGCTGCGGGGCCAGCGCGAGCGTCACGAACCTGATCGCCCGGCCCAGCAGGCACGTCGCCGCGAAGGCGGCCGGGCGCATGGGTGTGCGTCCCAGGTAGACGCTCGCGGCCAGCAGCGGTGGTAGGCCGGTGACGGCGCTGACCAGCAGCATCCCGGTCGACTGGTGGGGGCGTTCCAGCACCTCCACGAGTCGTGCGCCGGCCGCCTTCGGACGCGCCAGCATCGCGCCCAGTCGACCTGGTCGCTCGGGTGCGGCAGGCGGGCGTCGGTGGAGCCGCCGTTGCAGCCACGCCGAGCGGATCGCGCCGCGCGCACCGAGGAAGATCAGGACCTTGCCGACGGTCTGACCGGCCGCGGCGGCCACGCCGAGCGCCACGGGCGGCGCGCTGGTAGTGGTCACTGTCGCGATCAGGTACGGCTCGGCCGGGGTGAACGGCAGGAAGGCCGACAGCAGCCCGACGCCCGCCGCGCCCAGGACGGCGATCATGGTTGGGTACGCGGGAGGCCCGCCGGCAGCTTGGCGGCGCTCACCAACGAGACGGCCTTCACCGCGGTGACCGCGAGGGCGAACGTGACGGCCACTGCCACCGGCGCGAAGATCGCCAGCAGCACCACCGCCGCGGTGTTGAGCGCCTTGGCCGGCGGGGACCAGTTCCACAGGTAGATGCGTTTGTCGACCCGGGCGAAGTAGTTCGGGCTGAGCAGCGGCCAGCGCAGGAACATCAGGCTCAGCAGTTGGTCGATGACCATGAACTGGACGAGGAACACAGCGATCGGCAGGGCGGTGCCGGGCCGCAGCACGATAAGTGCGGCGGCGCAGGCCGACGTGCAGGCCCGGTCCGAGACGATGTCGAAGACCGCGCCGGTGCGGGTCTCCTGTCCCAGGCTCCGGGCGGCGGCACCGTCGAGGATGTCTCCGATCCAGTAGAGCAGGTAGGCGGCGATCAGCAGATGCGCGCTGCGCTGGGTGAGCGCCGCAACGGCGAGCCCGACGGCACCGGCCGTGCGGACGGCGGTGATGGTGTTGGGGACGTTGATGAGGGTGACCGGCGGGCTGAGGCCGAGGGCTGTCATTCGGCGTCCTTGAGGATGCGTTGCATGTCCGCGGTGCGCCGGTTCAGGTCGGCCAACTGCGCGCTCACGTCGGTGAGCAGGCGCTGGGTCTCGGCGGCCTGCTCGGCGTACTGCCGCTGTAGTTCGCCGGCGACGGCCGTCCGGGTGCGGACGCCCGCGTACCAGACGACCGAGATGAGCACGGCGGCGACGACGACGAGGAAGACCGAGGCGGTGACGTCCATCTAACTTGTTCCTTTCGGTGGGGCATCGCCGTCTGCGGCGGTGCTCAGGGTGGTGGCGGCGGTGGCCACCACGTCTGGCGTGAGGTGCAACGAGAACGGGGCGGTCTCGTAGTACTTGAGTGCCTTGCCGTCCTCGGACAACTCCAGATGCGCGGTGACCAGCCCGGCCTTTTCCAACTTCTTGAGGTGCACCTGCAGCAGCGCGCGGCTGATGCCCAGATCGCGGGCGAGCTGTGAGACGTACGCGCGCCCTCCGGTCAGTGCGGCGAGCACCCGCAGCCGGTGCGGGCTGGCCAGCGTGGCAAGGACCTCGACCAGCCGGTCACCGCTCAGCTCTCCCATAGCTCACCTTGGCTCATGCCAATTATTATTGGCAGGCGCAAACACTGCTGTCAACTCGAATGCCAGACGGCTCCACCCACAGGCCGTGTCCACAGCCTGTGGATAGCACGTGTGTACGAACCTGGGGTTCCCGCCACCGTGGGTACGCTTGATCGCGCGGCTCGGCGCCGGCCGACCCCTCCCCTACCTGGAACGACGTGCGAGTGGATCATCAGCGAGTCAGCCGTGACGTCAGCGCGCGCCTGCCGATGGCGTCGAACGTGCCGGAGGCCTGTCGATGGACGGTCACCGCACTGTCCCGCCACACCAGCGCGACGATCTCCGTGCTGCTCGCGGTCCACGACCGGCTGCGCTGCGTCGCCGCGACCGGGGCCTGGCAGATCTTCGCGACAGTGCCGGCGCGCACCGGCATCGTCGGACGGGTGTACGCCACCGGCACCTCCGCCGTCGTCCCGGACGTCACCGTCGACCCGGACTACCTTCCGGTACGCCCGGACGTGATCGCCGAACTGTGCGTACCGGTGCTGGACCCGACGGGCCGGGCCATCGGCGTGCTGGACCTGCAGTGGAGTGAGCCCGCCGACCTGGAGCTGTGGCGGGAGACGACCCAGCGGCTGGCCGACCGGCTCGGCGCGCGGATCGCCGCACTCGGCGGCCCACCCGAGGAGAGCCGCAGCGAGAAGTTGCTCCGGCACACCGCCGCCCTCTCCGCCGCACTCACCGAGGGAGAGCTGATGGGCGCGGCGGCCCGCGCCGCCCGGGAGGTCTCCACCCTCTCCACCGCGCTGCTCCTGATCGCCGGCCAGCTCGGTCCACCAGCGGCGACACCGGGCGACCTGGAATCCCGCATCCGCGCCGAGCTGACCGAGGCTGGCCCGGCGGCCCTGGCCCGGATGGTCGACCGGGCACACCGCTACGGCGCCGGGTACACGCTGGGCGAGGCGGGGCACCCCCCGACCGAGGACTACCGGCCGCTGACCCGCGCCGGGGTGCACACGTTGGTCGCCGTCCCGGTCGGGTCACCGGAGGCCGGCGGGGTGCTGCTGGTCGCCGACGAACGCGCCCTGCGCCCCGACCCGACCACCGTCAGCCTGATGGAACTGCTCGCCGGGCAGGCCTGGACCAACCTGGACCGGCTCCGCACGCTGGCCCGACTACGGGAGCAGGCCAGCTCCGACCCGCTCACCGGCCTGCGGCACACCGGCCCGTTCGGGCAACGGATCGCGGCGGCCACCCCGGGGCGTACGGCCCTGCTGGCGATCGACGTGGACGGCTTCAAGACCGTCAACGACACGTACGGCCACCAGGCCGGCGACCGGGTGCTTGTCGGGTTGGCCCGCGCGCTGGAGGAGGCGCTTCGGCACGGCGACGAGCTGTACCGGATCGGCGGCGACGAGTTCGTCGCGGTGATCGAGGTGAGTCGCCCCGAGGAGGCGGTCCGGATCGCCGAACGGCTGACCGAGGCGGCCCGGCGCATCGGCCGCACAATCAGCGTGGGGGTCGCGCTCCCGCACCCCGGCGAGTCCCCCGACCGCACCCTGAGAAGAGCCGACCAGGCCCTCTACGCGGTGAAACGCCAAGGCCGGGACGGCGTGCACCTCTCCGCCGCCTAACCCCCCACCGCCCCGTCGATCATGGAGTTGTGGCGAGGACGTTTGCCTCTCCCGCGGCCAAAGCGCCCACCACAAGTCCATGATCGACGCGGCCGCGGCCGCGGCCGCGGCCGCGGCGGGGCGGTCAGGGGTTGCGGAGCTCCTTGGCGAGCAACTCGGCGATCTGGGCGGTGTTGAGGGCCGCGCCCTTGCGGAGGTTGTCGCCGGTGACGAAGAAGTCGAGGGCGCGCGGGTCGTCGAGGGCGCGACGGATCCGGCCTACCCAGGACGGGTCGGTGCCGACCGCGTCGATCGGCATCGGGAACTCACCGGCGTCCGGGTCGTCGACCACGATCACGCCGGGTGCGTTGCGGAGTGCCTCGCGGGCGCCCTCGGCATCCACCTCGGTGCCGAAGACCGCGTGCACGGCCACCGAGTGGCCGGTCACCACGGGCACGCGCACGCAGGTGGCGGAGACCTTGAGGTCGGGCAGGCCGAGGATCTTCCGCGACTCGTTGCGGATCTTCATCTCCTCCGACGACCAGCCGTCGTCGGCCGCCGAGCCCGCCCACGGCACCACGTTGAGCGCCAGCGGCGCCGGGAAGGGACCGAGGTCCTCGCCGACCGCCTGGCGGACGTCGCCGGTGCGCGAGCCGAGCGCGCGATCCCCGGCGACCTTGGTGAGCTGGTCGTGCAGGATGTCGACGCCGGCCTGGCCGGCTCCGGAGACCGCCTGGTAGGAGGCGAGCACCAGCTCCCGCAGGCCGTACTCGCGGTGCAGGGGGGCCACCACCACGATCATCGCGAGGGTGGTGCAGTTGGCGTTCGCGATGATGCCCCGGGGCCGGTCGCGGACCTGCTCGGGGTTGATCTCCGGAACGACGAGCGGGACGTCCCGGTCCATCCGGAACGCGCCGGAGTTGTCGACGGCGATCGCGCCGCGGGCGACGGCGATCGGCGCCCACTCGGCGGAGACCTCGTCGGGCACGTCGAACATCGCCACGTCGACGCCGTCGAACGCCTCCGGGGTCAGCGCCTGGACGACGACGTCCTCGCCTCGGCAGCGCACCCGCTTGCCGACCGAGCGTTCGGAGGCGATCAGCCGGATCTCACCCCAGACGTTGCGCCGTCCGGTGAGCAGCTCACACATCACGGTGCCGACGGCACCTGTCGCTCCGACCACGGCGAGGGTGGGCAGCGCCGCCATCGGCGCTACCTACCTGTCCCCGCGTAGACAACGGCTTCGGTATCGCCGCCCAACTCGAACGCGTCGTGGATGGCGCGGACGGCGGCGTCGAGGTCGGTGTCCCGGCAGACCACGGAGACCCGGATCTCGGAGGTGGAGATCATCTCGATGTTGACCCCGGCAGCGCCGAGCGCGGCGAAGAAGCCGGCTGCCACCCCGGGGTGCGAGCGCATGCCGGCACCGATCAGCGAGACCTTGCCGACGTGGTCGTCGTAGAGCAGGCCCTTGAACTTGACCGGCTCCTGGATCTTGCTGAGCGCGGCCATCGCGGTCGGGCCGTCGGCCTTGGGCAGGGTGAACGAGATGTCCGTCCGGCCGGTGCCCTCGGTGGAGACGTTCTGCACGATCATGTCGATGTTGATCTCGGCGCCGGCGACGGTGTCGAAGATCCGCGCGGCGGCACCCGGCTCGTCGGGCACCCCGACGATCGTGATCTTGGCCTCGCTGCGGTCGTGCGCGACCCCGGTGATCAGTGCCTGCTCCACGGAAAGGTCCTCCATCGATCCGGTGACCATCGTGCCGGTGTTGGTCGAGTATGACGAACGGACGTGGATCGGCAACCCCGCCCGACGGGCGTACTCCACGCTACGCAGGTGCAGCACCTTCGCGCCGCAGGCGGCCAGCTCCAGCGTCTCCTCGTAGGTGATGTTCCGGATGTGCCGGGCGTTGGGCACGATCCGCGGGTCGGCGGTGAAGATGCCGTCCACGTCGGTGTAGATCTCGCAGACGTCGGCGTGCAGGGCGGCGGCGAGCGCCACGGCGGTGGTGTCCGAACCACCCCGGCCCAGCGTCGTGACGTCCTTGGTGTCCTGCGAGACCCCCTGGAAGCCGGCGACGATGACCACCGACCCCTCGTCGAGCGCGCCCTTGAGCCGCCCGGGGGTGACGTCGATGATCCGCGCGCGGCCGTGCACCGAGGTGGTGATCACACCGGCCTGCGAGCCGGTGAACGAGCGGGCTTCGTACCCCAGGTTGTGGATGGCCATGGCGAGCAACGCCATGGAGATCCGCTCCCCGGCGGTGAGCAGCATGTCCAGCTCGCGACCCGGCGGCAGCGGGCTGACCTGGTTGGCCAGGTCCAGCAGCTCGTCGGTGGTGTCCCCCATCGCGGAGACCACCACCACCACGTCGTCGCCGGCCTTGCGGGCGGCGACGATGCGCTCGGCCACCCGCTTGATCCGCTCGGCGTTGGCGACGGAGGACCCGCCGTACTTCTGCACCACGAGTGCCACGACGGTGCACTCCCTCCCAGCGACCCTGAGCGTGCCGACGCCGCCGGAACCGGGGCCGGCGGCGCGTGTCAGTCCCCCTGAGGGTATCCGGCGGGTAACGACGCCGGGTCAGGTGATCCCACCATCCGGCCCGCGCGGAGCGACCGGACCGCTCCCACCAGCCCCCGGGGGTACGCGGTGACGGCCGGTCCGACACGCCGGAACAGCCCATTACGTGCCGGCGACCACCAAACAGTCCGCACCCACCAGAATGGGCCGGTGTCCGTCCTCACCCGCCCGGCCGTCCGCGTGCTCGGGCCGCTCCTGTTCGCCCTGCCAGCACTCCTGGTCGCCTGCACCGATGCGCAGCCGCCGACGCCGCCGCCCGCCGACCCGGGACCGGTCGCGGTGGACGCCGCGCGGGACGAGTTGGCCGCCCTGGCCGCGGCGGCCCAGGATCGCCACCTGACGGCCCAGTACGTCTACGGCCAAGCCGGTCAACCGGCTCGCACCATCACGTTCACCAGCGCGAACGACGGCAGCTGGCGGGTGGACGTGCCGGGTGGCGCGTTGGGCGGCACTGCCGACATCTCACTGGTCGCCACGAACGACGGGCTGTTCCAGTGCGCCCTGCCGTCGGCCGGGCGACCGGAGTCGGCGAGCTGCGTACGCCTCGGTGAGCGCGACGACGCGATCCCTCGCCGATCGGACCCCCGGGTCCAGCATCCGCTCACCGACTGGCTGGACGTGCTCACCGACCGGCGCGCGGCGCTCGCGGTGGCTCCCGCCAGCCCACCCGAGGGCCTGACCGGCACCTGTTACTCGGTGGACTCCACCTCTGCGTCGCTGAACGCCCCGGTCGACGTGGGCATCTACTGCTACGAGCGGGACGGCACGCCGACCGGGGTGCGGACCGGAGCGGGGACACTGCGGCTGGCCACACCGCCCGGCCCGGCACCGGCCACCGTGCAGTTGGCCGGCCCGGTGGTGGTCGACCGGGACCCGCTCGACACCGCAGCGCCACCGTCTCCTGATCCAACGGACAGCCCGAGCGCGGGAACGCCCTGATCTTCATACCGTTACGGGTGCGTTTGCCCACATTTAGCGAACCCAGCCTGAGTGGCGAATCGCCCATACAGGACGATTCCCCTCATGGTTGACCTGACTCCGCTGCTCGCCTTCCGCTGGAGCCCTCGGGCCTTCGACCCGTGCGCCGAACTGACCCCGGACGAGGCGGCCTCGCTGCTGGAGGCGGCGCGCTGGGCACCGTCGACGGACAACGGGCAGCCCTGGCGGTTCGCCCTCGGCCACCGGGACGACGAGAACTGGAAGCGGATCATGATCAGCCTCCCGGGCGACGACCAGTGCTGGGCCCGGCACGCCGCGACCCTGGTGGTCGGCGCGCACACCGGCGACGACGCCGAGCGGGCCGCGTACGACCTGGGTCAGGCGATAGCCCACCTGACGGTGCAGGCCACCGCGCTCGGCCTGCACGTGCGCCAGCTCACCCGCTTCGACCAGGCCGGCCTCGCCACCGAACTCGACCTGCCCGGCGGGGTCCGTCCGCTTGTGGTCGCTGCCGTCGGCCAGCTCGGAGACCCGTTCACCCTGCCGGCCGATCTGCGCGCCCGGGAGACCGGCCTGCGCCGCCGCCGCCCGCTCGCCGACCTGCTGCTCGCCTAATCACCCACCTCGGCTGGCCCGGACCAGGACCCTCGCGGCGTCGGTGTTGCGGTAGAGAACGTGCCGACCCTGCCGGGTCCGGGAGGTCAGGCCGGCGGCGTGCAGCGCGGCCAGGTGCTGGGAGACGTTCCCCGCGGACATCCCGGTGAGTCGGGCCAGGTGGGTGGTCGTCGACGCCGTGTCGAGCAACTGCAGCAGCGCGGCGCGGCCGGGGCCGACCACCCGGGCCAGCGCGTCGCCGGGCGGTGGCGCGGCCGTCTCCCAGAGCGTTCCGATCGCCCGGACCGGGTACGCGCCGGCCGGCAGCGAATCCTCCAGCAGGTTCCACAGCACGTGCTGCTCGGTGAACACCGTCGGGTTCAGCGCCAGCCCCCGACCGCGGAGGTCGAAGTCCCGCTCGAACGTGTCGTCACTGATCACCCTGTCGCCGTGCCAGTGCAGGCTCGGGTGGAGCTGCTCGAAGAACCGACCAGCGCCGCTCTCGGCGAGCTGCGCGGCCCGGTACGCCACATCGGCGTCGAGCAGCGCCCGCATCCGCGGCCAGTCCGGGGCGATCGCCTCGTCGTACCAGACCCGCACCGCCTCGACGACCTGCGGCAGCAGCCCGCCGGGGTCGGCGAGCAGCGCCCGCCCGAACGGGCTCAGCGGTTTTTGCCAGGTGGTCGACAGCAGGTCTTGGACCACCACGGCTGGCGGTGTGGCGGCGATCTGGTCGAGCTGCTCGGCCATCTCCACGTTCGGTCGGGCAGCCGGGGTGAGGAAGTCGGGCAGCCAACGACCCGGCGCGGCCAACCCCACCAGAGGTCGGACCCGCTCGGCGACCTCGGGGCGGCGCAGGGTCACCCGGGCGCGGTCGATCCAGGGCAGGTGCACCGCGTAGCGGACCGGGTTGGCCATCGCCCACATGCTCATGACCGTCTCGTTGACCGGTGACACGGCGAGCCGGACGCCCGCCACGTCGGCCAGGCTGAACCGCAACTCGGACACGCGCCCTCCCCCGGGAGCAGGATTCGATCCAGCCTAAAAGGCTCGACCGATGTCGTGGGGGCCCGGTTCACTTGCCGGCCATGGGGGCCAGAGACACCATCCGTACCGCTGTGGCAAACGTCGTACCGCCCGCCGGGTTGACCCGTGCGCTGGCCGTGCAGGCCATGGTCTACGCCGTCGGCAGCGGCCTGTTCCACGCCGGCAGCGCCGTCTTCTTCACCCGGGCGCTGGGGCTCAGCGCCGCCCAGGTCGGGCTGGGCCTGTCCATCGCGGCAGGGGTGTCGCTGCTCGGCACGGTGCCGCTGGGCGGGCTCACCGACCGGTACGGGCCGCAGCGGGTCTGGATCGTCGGGCTGGTGCTGGACGCGGCGCTGTTCGCGTCGTATCCGTTCGTGGGCGGCTTCGCGAGCTTCCTCGCCGTGGTGGTGGCGCTCGCGGCCGTGGACGCGTCGACAGGCGTGGCCCGGCAGGTCTACTCGATCAACGCGCTCCCGCCGGCCGAACGGGTCACGGCGATGGCGTACCAGCGGTCGTCGTTGAACGTCGGCTTCGGGCTGGGCGCGGTGATCAGCGGCGTGGTGCTGACGGTGGACACGATCGAGGCGTACCGGGGGATGGTCTGGTTCATCGCGACGGTGATCCTGGTGACGGCCCTCTTCGTACGACGACTGCCCCGGCTGCCGCAGGTGGCCCGGGCGGTGGAGCCGATGAGTCGGCTCGCCGTACTGCGGGACCGGCCGTTCATGGCGGTGTCCCTGCTGTCCGGGTTGCTCACCGCGCACGGGGTGCTCTACCTGACGGTCCTGCCGCTGTGGATCCTCACCCACACCGACGCACCGAAGACGGTGATCGCCGCCCTGGTGCTGCTCAACACTGTCCTGATCGTGCTGCTCCAGGTACGCGTGAGCCGGGGCGCGGACACCGCCGCGGGAGCGGCACGGGCCTCCCGCCGTGGTGGCCTGCTGATCGCCGTGTCCTGTCTGGTCCTGCCGATCTCCGGGGTCACCCGGGGCCCGCTCACCGTCGTGGTGCTGGTGGCCGCCGCGACGCTGCTGATCCTGGCCGAACTGATCCAGTCGGCGGGCGCCTGGGGGCTCACCGCCACCCTGCCGCCGGCCGGCCAACGCGGCGCGTACGTGGGGGCGTTCCGGCTCGGCGAGCAGGTGCAGTACCTGATCGCCCCGGCCGGGTTGACCGCGCTCGGCGTGACCACCGGCGGCTGGGGTTGGTTACCGACGGCAGCGATCTTCGTGCTGGTCGCAGTGGCGATCGTGCCTGCGGTGGCCTGGGCCGAACGGACGCCGAGGCTGGGCGTCGAGGTCCCGGAGCCGGCCATGACTCCGGTCCCATAGTCCGGACCGGCCTTCCCACCCCCCGTTCCATCACGTAGGGTGACTTGGTCATGTGGCGGGCGCTTCTCCTTCTTAGCCGCCGCGACGAGGCCTGATCGGCCGGCACCTCGTCGCGGAGTCGCATCGCGCCGTCCAGCACATCCGATTTTTCCTCTCGGCACCGCCGCGCATCGTCGCGCGACCGCTCGCCGAAACCTTCCGATCTGCTGACGCCACATGTTCCAGGGAGCACTCTGAGATGGCTCAACCTGTCACCGAAGCCGATACCGATCCGATCGCGCGGCAACGCCCGAGCCGGATGCCGTACCACCGCTACCAGCCGTACCGGGAGCAGTTCCGGATCGACCTGCCGGATCGCACCTGGCCCACCCGTACCGTCGAGGCCGCTCCGCGCTGGTGCGCTGTGGATCTCCGGGACGGCAACCAGGCGCTGATCGACCCGATGTCGCCCGAGCGCAAGCGGCGGATGTTCCAGCTGCTGGTGCAGATGGGCTACAAGGAGATCGAGGTCGGCTTCCCGTCGGCCAGTCAGACCGACTTCGACTTCGTCCGGCAGCTCATCGAGCAGGACATGATTCCGGAGGACGTCACGATCCAGGTGCTCACCCAGTGCCGGGAGCACCTGATCGATCGGACGTTCGAGTCGCTGCGCGGCGCCAAGCGGGCCATCGTGCACTTCTACAACTCGACCTCCACCCTCCAGCGCCGGGTGGTCTTCGGGCTGGACAAGGACGGCATCGCCGACATCGCCACGACCGGTGCGCGGCTCTGCCAGAAGTACGCGGAGATCCACACCCCGGACACCGAGATCTTCTACGAGTACTCGCCGGAGTCGTACACGGGCACCGAGCTGGAGTACGCGCTTGAGGTCTGCTCCCGGGTCATCGACGTGATCGACCCGACGCCCGACCGCCCGCTGATCATCAACCTGCCGGCCACCGTCGAGATGGCCACCCCCAACGTGTACGCCGACTCGATCGAGTGGATGCACAGGCACCTGCCGCGCCGCGACAGCGTGATCCTGAGCCTGCACCCGCACAACGACCGGGGCACCGGGGTGGCCGCCGCCGAGCTGGGCCTGCTGGCGGGTGCCGACCGCATCGAGGGTTGCCTGTTCGGCAACGGCGAGCGCACCGGCAACGTCGACCTGGTGACGCTGGGGCTCAACCTCTTCTCCCAGGGCATCGACCCGATGATCGACTTCTCGAACATCGACGAGATCCGGCGCGCCGTCGAATACTGCAACCAACTGCCTGTGCACGAGCGCCACCCGTACGCGGGCGACCTGGTCTACACCGCCTTCTCCGGCTCCCACCAGGACGCCATCAAGAAGGGCTTCGACGCCCTCGCCGCCGACGCCAAGGCCGCCGGGGTGCCGATGGACGAGCACACCTGGGCCGTGCCGTACCTGCCGATCGACCCCAAGGACCTGGGCCGCACCTACGAGGCGGTCATCCGGGTCAACTCGCAGTCCGGCAAGGGTGGCATCGCGTACATCATGAAGAGCGAGCACCAACTGGACCTGCCGCGCCGGCTCCAGATCGAGTTCTCCGGGGTGGTGCAGCACGTCACCGATCACGACGGCGGCGAGGTCGACCCGGCCGCCATGTGGGAGATCTTCGCGACGCACTACCTGCTCGACCACCAGCCCGACCCGGCGGTCCGGCTGAGCAGCTACACGATCGGCACCGCGGACGGCAAGGTCGAGATCGAGGCCCAGGTCGTCACGGCCACCGAGCGGCACTCGCTCACCGCGATCGGCAACGGCCCGATCGACGCGTACGTCAACGCGCTCCAGTCGGTAGGGGTGGGCGTACGGGTGCTCGACTACCACGAGCACGCGCTCTCCTCCGGTGGGGACGCGCAGGCCGCCGCGTACGTGGAGTGCGAGGTCGACGGTCGGACGGTGTGGGGTGTCGGCACCGACGCCAACATCGTCACCGCCTCGATCAAGGCCGTCACCAGCGCCGTCAACCGCGCCCGCAGCTGAGTGTGAAGGAAGGACCCCTGATCAACTTTCCACCTTGACCAGGGGCCCTTCCTTGCCCGCTAGCGCGGGGGCGTGGCGGCGGGTAGCGAATGGCAGGGCTGCGACGGTGGGGCCGCGCGGGGCGGCCGGCGCACCAGCACGAGCGCCAGCACGGCCCCGGCCAGCAACAATCCCGCACACCAGGCCAGCGCGCCCCGGAATGCGTCGGTCAGCTCGGCCTGCTGCGCGTAGCCGCTGCCGGAGAGGCCGACAAGTAGCGGCAACGCGGCCACGGCGAGCAGACCGCCGGCCCGGGACGCGGCGTTGTTGAAGCCGCTCGCCACCCCGGAGAACCGGTCCTGCACGGCGGCCAGTACCGACGCGGTGAGCGGTGCCACCACCAAGGTCAGCCCGATGCCGAAGAGCAGCACCCCGGGCAGCACGTCGGTCCAGTACGACGCGCCCGGTGCGACGCCGCGCAGCAGCAGCAGACCGACCGCGGCGAGCACCGGCCCGACGGTCAGCGGCAGGCGCGGGCCGATCCGCGCCGCGAGCGCTCCGGCGCGGGCCGACCCGGCCAGCAGCAGCAGGGTCATCGGCAACAACGCGATGCCGGTGCGGAAGGCCGACCACCCGACCACGTTCTGCAGGTAGACGGCGAAGAAGAAGGTGAAGCCGCCGAGCGCCGCGTAGACGACCACTGTGAAGATGTTCAGCACCGAGAAGAGTCGGCTGCTGAACAGCCCGGTGGGCAGCATCGCGGCGTCGCCACGCCGCCGTTCGAGCAGCACGAATGTCACAGCGGACAGCACCCCGACCAGCGCCGCGATCAGCACCGGGGCCGAGTCGAAGCCCCGCGCGGGCGCGTCGATCAGGGCGTACGTGACGCCGGCCAGCGCGAGCGCGCCGAGCAGTGCGCCGCCGATGTCGAACCGCCGTCGGGTCCGACCCGGCCCGGCGGTCCGCGAGGCGCTCTCGTCCCGGCTCTCCGGCACCCAACGCGTCGCGGCCAGCACCACGAGCACGGCGATCGGTAGGTTGAGGAAAAAGATCCAGCGCCAGGACAGCGCGTCGATAAGCCAGCCCCCGATGAACGGGCCCAGCGCGGTGGACACCCCGGACAGTCCGGCCCAGGCGCCGATGGCCCGACCTCGGTCGTCCGGGTGGAAGCTGGCCTGGAGCACGGAGAGCGATCCGGGGGTGAGCAGGGCACCGCCGGCGCCCTGGAGGAACCGGGCGGCGATCAGCCAACCGGTGTCCTGGGCCAGCCCGCACAGCACCGAGGCGGCGGTGAACCAGATCACCCCGATGAGGAAGATCCGTCGGCGGCCGAAGCGGTCCCCGAGCGCGCCGCCGAGCAGCACGAACGCCGCCAGCATCAGCAGGTAGCCGTTGACAGTCCACTGGAGATCGGCGACGTTCGCGCCGAGATCCTGCCCGAGCTTCGGCAGCGCCACGTTGACGACGGTGCTGTCGAGGAAGACCATGCCAGAGGCGAGTACGGCGGCGAGCAGCGTGCCCCGGCCGGCGGTGGTGCCCATCCGTAGTGTGCGTGCCGGCGCGGGAGTGGTCATCCCACCAATCTGCCTTGCATCATGTGGGAGACGCCACGAATCGCCGAAACCATTCCCGGGTACTGTGCGCAATCGCCGGGAGACCGCAAGCTGGAGAGGTGTCGTCTGTGCGTACCAGATCAGGACCCCGAGCGGCGGCGACCGCGCTCGCCGCGACGCTGGCGCTCGGCGTGGCCGGTTGCGTCCCGCCGGACGAGCCGGTTACGCCTCCGCCGTCGAGTGACGGCGGCAACGCGGCAGAGCAGCTGAGCCAGCTCACCGTGGCCGCCGCCGGCTCGATGAAGGGCTACAGCCGGGACCGCTTTCCGCACTGGCGGAACACTGGCAAGAACTGCGACGTGCGGGACAGCATCCTCCAGCGCGACGGCAAGGACGTGAAGCTCTCCGGCTGCAACGTGGTCGGTGGGCGTTGGGAGAGTGTGTACGACGGTCGCAGCTTCTCCGATCCCTCCGACGTGGACATCGACCACATGGTGCCGTTGGCGAACGCGTGGCGCTCGGGTGCCGACGAGTGGGACGACGCGAAGCGGGGTGATTTCGCGAATGACACCACCCGGCCGCAACTCTTTGCGGTTTCCGCGTCCTCCAATCGGGCAAAGGGTGACCAGGACCCGTCCCAGTGGAAGCCGGCAAACCGGTCGTACTGGTGCAAATACGCTCAGGACTGGGTGACGGTCAAGCACTACTGGCGGCTGACGGTGACAAGCGCCGAGAAGGCCACCCTGACCGACATGTTGGAGGGCTGTTGAGTGGGGAGCGAGACGTGACCGCCGCCGGGCAGGACGGCCCGGCCGCCGCCGGCATGACCGCGGACGGTGCCGCCGAGACTCCCGCCGCGGTGCCGGGCGCCGGCATGGTCGCGGATTCGGGCGGCGCGGCCGGCCCGCAGAGCCGCACCACCGACATCGTGCCCGGCCCCGGCGGCGTGATGACCGACGAGGTGGGCGTCGTCACCGGTGACCTGACGCTGCGCACCGAGTACGCGGACGGCAAGGTCACCCTGCGGGTGCAGTACAAGGACGCCGACGAGTGGTATGCGGTGACCGGCACGACTGTCGCGCTCGCCGACCCGGCCGGGTTGGACGCGGTACACGGCGTCGCTGTGGGGTTGCTGCACCGCCCGGAGGGCTGAGGCACCCGGAGCACGTACCGGCCACAGGGGCCGTCCGGCAGCGGACGGCCCCTGTGCGGCGTCACGGGGTGGGGATCAGCTCGCCCGGCGGGTCGACCGGGCCGGTGCCCTCGCTCGGGCGGACCAGCTCCACCTCGACCTCGTGCGGCCGGATCCGGCCGGCGGCGATGTCCTCGGCGAAGTGGCAGGCCACCCGGTGTCCGCCGACCACGTCCCGTAGCTCCGGGCGTTCGTCCGAACAGCGGGTCGGCTGCGCCCACGGGCACCGGGTGTGGAACCGGCAGCCCGACGGCGGGTTGCTCGGCGACGGCAGGTCGCCGGCGAGCAGGATCCGCTCGCGGCGGTCCTCGACGACCGGGTCGGGCACCGGCACCGCGGACATCAGCGCCCGGGTGTACGGGTGCATCGGCTCGCGGTACAGGTCGTCGCTGGACGCCTCCTCGACCAGACCGCCGAGGTACATCACGCCCACCGTGTCGGCGATGTGCCGGACCACAGCCAGGTCGTGCGCGATGATCAGGTACGTCAGACCGCGCTCGTTCTGGAGGTCTTCGAGGAGGTTGAGCACCTGCGCCTGGATCGACACGTCCAGTGCGGAGACCGGCTCGTCGGCGACGATCAGGTCCGGGTTGAGCACCAGGGCCCGGGCGATGCCGATGCGCTGGCGCTGACCGCCGGAGAACTCGTGCGGGTACTTGCTGAGGGCGGACGCGGGCAGACCCACCGCCTCCAGCGTCTCGCGCAGTCGCCGGTCCGTCTCGGCCTTGTCGGCAGCCAGCCCGTGCGCCTTCAGGCCCTCCACGAGCAGCGACTCCACCGACTGTCGAGGGTCGAGACTGGAGAGCGGATCCTGGAAGATCATCTGCATCCGGCGGCGGGCCTGCCGCATCGCCTCGCCCTTGAGCGCGCGGACGTCGGTGCCGTCGAAGACGATCTCGCCCTCGGTCGGCTCGACGAGGCGCAGCAGGCCACGACCGAGCGTCGACTTGCCGCAGCCCGACTCGCCGACCAGGCCGTACGTCTCACCCTTGCGGATGCTCAGCGACACCCCGTCCACCGCGTAGACGTACCCGATGGTGCGGTCGAAGAGCAGGCCGCTCTTGATCGGGAAGTGGACCTTGACGTCGCGCAGCTCGATCAGCGCAGTGGTCTCGTCGGTCATCGGACCGCCACCTCCTCGGGGACGGGGTTGTTGCAGCGGAGGTCGCCGCCGGTGGCGGTGGGTTCGAGCGGCGGCGGCCCTTCGAGGCACGCGTCCACGACGTTGTCGCAGCGCGGCGCGAAGGCGCACCCCTCGGCCCACGGGATGTTGTCGGCTACCGAACCGCGGATCGCGTGCAGTCGCTCTCCGCGCGGGGAGTCCAGCCGGGGCACCGAGTTGAGCAGCCCGTGGGTGTACGGGTGCCGAGCGTGCGCGAACAACTCGTGCCGCCGCGCCCGCTCGATCACCTTGCCGCCGTAGAGCACGTTGACCGTGTCGCAGAGTCCGGCCACCACCCCCAGATCGTGCGTGATCATGATCAGGGCCGTGCCGGTCTCGTCCACCAACTGCTTGAGCAGGGTGAGGATCTGCGCCTGGATCGTCACGTCGAGCGCGGTGGTCGGCTCGTCGGCGATCAGCAGCCGGGGCTTGCAGGCCAGCGCGATGGCGATCAGGGCGCGCTGGCGCATGCCGCCGGAGATCTGGTGCGGGTACTCGCTGAGTCGCCGCTGCGGGTCGGGGATGCCGACGGCGTCGAGCAGCTCTCGTGCCTCCCGCAGCGCCTGCTTGCGGTCCCGGCCCTGGTGGCGTTCCAGCACCTCGGCCACCTGCACGCCGATCGGGATGACCGGGTTCAGCGACGACAGCGGGTCCTGGAAGATCATGCCGATGTCCCGGCCGCGCCGGTCACGCATGTCCCCCGGTCGCAGCTTCAGCAGGTCGGCGCCGTCGAACAGCACCTCTCCACTGACCTTGTTGCCGCGCTTGGGCAGCAGGCCCATGATGGCCAGGCTGGTCACGCTCTTGCCGCAGCCGGACTCGCCGACCAGGCCGACGGTCTGCCCCGGCTCCACCGTGAAGCTGACCTTGTCGACGGCGTTGAAGGGTCGCTCGCCGCGCCGCTGGAACACGACGCTCAGGTCACGTACGTCGAGCAGGCTCATCGGGTCACTTCCTCACTGCTGTGGTTCATCGCTCGCGATGCGCACACGGCGGTCACCGCCGGTTCTTCGGGTCGATGGCCTCGCGCATCGCCTCACCGAACAGGGTGAAGCCGAGCGCCACCACGATGATCGCCAACGCCGGGTAGTAGGCCAGTTCGGGGCGTACCTCGAAGTAGCGCACGCCGGCGTCGCCGAGCATCGCGCCCCACTCGGCCCGGTCCCGATCGGGGTCGCCGAGGCCGAGGAACGACAGCGACGCGGCCTCGATGATCGCGACGGAGAGCGTCAGCGTCGCCTGCACGATCACCGCGGTCATGGCGTTGGGCAGCATGTGCCGCAGCACGATGTTGCGCTGCTTGACGCCCAGCGCTCGCGCGGCCAGCACGTGATCGCTCTCCCGCTGGGCGAGCATCGAGCCGCGCAGCAGCCGGGCGAAGATCGGCACGTTGACGATGGCCACCGCCATGATGACCGTCCACTGGCTCGACTTGCTGGCCAGGGCGACCAGGGTGATCGCCAGCAGCAGGGCGGGCAGGGCCAGCATCACGTCGGTGATACGCATGAGGATGTTGTCCACCCAACCGCCGACAGCGCCGGCGATCGCGCCCAACAGCACGCCGATGGCGAGCCCGATGAGGGTGGCGAGGACACCGACGAAGAGTGTCTGCCGGCTGCCGTAGACCAGGCGGGACAGCAGGTCCCGGCCCAGCTCGTCGGAACCGAGGGGGAAGCCGTCCATGGGCCCGGCGATGTTGTTCGGGGTGAGCTGGTCAGTCAGCGCGTCGAAGCGCTGCACCGGGTCGTGCGGGGCGATCAACGGCGCGAAGATCGCCACCAACACGAAGAGCGCGATGAGGGTGGCGCCCACGATGGCCGCCGGGTTGCGGCGCAGCCGACGGAACGCGTCGCGGAGGAGGCTGACGCCGCCCGGGGCGGCGGTCGACTGGGCCAACTCGTCCAGGCGAGCCTTCTTACGGTCACTGAGGCGGTTCCGGCCCGCGCCGGACGCCTGCTCCTTGCCGCTGCGGGGAGCCGGGGCGCCGGCCTGCGTGGTTGGTTCGGTCATCGCACACGCACCCTCGGGTCGATGAAGGCGTAGGAGAGGTCCACCAGCAGATTGACCACCACGAAGACCAGTGCGGACAGCAGGATCAGCGCCTGGAGGATCGGGTAGTCGCGGCTGCCCGTGATCGAGTCGGTGATCAGCGTGCCGAGACCACCCCAGTTGTAGACCTTCTCGGTGAGGACCGCGCCGGACAGCAGCGCGCCGGTCTGGAGGCCGATGGTGGTGACCACCGGCAGGAGCGCGTTGCGCAGGATGTGCCGGCCCCGGACCGTACGGTTCCGCAGGCCCTTGGCCTCGGCCGTGCGTACGTAGTCCTCGTTGAGCACGTCCAGCACGCTGGCGCGGGTCATCCGGACGATGACCGCCAGCGGGATCGTGGCGAGCGTGAACGCCGGGAGGATCAGGTGCCAGAGCGCGTCGGCGGTGGCGTCGAACTCCCGGGTGAGCAGGCTGTCCAGGACGAAGAAGCCGGTGATGTTGGTGTTGTCCAACCCGATGCCGACCCGGCCGGACGGCGGGAACCAGTGAATGTTCTGGGTGAAGACGTCCTTGAGCAGGTAGCCCAGGAAGAAGATCGGGATCGAGACGCCGAGCAGCGTGCCCACCACCGTCAGGTGGTCGAGGAGCCGGCCGCGCCAGCGGGCGGCGAGATAACCCAGTGGGACGCCCAGCCCGACCGCGATGAGCATCGCCGCGAGGGCGAGCTCCACGGTGGCCGGGAAGGCCCGGCTGATCACTTCGGTGACGGGATCGCCGGTTCGGATCGAGTTGCCCAGGTCACCGGTGAGGATCCGCTGCATGAACTTGCCGTACTGCACGAGGATCGGCTGGTCGTAACCGAGCGCCTTGGTCAGCAGAGCACGGGTCTCGGGGGTCGCCCGTTCACCGAGCAGCGCGTCGACCGGGCCACCGGGCAGGTTCCGCAACCAGACGAAGATCAGCGCTGACAGTGCTATCAGCGTCACCACCAGCTGTAGCAGGCGGCGGACTATCACTCGCAACATCTCTCACACACCAGACTTTCGATAGTCGCGGAATCGGCCCGGGCGGGGGAAACCCCCAACCCGGGCCGATTCCGCCTACGGCGTCAGCCGATTGACGTCACTTCTTGACGCTGACGGTGTTGAACCGCTCGTCAGTCAGCGGGCTGGCCTTCAGGCCCTCGACGTCCTTGGTGACGACGATCGCCGGCGGCGCGTGCCAGACCGGCACGGCCGGCAGCCACTTGGCGGCGATGTCCCGGTTGACCTGCTCCCAGGCGGCCTTCTTGCCGGCGTCGTCGACGGTGCCGTCGGCCTTGGCGATCGCGTCGAACATCTCGGTCATGGCCTGGTCGCCGAACTCGGCCTTGCCCCGGCCGAAGAACGTGCCGACGAAGTTGCCCGGGTCGTTGTAGTCACCCGTCCAGCCGAGGATGTGCAGGTCCTGCTTGCCGAACGTCTGCACGTCGTCCTTGAAGCCGCCGTTCCACGGGCGAGGCACACCGTTGACCTTGATGCCGACGGCCTGGAGGTCGTTGGCGAGGATGGTGAAGATCTCCTGCGGGTTCGGCATGTACGGCCGGGTGACGTCCGGCGGGTAGTAGAAGTTCAGCGTCAGACCCTCGGCGCCGGCCTCCTTGAGGAGCTGCTTGGCCTTGTCCGGGTTGTACTCGTACTTCTGCACGTCCGGGGCGTAGCCGAGCACGGTGTCCGGCATGAACTCGTCGGCGACCTTCGCGCCGGCCGGGCCCTTGGTCTGCGCGAGCTGCTGGCGGTTGAGCGCGTAGGCGATCGCCTGCCGCACCCGCAGGTCCTTCAGCTTCGGGTTCTTCTGGTTGATGCCCAGGTAGAGGATGTTGAACGCCGGGCGGGCGACGACCTGGAAGCCCTCGTCGGAGAGCGCCTTGGTGTCGGCCGGGGCCGGGAAGTCGATGCCCTGGACGGTACCGGCGCGCAGCTCCTGCTTGCGGGTGTTCTCGTCCTTGATGATCTTGATGATCATCTTGTCGACCTTGGCCTTCTCACCGAAGTAGTCCGGGTTCCGGTTGAGGGTGATCTCGCCCTTGGTCTTGTCCCAGCCACCGAAGGTGAACGGGCCGGTGCCGACCGGGTGCTCGTTGGCGAACGCGCTGTACGCGAACGAGTCGCCGTTCTGCTTCACCGTGTTGGCGTCGTACTTCTTCAGCGCCTCGGGGCTCGCGATCGAGAGCGAGGTGAGCGCGAAGGCACCCGGGAAGGCACCCTTGTACTTCTTGAGCGAGAGGACGGCGGTGCCCTCGTCCTTGGCCTCGCACTTGTCGTAGATCGACTCGCTGGCGCCCTCGGCCTCGTTCTTCGCGAAGCCACCGAAGACGTCCATGTAATAGATCATGTTCGCCTGGGCCGCGGCGCCCTGCATGTTGTACCAGCGGTCGAAGTTGTAGCAGACCGCCGCCGCGTTGAAGGGGGTGCCGTCGTGGAACTTCACGCCCTGCCGCAGCTTGAAGGTCCAGACCTTGCCCGCCGGATCGTGCTCCCAGCTCTCCGCCAGGCCGCCGGTCAGATCAGCCGTACCCGGCTTGTGGCTCACCAGCGTGTCGAACATCTGCCGGACCGGCCGAAACGACTCACCGTCGTCGTTGAAGATCGGATCGAAGTTCTTCGGGTCACCGGCACCCGCGAAGATGAAGGTGCCGCCAGTCTTGGCCTCGCCACTGTCGCCGTCGCGCTCGCTCTCCGCGCAGCCGGCCGCGCCGACCGCCAGGGCGGCAACGGCCGCGATGGCCACGGCCGTTTTAAGCCTTCTCGCCTGCATCTCTCACCTCTGTCATGCGCATGACCACGCCGAGCTGTGGCTCGGTCCGTGTGCGGGAGGCTATGACATGTCACACGCGCAGCGGAACGGGCGTTAGGCAATCGCTACCAAGCCGACACCTTGCGCAGACGTCTGACAGTCGACGGCAAGGCGAACACATCGAGCGACACATCGATCCGTGCCCGGGCCGGACACCGGAACGGGGGCGGCACCGTCGACAACGGCACCACCTCCGCGCGGTACGACTCAGACGGCCCGGCGGCCCTCGAAGGCCCGGCCGAGGGTGATCTCGTCGGCGTACTCCAGGTCGCCGCCGACCGGCAGACCGCTGGCCAGCCGGGTCACCGCGATCCCCATCGGCTTCACCATCAGCGCCAGATAGGTGGCTGTCGCCTCGCCCTCGGTGTTCGGGTCGGTGGCCAGGATCAACTCCCGTACCCCGCCACCACCGAGGCGGATCAGCAACTCCCGGATGCGCAGATTGTCCGGACCGATCCCCTCCAGCGGATTGATCGCGCCACCCAGCACGTGGTAGCGACCGCGGAACTCACCGGTCCGCTCGATGGCCACCACGTCCTTGGGCTCCTCCACCACGCACAGCACCTCGTCGGTGCGGCGCGGGTCGCGGCAGATCCGGCACTGCTCAGACTCGGCCACGTTGTAGCAGGTGGTGCAGAACCGCACCAACTCCTTGACCTTGCGCAGTGCGCCGGCCAACCGGTTGACGTCGGCAGGATCCGCCGACAGGACGTGGAACGCGATCCGCTGAGCGCTCTTCGGACCCACGCCCGGCAACCGGCCCAACTCGTCGATCAGGTCCTGGATGGCACCTTCGTACATCTGCCGGCTCAGAAACCGGGCAGGCCGAGGCCGCCCATGCCACCGGCGACCGGGCCCATCTTGCGCTCGGTCAGCTCCCGGGCCGCCTCGGCGGCGTTGTGCACCGCCGCGACGACCAGATCCTCAAGCGTCTCCACGTCGTCCGGGTCGACGGCCTTCGGGTCGATCTTGATGGCCTTGAGCTCACCAGCGCCGGAGACGGTCGCGGTGACCAGCCCACCGCCGGCGGTGCCGGTCAGCTCGGCCTCGGCCAACTCGGCCTGAGCGGCGGCGATCTGCTGCTGCATCTTCTGCGCCTGCTTCAGCATCTGCTGCATGTTCGGCTGTCCACCTGGGCGCACGGATGGCTCCTTCTCGCACTCGTCTGCTCGGCCGCCGCCCAGCCTATCCGCTGGGACCGACCACACCCCGCCCGGGAACACCGTCCACCCCGTCGAAACACCTGCCCGGTACGGCTACCACTACCCCGAACCGGCCGCCTGGTGGTAGTGCGCCCACGCCCGCCGCACTGGTCTGCTCGTGGCATGAATCTCAACCGAACCGGCCGGATCGGCGCGCTGTGCTGGCTCGCGGCGGCGCCCATCTTCCTCGTCGCCAGCCTGATCACCGGGCTGCGGTGGCGGGAGCCGACCTACAGCTGGGCCACCCACAACATCAGCGACCTCGGCAACGCCCACTGCGGCGTCTGGGACACCACCAGACCCCGCTACGTCTGCTCGCCCTGGCACCCACTGATGAACGCCGCGATTCTGGCGACCGCCGTCCTGCTCGCCGCCGGGCTGGTGCTGACCTGGCGGCTCCTCGGCCAGGGTGGCGTGGTGCGCTCGGCGCAGGTCCTCCTGCTGCTGGCCGCCGGCGGTTACGCCCTCGCGGCCGTCTACCCGGCCGACGTCGACGAGAACCTGCACGTCCTCGGCGCATTCCTGATCATGGTGTTGGGCAACATCGGGCTACTCCTCGCCGGGTTCGCACCACCCGCCACGACGCTCGGACGATGGCGACGGCTCACCCTCACCGCCGGGCTCGTCGCACTTGCCGGGACCGTGCTGTTCGTCGCCCAGCAGGGCCTGGGCATCGGGGTGGGCGGCATGGAACGAGTCGCCGTGTTGCCCTTCCCCAGCTGGGCCTGCTGCCTCGGCGTCCTGCTCGCCGAGCGGCCTGTCGTCCAGGCGTCGCACGCCCGGTCGACAGTGGCGAACTAGCGGGCGTCGACCTCGTCGATCTTCTCGGCCCCGAACGTCTCGCGCAGCAGCCGTACCGCCTGCTCCTCGCTGGACTCCCGCGCCGTCTTCTCGTCGATGATCTCGTCCAGCGGCTCGTCGCCCGGGTCGAACCCCTCGTACACCGGGGTCGCCGCGCCACCCGGCCGACCGGCCCGCGCCGGGCCGTCGAAGTCCGGGTCGTAGGGCGGCTCGCCGGCCCACTCGGCGTCCGCGACGGGCCGGGCCGCCGCTCCGGTACGCGCACCGCGCCCCGCCGCCGCCGCGCGAGCCGCGGCGATGGCGCTGCTCACCGGGGCACCACCGGCTGCCGCCGGCTGCCGGGCCGCCGGTGTCGGGTTACCCCGCCCACCCGGGTTGCCGCCGCCGGCCGCCGGCTCGGGGCGACCCGAACCGCCCGGTCCACCACCGTTCTGGCCACTGCCATTGGCGTGACCGCCGATCGGGCCGCCGCCGTTCGCACCGCCACCCTGGCTGCCGCCGCCGTTCGGGCCGCCGCCGCTCGGGCTGGTCGGAATCGACGCCGAGCCGGGACCGCCCGGTCCGGCATCAGGGCCCGAGGCGTTCCCGGCCGACCCGCCACCCGGACGGGCGGCCTCCGGCCAGTCCTCGTCGTCGGTCGCCTCGGCGGCGGGTGCGCCACCGCCCGGGCGGGCCGCCTCCGGCCAGTCGTCCTCGTCGTTCGCCGACGCGACCGGCTGCGCTGCGCCCGGCCGGGACGAAGCGTGCGCGGCGGGCGGCGTTCCGCCCTGCCGACCCGAACCGGGCGCACCGGGGCCTGCCCCGCCCCCCTCGGCACGCGCCCCCACGCCTCCCGGCAGGCCACCACGGGCACCCGAGTCGGCAACACTCGTCGAGTTCGGCGCTGTCACCGGGCCGGCGGCGCTGCTCGGGTTCGGCGCGCTGGGCGTCGCTGTCACCGAACCAGCGGCGCTGCTCGGATTCGGCGCGGCGGACGGTGCGCTCGGCCGGCCGGCAGCGGCCGACGGGTTCGGCGCGGCGGACGGTGCGCTCGGCCGGCCGGCAGCGGCCGACGGGTTCGGCGCGGCGGACGGTGCGTTCGGCGGGCCGGCAGCGGCGTTTGCGTTCGGCGCGGCGGTGGGATTCGTCGCGGGAGCCGGCGCGGCGGACTGGGCGCGCTGGGGGCCGGACAACGACACGCCACCGCGCTCACCGGCGACCTCGCAGCGGATCTGCCAGCGCCCGCCCAACTCCTCGTAGAGCGCGTCGGTGAGCACCGCCGCATGATCGGCCATCATCTTGGCCAGCACCGTTGACTTCACTGTCAGCACCAGCATGTCGCCGTCGAGTTCACGCACCACGGCGTCGCGCATCAGGGCGGCGATCCGCTTGTTGGTCCGGTTTACCTTGCCGACCACGTCGGGCCAGACGCGGCGGACCGCGACGGCGTCCAACGCGGCGGCCGGCGCGCCCGGTCGGGGTGGCTGGGGCGTGGCCGGGTCGGGCAGCACCGCCGACGGTGGCACCACCCGACGGGGGGCCGGCCCAGCGGGCGAGACGGGTGCCGGCCCGGTGCCGGCCGACGCGCCCGGTGACGCCGGGATCGGCGAGTCGGCGGCCGAGCCGTGCCCGGCCGGTACGCCGGACGTCGGACCGTACGAGGCCGGTGCAGCGGACGTCGGACCGTGCGAGGCCGGTGCACCGGCGGTCGGGGCACCCGGGACCGGGCCGGGCGAGGCGGGTGCGCCGGGGACCACGGCAGCCGACGCGGGCGCACCCGGGACCGCAGCGCCGGGGGTCGGGGACGCGGCCGGTTCGACCGCCCAGGGCGGTGCGGAGGTCGGGGCGTTCACTGGTGCTGGATGTGCGGCAGCCGGGACCGGGGTGCCGGGCTGTGGGCGTACTCCCTGGTGGGTGGGCGGAGCGGAGCCGGCGGCGGCCGACGGCGCGTCGGTGCCGCCCAGGGTGAGCCGACGTTCCATCCGTTCGAGGCGTTGGAGCAGGCCGCCGGTGGAGTCGTCCACGCCGGGCAGCAGCATCCGGGCGCAGATCAGCTCCAGCAGCAGGCGGGGCGCTGTGGTGCCGCGCATCTCCACCAGGCCGTCGTGCACGATGTCGGCGCAGCGGGAGAGCGTGGCCGAGCCGAGTTGTGAAGCCTGGGCGGCCATCCGCTCGATCTGGTCGGCCGGGCCGTCGATCAGACCCTTCGCGGCGGCGTCCGGCACCTGCTGGATCACGATGAGGTCGCGGAGCCGCTCCAGCAGGTCGGAGGCGAACCGGCGCATGTCGTGCCCGGCCTCGGCGACCCTGTCGACTGTGGCGTACGCGGCGGCGCCGTCACCGGCGGCCAGCGCGTCGCACATCTCGTCGATCAGCGCCGAGTCGGTGACCCCGAGCAGCGAGACGGCCCGGGCGTAGCTGACCCCCTCCGGGCCGGCGCCGGCGATGAGCTGGTCGAGCACGGAGAGGCTGTCCCGCATGCTGCCACCACCGGCGCGCACCACGAGCGGGAAGACCGCCGGCTCGACGGCGACGCCCTCGGCCTGGGTGAGCTGCTCCAGGTATGGGCGGACCACCTTCGGCGGAAACAGCCGGAACGGGTAGTGGTGGGTCCGCGACCGGATCGTGCCGAGGACCTTCTCCGGCTCGGTGGTGGCGAAGATGAACTTGACGTACTCCGGGGGCTCCTCGACCAGCTTGAGCAGGGCGTTGAAGCCCTGGGTCGAGACCATGTGCGCCTCGTCGATGATGTAGATCTTGAAGCGGCTGTTGGCCGGCGCGAAGAAGGCACGCTCGCGCAGCTCACGGGCGTCGTCGACACCACCGTGGCTGGCCGCGTCGATCTCGATCACGTCGATCGAGCCGGTGCCGTCGGCGGCCAGCGAGCGGCAGGACGCGCACTTGCCGCACGGCTCGGGAGTGGGGCCCTGCTCACAGTTGAGCGAGCGGGCCATGATCCGGGCGCTTGTGGTCTTGCCGCAGCCGCGAGGGCCGGAGAAGAGGTAGGCGTGGTTGAGCCGACCGCTACGCAGCGCCTGCGACAGCGGCTCGGTCACGTGTTCCTGGCCGATGACCTCAGCGAAGGTACGCGGCCGGTACTTGCGGTAGAGCGCCAGCGTCACTCGTCCCGCCTCCTCTCGACCGAGCCATTCTGCGCCGGTCGGGCGCGGGTGACCACCCACCCCGCCGGGGCGCCTGGGCCCTCGGGCTTGATCGACTCGGCTTCCTGGAAATCGGGGTGTCCATGTGCCCGGGATGCCCCGACATCAGGGATGTCGAGTGGATCAACCGGCCCACAGACAAAAAGGCCTCCCGTGCACCCGGCAGAGCTCGCTTATCCTTGCTGCCTTCCGGCCCTGGGGAGGTTCACGAGATACCGCCGCACGGGAGGTGCCGCCAAGC
Organism: Micromonospora sp. NPDC049047; assembly: GCF_040649135.1. NCBI lineage: Bacteria > Bacillati > Actinomycetota > Actinomycetes > Micromonosporales > Micromonosporaceae > Micromonospora > Micromonospora sp. NPDC049047. The sequence goes on from NZ_JBEZEY010000011.1 coordinate 172,510, forward strand.
CTACCCGACCGCCCGTCGATCTTCAGGGGGTGGTGGGGTGGCCCGGCCGACGGGGGCCTGTATCCTGGCTCGCGGAGGATTCGCCTAGAGGCCTAGGGCGCACGCTTGGAAAGCGTGTTGGGTTTACACCCTCACGAGTTCGAATCTCGTATCCTCCGCTCGCCTCACCAGGCAAAGCATGAGGGTCGGCCCCGATCTGGGACCGGCCCTCACTCGTCTGTGGTGCCACGTCGTCTCAGTTGCCGTCTCAGTACGCGTCTGGAGGCCGCCCAATCCGACCACCGAAGCCAGGCGCAACCCACCTGGCGATCAGCCCACCACCTCCGCCATGGTGCAGCCGGAGCGGAGGGAGCTTGAGCGTAGGCACCAAGGCCGTTCGGCAGGGAAGCGCGATCGTTACTGCGGCGCGGTTGAGGAAGCCCTGCCTGGTCCGATTGCTCGCTCGGCGACTTGACTGCCAGTTCTTTGATCTCGTCCGGCAGATGGTGCATTAGTTCCAGGCTTCGAACGTGTTCATCGCCCACAATGTCGGTAACACGTAGCGAGAATTCAAGGCGTCGCAGTCGGCGTATCGTCCTGAGGTTCATCCTTACCAGACGTTTGCCCTCTCGCGGTCCGGCAGCTGGCACAAGAGGCGCGTTCTTCGCCAACCACAAGAGTTCAAAGTCAGACCCATGCGAAAGGCCGAGATCACCCAGGGCTCTACGTAACTCAAGGGGCGAAACCCAAGAGGAAGTGGAGAAAGTTCCGTCCGGGAGAACGAACTCGCCCCTATATGTAGCCGAGATCACCGTTGCGACGCCTGGGCCAGCGTTGAACATGTACGCCTCCCAGTAGTCGCTCTTCAACTCCTGCTCTTGGTCAGCACCCTCCACAGAGAAGCCTATCGACGGGCGGTGGGTTCTCGCGAACTGGGCACGAGCAAGAAGTAGACCGGCCAGAGCAGCGGCGATACTGGCCAGCGTCTCGGGTGGCAAGATCGTGAGGCGGTATGGCCACTCGGATCTCGTCTTGTCGCCAACATTTGCTCGAATCACCTCCCAAACGAGAAGGGTCAGCAGTAACAGCAGAACGGCCCAGGGAACGCCAACAAACAAAGGAGACCTTTTTAGCACCCGTTGTTGACTTGCTCCGCCGGTCCGCCCCTCCGGCCACCGTTCGCCCATGAACAGCACCGTACACAAGTCGGACCACTCGAGGACCCTTGAACAGGTAGCCGTGCAGGGAGATATCAGAAAAACGCAAGCGGGGCTAATCAAGGCCACCCTCGCCATTCGTCTTATTTGCCGCCTTCACCCCAGAAGAGGCCGCCGAACTGCTGGGCAATGTCGCGGCGCACTGGTCGGTTGAGTCGTCGCTGCGCCAGCCTCAGCCCAGCACCTGGACGCCCTGCGCGCCCTGCGCCGAGAGCCACCGTTCGAGTTCGGCACCGCCGAGGGACCGGGTCGCGGCCTCGTTGACGAAGACCGGGCCGACGACGGCCCCGGTCGCGCCGTCGAGCTGGCAGCCGAACATCCGCGCACCGCTGAGCACCGTCGGCATGCTCGGGCCGCCGAGGGTGCACCAGCGCAGGCTGGCGTACTCAAGGTTGGCGCCGCGCAGGTCCGTCTTGTAGAGCTTCGCGGAGTTGAGGATCGCGCGACTGAGATCGGCGTCAGCCAGCACCGCGTCGTCGAGGTGCGCCGCGAACAACCGCGCCGAACCGAACCGCGCCGCATCCGCCGCGCAGCCGACCAGGTCCGCCTTGGCCAGGTCGGCACCGGAGAAATCCGCGCCCTGCGCCTCGGCATTGCTCAGGTTGGCGTCGCCGAGGTTGGCGGCCTCGAACCGCACCCCGGCCAGCTGGGAACCGGCGAGGTAGGCGCCGGCCAGGTCGAGCCGGCTGAGGTCCGCGCCGCGAAAATCAAGAGAGTCACCCGACAGGTACGCCCCGACCGACGAGTCGGCGAACCATTCCGTAAGCGCTGCCCGAGCGTCGGGGCTGTCCGGCCACCGAAGAACGTCGCCGCTGGTCCGCATGTACGTACTCATCCGTCGAACACCACCCTGCCGTCCTACGCCGGAGAAAGGGTCCGCGACCCACTGCCGCACATCGGCAAACGCGCTCGCCGACCGGCCGGCGTTCACCACTGGCCACGCCGATCGCACCGCCCGGATCCAGCAGCCCGCCCGCGGGTGGCACCTCGGCAGTCATGTGTCCCCTCGGTCGCTCAAGGTGATCATGTGAGCGGACGGAGATTAACATGAGCCGCCCGTCGCAACTGTCCAGGCGAGACGCTGCTGTGGTCTCATCGACGTCGTGACCGAGGCGACGTGGCAGTGGGACGAGACCCTGTACGCGGGCAGCGCCCGCCACTACAGCGTCGGACGGATGCCCTACCCGCCAGGTCTCGCCGACGCCATCCGTACCGCGCTCAACCTCGACGGCACCGGTCGACTGCTGGACGTGGGCTGCGGACCCGGATCGTTGACGCTGCTGCTCGCGCCCCTGTTCGAGGCGGCGGTGGGCGTCGACGCCGACCAGGACATGCTCGCGGAGGGGCGGCGCAGAGCTGACGGCGTCGGGGTGACGAACGTCGAGTGGCGACACCTGCGCGCCGAGGCCCTGCCCGCCGACCTGGGTACCTTCCGGGTGGCCACATTCGCCCAGGCGTTCCACTGGATGGACCGCCCGCTCGTGGCGCGTCAGGTCCGCGACATGCTCACGCCCGACGGGGCCTGGGTGCACGTCGGCGCCACCACACATCAGGGCGTCATGGGAGACGACCCGTTGCCGTACCCCCGGGCACCCTGGCCACAGATCGACGAGCTGGTCGCCAGTTACCTGGGGCCGATCCGCCGGGCCGGGCAGGGCTTGCTCCCGGCGGGCACCCCCTCTGGCGAGGCCGAGATCATGCGCGGGGCGGGCTACGCCGGCCCTACCCGGATCACCATCGAACAGGGGATCGTGGTGGAACGCTCGGTGGACGAGGTCACCTCGGCGGTGTTCTCGCTGTCCAGTTCGGCACCGCACCTGTTCGGCGACCGACTCCCGGCCTTCTCGGCGGATCTGCGCCAGCTCCTGACGACGGCAGCACGGGACGGCCGCTTCGCCGAGCGGCGACAGGACATCGGCGTGACGATCTGGCGACCCTGACAGTCGCCCGCGCACGGCACCGGGCCCAGCGGCGCCGACGTCAGCTCAGCCACGGAAGCGGCCTCAGAAGGCAACGACCGGGCCAGGGGACAACGTCAGCTCAGCCACGGCAACGGGCCCAGGAGAGGAAGCGTTCGCTCAGCCGGGCGGGGTCCACCTCGGGTAACTGTTCGCCGGCTTCGGCCTGGAGCGTCGCCAGGTAGACGGTCAACGCCAGCCGGTCGTGCCGATACTCGCCGAGCAGCCGTAGCTTCGCCGCCGAGCACGGCCAGGCGATGCCGCACGCCGCGCAGCGCCAGGTGGGTCGGGTCGGTAGGTGGTTCCGGTGGCGACGGCGGGGCATGGGCGGGCTCCTTCGCTGTGGAAGCGGGTCGCCCCGCCCTCCCCGCCGGGGCGACCCGCTGACTGACGCCCACCGCCGGGCTGCTGCGCCTCCACCGGTCGCGCCGTCTTCTCCAAACCACTCTCGGTTGCGTCACGGGACAGATACACCGCGTAGCGATATGGTCCTCAGATATTCGAAACATTTCGATGGAGGGGCCGTGAACGACGCGTTGCGGGTGGCGCTCAGCGACACCGGGCACACCACCGAATCTCTCGCCGAGACCGTCGGCGTCGACCCGAAGACCGTGGGGCGGTGGTTGACCGAGGGGCGCATCCCGCATCCCCGGCACCGCCTGGCGGCGGCCGAGGCCCTTCGCAAGGACGTGTCGGACATCTGGCCGGACACTTCAAGACGTCGTGACCCCATTTGGTTTCGTCCGTGGCAGGAGATCGAGCGGGAGGCGGTGTCGCTGCGGTGGTTCGAGTCGACCGTCCTGCCGGGGTTGTTGCAGACCGAGGCGTACGCCAGGGCGGTGCTGAGCGGCGCGGGCCTGATCCCTCGCGGCGAGATCGAGCGGCATCTCACGGTCCGGCTCGGCCGACAGGGCGTGCTCAAGCGCGACGACCCGCCGCAGTTCACGGCGGTCGTCGACGAGGCGGTCATCCGTCGCCCGGTGGGCGGCGGGTCGACGATGCGCGAGCAACTGCTGGCCGTCGTCGCCGCGTGCGCCGAGCCGCACATCCGGGTGCACGTCGTGCCCAGCGCGGTCGGCGCGTACGCCGGGCTGAACGGGCCGTTCGTGATCGCGCACAGCCACGACCACCGGGTCGCCGGCTACCTCGACAACCAACTCCAGGGACAAGTCGCTAGCGACCCCGAGGACATCGCGGCCATGATGGCGGCATGGGAGAACGTGCGCGGGGAGGCGCTGTCCCACTGGCAGTCGGTCGACCTGATGAGGGAAGTGGCGGAGTCATGGAGCTGAACGGCGCCCGGTGGCGTAAGAGCAGCCGCAGCAGCGGCAACGGCGGCGCGTGTGTCGAGGTCGCCGACAACCTGCCCGGCGTGGTCGGCGTACGGGATTCCAAGGACCCGAACGGCCCGGCGCTCACCTTCGCGCCGACGGCCTGGCGGGCGTTCGTGAGCCGGCTCGCCACGCGAAGCTGACCGAGCCCCGACCCGTCGTACACATGTTCTATCCACAGGCTGTGGACGGCGGTGTCGGGCCTGCGTCAGGAGCCGTCGCGGAGGTCGGCGAGGCGTTCCGGTCGGAAGCTGACCTCCTCGAAGGTCACGCTGCATCCGTCGCCGGTCGGCGACTGGCCGGCGAAGCCGATCCGATCGCCTGACGTCTCGCCGTCGAAGCCGAACACGCGGATCAACTGCCAGGTCCGCCCGTCGACCGAGGCGTGGTAGGCGTAGACCCGACCGATCCGCGAGACCCGCAGCCACACCGTGCGGTCGGCCACCACGAAGGCGTTCGCGTCGTCGGCGACGCCTCGGCAGATGACGGACACGATCATGGGCTCACCCTTGGGTGAGAACTCGAAGCACAACTTGCCCCAGCACCGCTCGTCGCGCCAGAGCAGGAGCACCCCGGCGTCGAAGGTCGCGGCGAAGGCCACGCTGACCCGGGCGCTGAACTGGAAGTCGCCCTCCGGCGGCAGGTCGGCGAGCAGTGTCGCCGCGTTGAGGACGGGTGCCGCGTCGTCGCCGCCGCCGGGGTCGATGAAGATGTCAGTACGCGGCTGCGCCGACACCGTCACCGCCCCGGAAGTCTCGTCCACCCGCCAGAGCCCCTCGGGCGAGGGCACGAGCGGCGACGGCATACCGGGGACTGTCAGTTGGTCGACCATGACCAGGACGGTACAACGGGTCCCGGCAGCGAATCCGCCGCCGCCGGCCGGGTACGGTCCGGGAATCGACGACGACCAGCCCCGCTGGCGTCGTACACATGTTCTATCCACAGGCTGTGGACGGCGGAGGGTTCGATGACTTACCAGCTCAGCGCGGTGGTCGCGGACGTCGAACTGCTCCGTGAGCAGACCGCCGAGCTGGATCACGCGGTCCTCGGCGAGCTGCGCCAGGATTTCGGGCTGTTGCCGGTCACGCCGCAGTTGGTGGTGGAGCTGACCGGGTCGTTGCCGGATTTCGCGACGGACGACCGGAGCGCCGAGCACCCGTTCGGTCTGGTGCTGTCGCCGACGCTTGCCGAGTTATTGACCCGCTGGTCAGAGGCGGGGCCGGTGGCGTACCTGGAGGCGGAGTTCGGCGGTGGCGTCGGCTGCCAGTCGGCGGCGGTGTGGCTGGGTGGAGCGCTGTCGTGGGGTCCACACTTCGACGACGTGCTGGACGCGCCGCGTGGGCAGTGGCCGATAAACGCGGCGCTGACCCGGCTCGGTGTCGAGCCCGGCGAGTGGATCGACCCGTTCGCCGAACTGGGGTTGCACCTGGAACGGAACACCGACGGCTGGCTGGCGCACGGACGGCGTCGCCTCAGCGCCGACTACTGGGACGACCTGGTCGAGCAGTGGGAGGAAGACCGCTGACCGCCTCGGCCGTCCGGGCCAACCATCGCGACGCGCCCCGCAGCCGCTCAGAAATACACGGACTGGCAGCAACCTGAACGCCCGCGTTCCGTTGGGGACTGGGGGATTCCATGAAATTGCGACAATTTGCGTTTATTGCCACGCTGATGACGGCTGCCACGATTGCTGGCAGTGGAGTGCCGCCGACCGGGGCGATCCCGGACGGCCGGCCCGCCGGCAACGTGGAGATCATTGACCTGAACGGCCTGCGCAACATCGAGTTCGGTGACACCGAGGAGGAGCTGACCCGACGCGGCATCCTGCTCACCAATCTGGACGCCTGCGGGCCGACGCTCGCCGGCCATGACACGGTCAGCCCGGTCTTCGTGGAGGACAAACTGGTGCTGCTCTGGGTCGGCGACCCGATGCGGACACCGGAGGGCATCACCGCCGGCTCGCCCATCGGCCAGGTCTGGGCCCGCTACCCGCTGGTCACCCGACTGCCCGCTCCACAGGGGACACACCGCCTCGACGGGCTGCTCGCCCGCCGCGGCGACCGCGCGTACCTCTTCCTGCACGACGGGCGCACTGTCCAGAAAACCATCGCCGGGTACGCCGACTGGGCCCGCCGCCTCTTCGAGGAGGGAGCGGGCCCGTGCTGACCAACCGGCCGCCGTATCCAGTCGGGCGACGACATCAGCGCAACGACTCCGCGGCCGCGTAACCGGACCACGTCGGCCAGTGCGCCCACCACCGCCACATCACGGCTGAGGCCGTTCCCGGCGCTCAAGCGGGGGAACCTTGACGGCGTGTACGGCATATCCGCCGACGAGGATCGGATACCGGGGCCTCACTTGCGAGCCCGGAGGAAGGTCCGTCTCGGGATCGATGCAGCCGGTGGGCGGTGGCTCGCTGCCGTTCGTCGCCTGGGCGTCGACGATCTGATCCGGCCCCCGCCCGCCATCGATGATCTTCACATAGAAGCCGTGGTTCTTCGCAGCACCCTGCCCCTCCGGGACGATCGCGGTGAACACCGCAACGTTTCCGGTGACCCGCAGACACGTCACGTCGGCCCATCCCTGCGCCACGAGCGTGCCGTCCGCCCGTTCGTGCCGGTACCGAAACCGACCGTGCGCCGATCCCTCGGAGGCCGATACGGCGTGGACGCCGAACCAGATCCGGTGCCCCTCGGTGTTCGGCTCGTCGTACACGAAATGTCCCAACCCGACGACAGCCGACCACCCCGCGGCAGCGTTGCTCGTGCCGGGCCGGGCCTGGGCGGTGGTGGGCGCTGCCAACAGCCCCGCCACCGCAACCGCCGTCAGTGTCGTCGCCCGCAAACCAGATCTGAACACGTCGTTCCTTCCGCCCACCCGTCGCTGACGCGATTCAGCATCACCACCTGCGGAACCGACCAGATCCCTCCGATGAGCCAGCCGCGTCCCCTCCGCAAGGGAGCCGGCGCGGGTACGCGCTCAACCGAGGTGCCCCCCGGCCAGCGGCGGCGCTCGATAGATTGCCCGCCATGGCATCGCTGCACGAGCTCGACTGGTGGGAGTCGCTGTCGCCGGAGTTGCGGGACCGGCTGGCCAGCGTCGACCTGCCGGAATCACTGCGGCTCGACGAGTACTACCTGTTTCTCCTCGGCCCGGATCTGACCTTCCGGGACGGCCTGCTGCGATTCGGCTACGCCACCGCCGGGTTGAGCGGCGAATTCTGCCTCGATCCGGGCACCGGTGCCGTGCTGATCATCGACGACCTCCCGTCGCGGACGTTCGTGAACTCGTCGCTCGACCTCTACGCCCGCTCGCTACGCCTGGTCGCCGATCTCGCGCCAGCGATCGTCGGTGGCGACCCGGACCGCTGGGAAGACGCCAAGAACGAGATGCAGCGACTCATTGAGGAGTGGGACGCGCCGGCGATGATCGTGGACAGCTACTGGGACTTCATCTCGTGGGACGTCGCCGCCGGCAACTTCGCCGACCAGTCAGACCTCTGAACCGGGCCAACCTACCGAGAACGCCCGGCAGATCCGCGAGGATCGGCCGGGCGTTCTCGCACTTCAGAGCGGTGGCGGAGGGATTTGAACCCTCGGAGGGCGTTAACCCTCACACGCTTTCGAGGTCTGCGACCACCCGTACAGCGTGGGCCGACACAGTACGTGACCTGCGTCCATCCACCGACCTTGTGCCCCTACGGACGACGACGTACAGCCCTGAACGAGACCACAACCGAGACCACGGGTCCGCTACCCGCAGGCTGGCGGCCGGGAGGGAGGTGGACTCCCGTGTGCGGCCGTGCCGCCCCATGGGTGCCTCGCCGCTCGGCCCCGATCAGTGCCCCTGTGGTGCCTCTCGCCTGGCAAAGCAGAGGCGTCGACACCGAAGACGTGCAGCTTTTGAGATGTTCTGGGTTCCGCAACGTGACCACTTGGGTACTTAACGTAGAAGGCTCGATCGGCTAGGGTAAGACGTTGTCGGTTCGATTCGAATGCGGTCAGGAGAGGAACCAGGCATGCCTACGCGGGTCAATGTCGCGCCTGAGATGCTCCGCTGGGCGCGTCAAAGGTCACGATATTCCATCGCGGACTTGGCAAATCGGTTTCCGATGCTTGCGCAATGGGAGGCGGGCTCAGTGAAACCGACAATGAGGCAGCTAGAGAACTACGCGCAGGCGACCTACACTCCCGTAGGATTCTTCTTTCTGCCAAGCCCGCCGGAAGAGACGCTTCCCGTACCTGATTTTCGGACTTTCCGTGACGAAAGAAACCGGAACCCCACCCCCAACCTACTGGACACGATCTACGCCTGCGAACAGAGGCAGGAATGGTACCGGGAATACGCCGAGTCCCACGGCTATAGGCCCGCGCCGGTAGTCGGAAGCATGCATCTCGCAACACCCCCGGAGACAGCAGCAAACAGCCTGCGTGACTCCCTGGGGTTCAGCCTTGACATTCGCTCCGAATTCCCCACATGGACCGACGCGCTCCGTGGGCTATCGGAGCACGCTGAACGCCAGGGCATAATGGTGATGACCAGCGGCATCGTTGGGTCCAACACTCACCGCAAACTCGATCCAAAAGAGTTTCGTGGATTCTCACTTGCCGACCGCATTGCACCGCTGATCTTCATTAACGGGGCAGACACCAAGGCTGCTCAGATCTTCACGCTAGCGCACGAGCTGGCCCACATCAGCCTTGGCGGATCTGCGATCTCCAACCAGGATCTTGCGCATATCGCCAACGGTGACCGCACAGAGCGGTGGTGCAACGAGGTGGCCGCCGAACTCCTGCTTCCCTTGGCGTCCCTGCGAAGGGAATTCGCCGCAAGCCATAACCTGCCTGCGGAGCTACAACGACTAGCTCGGTTATACCGAGTGAGCACACTGGTCGTGCTGCGACGCATTTTTGACGCAGGATTCCTGCAACAACGCAACTTTGATCGCCTCTTCGAAGAGGAGCTGGAGCGAGTGCTTGCTCTGATGAAGAGGCAGTCATCCGGCGGAAACTTCTATACAACCCTTCCTGTTCGGGTAGGCAGACGCTTCGCCCGATCAGTTGTGGCCGACACTCTTGAGGGCGGCACCCTCTATCGCGACGCATTTCGACTTCTTGGCTTCAAAAAGACATCGACCTTCGAGCAGCTCAGCGAGAGCCTCGGGGTTGCCTAATGTATCTAATCGATACGAACGTTTTCATAGACGCGAAGAACCGATACTACCCTTTCGACATTGTGCCGGGGTTTTGGGATTGGCTCAAGTCTGCCCACTTGAGCGCCAAAATCTACACGGTGGAGGCCGTCTACGATGAAGTGGTGTGCACCGCAGACGAGCTATGCGACTGGATCAAGCGGATGCCGAAGTCATTTACTTTGCCAGCCAGTGATATCGGCGCGGCATCGCTTACTAGGCTCAGCGAATGGGCGAACAGCTGCCCTCAGTATACGAGGGCGGCCGTTTTTGAGTTCCTAGGCGCGGCCGATTACTTCCTGGTTGCGCATGCCCATAGCATAAGCGCGACAGTGGTAACGCATGAAAGGGCGGGGACAGGTTCGCGCAACCGAGTCAAGATTCCAGACGCTTGTGAGGCAGTGGGCGTAAGTTGGATGAACCCGTTCGACATGCTGCGAACCGAACAGGCAGCATTCAGGCTCTAGGACCCGCTGGTTCAGGGGCGCAAAAGCCCGGCTTCTACCGCCCGCGTGACGTGGCTAGCCAGGAGCTAGGCAACCGGCCATGCCTCCCAAGCATCCGCGAGAATCTCGCTCAGCTTGGATCTCCCTGGGGTCCAGCCAAGAACGGTGTGGGCGCGGTTGACGTCGGCGATCAACACCGGCGGTTCAGGCTTAGGTGGCTGACGGCGGACGGTCACCGGGTGGCCGGTGATCTGTTCGGCGGTGGCTACCACGGTGGCCATGCTCGTTCCGGTGCCTGAGCCAAGGTTGATGGTCTGGCTGGTGCCTGGTGTGCAGAGGGCCAGGGCGAGCCGCACCGCGGTAGCGACGTCGGCCACGTGCACGAAGTCCCGCACTGCCGCCCCGTCGCCGTTGAGGGTGACGTGGTCAAGGTCTCCGGTAATCGCGCGGAAGACGTTCGGGATGATCCGTGCGCGGTCGGTGTCGGTGACGCCGTCGACGGCTCCGGCGATGTTGAAGGGCCGGAAGGTAACCGCCCCGATGGCTCCGGTCGCCGCATACGCCGCGACCATGTGCTCAGCCGCGACCTTGGACGCTGCGTACGGGCTCTCGGGGTGCGGGTCGAGGTCTTCGGACAGTGCGCCGTGGTGCTGCGACCCGTAGACGATGTTGGTGGAGGCGAAGACCAGAGAGGCTGGGGCGGTGGTGGTCCGCGCGGTGTCTAGGGCCATGAGCAGGTTCAGGGTGCCGACCGCGTTGACGTCGAAGTAACCCAGCGGGTCAGCGAACGAGTCCCGCCCGCTTGTCAACGCCGCAAGGTGTACGACTCCGTCGTACCCGCCCTCCTGGACGATCTCGAAGACCCGCGTACGGTCCCGGATGTCTCCCGTCACCAGCTCGACGCCGGACGGTGCGGTGCGGTCACCGCGGCCTCGGCTCATGACCGTGACCCGGTGCCCGGCGGCAAGCAGGTCGCGGGCGACGGCGCGGCCGAGAAATCCCAGGCCACCAGTTACCAGTACGTGCACGTCAGCTTCTCCCCAGGATCGTGCGGCGGTGTTCCCACGCGAGTTCGAGGCATCCGGCCGCCGCCGGGGCCAGCCGCCCGCTGGCGGTCAGTTCGTCGATGGTGTGCCGGGTGAACGGCAGCGCCGAGGTTGGCCGTACCCGCCCGGTCTTGACCACAGTTCCCTCATCGTTGGAATCGACCATGTCGGCGAACAGGTGGTCATAGGTGGGACCGTCGTACACGGCGACGGTCAGAATCTCGCCCCAGAGGGTGAGTGCGTCCAGCGCGACGCCGAGGCAGAAAACCCGGACCCCGCCGGAGGTGTACGCGCGGTCGAAGGCTGCCAGCGGTTCGGCGCTGTAGTCCGCCGGTTCGCCGTCGCCGCCGTGCTCGGCACTGCCGAGGAATTCCTCGCTGTACTCCCGCATCATGTTGCGCCACAGGTCGAAGTCGGCCACTTGGGCGGCAGGCAGGACGCTCGATGGCTGGAACACTCCCGCCGGCATGATGTGCAGCATTCCCCCGGCTACGGCGACGTTGCCGGCTGCGCGGTTGTGCAGCACGAAGGACGCTCCGTCGTCGTCTACCCGCAGGGTGAGCGTGTCGGTTGACGGCGCTGTCGGTCGGCGGCTGGGCGTGAACGGGTCGCCCACGAGTCGCCGGAAGCCCAGGTTTCGCCAGGATGCCGGCAGGATGCCGCTCCCATCGCCGGCTACGTGGTACATGGCCATTTCGTGTGCGAGCGCTTCCGAGACATCGACACCGCCGAAGTACGTGCCGGTGGTGAACGTGAGCGCGTGGTCGGGCTGGCTCCAGTCGACTCCCGCAAGGTGCCACGCGAGCCGGTTCTCAAAGAGCCGCGGCTGTTCAACGTCCCGCAGGGCGAGGCTGTATCGCTGGTGCCGCCGCCCGTCTGAGGCCAACGGCCGTACGCCGGCCGCAGCGTCCTCGGTCCCGGTGACGAGGGGACCGGTTCCCTCCGGGGCGAGCCCGATTCCGAACTGCGCCAACTCGATCGGAGTCGACGGCAACCACTGCGGCGCCGCAATCAGGCCGCTGTCACCTAGGCGGTGCTCCACGTCATAGAGGCGCGCGGCCTCGCGTGCGAGCTGCACACGGTGAACGTTCAGCTTCCGCCGGACCGCACGCCACTCTTCCTGGCTGTCCTCGGCCTGCGGGTGAGACACCGGATCTTGGTAGATCGCGAAACCTCCGGAATCGTTCTCGGGACTGTCGCGCTGCTGGGGCGTGACGCGCTGCCTGGTTAGTCCAAGATCTTGCACAGAGACGCCGAAGTGCTCGGCAAGGAGCTGCCGGTAGAGCGCGGACGGATACGTGATCCCTCGCTCCCACCTGCTGACCTGATTGGCGGTTACGGCCAGTCTCTTGCCGCGCGCCACCCCCAGGCGGTTCAACCCATCCGCCACGTCCTGCTGAGTCTCGCCCGCCGCGTCGCGGAGGTTGTACAGCGCGAGATTCGGGGTGGCGTCCCTGGCGTGAGCAGGCACAACGGCCCTCCTTCGCTGGCGTAGACACCTGCCGACGCGCAACCGCGCCTAGTCGATGCCTAGCGGACGGCGGTTACCCGGCTGGTGAACGGCGTTCGGATGCGCGTTCGGAACTGGTGTCCTTATCGCCATGACCGACATCGACCGCCATCCGCTCTACGGCATCCGCGAGCCGCCGCACCTCGGCGTGCAGCTGGTCCAGCCTGGCGAGTACCAGCGACGAACTGTCCGCCCGCCCTACTCCCCCGCCACTGTCCGGCGGCGTGGCCCCGGTCAGCACGGCACGAAGATAGTCGTCCGGCCAGCCGAGAGCCTGCGAGATCGCGGCGAGCGTGCGCGCCGACCGCTTGCGGGTCGCGGTCGCCTTCTGCAGCTCACGCAGGGTGGCAACCGACACCTTGGACCGCTCGGCCAACTCCTGTTGCGACAGCGGCAAATCGGCCATCCGGCCGTTGATTGCGCTGGCCACAGCCTGCCAATCCTCCACCCGATGCCTCCCTGTCTGACTGCTTGATCCGCTGATCCTAGTCCTCCCACCTCGTTGACACCGCACAACTTCAGCGCTAATTTTAGCGCTGAAATCAGCTACGCCGGCCGGATGGTCCGGGGAACGACGGCACGTAGTTGCCGAACGCCCATGGGTCGCCGGATCAGGTCGTTATTTCTCAACTTCACAGCGACAGGAATGAGTACGCGTAGCGCTGCTGAGCAGCATCTCTGCCTTGAGCCACTTGGTGGTCGACCCCGGTAGGTCCCGGGCGAGCGGGGCGAGTGAAGCGGGTTGCGCGTACTGCATGACTTCCCCACTGCAACGACTCCCCGGAGGTTTTCCGTGCGGAACCGACTTGCCCTCATCACCGCCGAACCGACCGTCGCCGACCTCGCCGCGATCGACGCGGAGTGGCCGCTGATCGCTGCCGAGCTGGACCTGTTGGACGCCGAGATCACGCTGCTCTACGCCGAGGATCACGGCGGCCCGTCCCGGCTGGACTGGCGGCGGCTGCGCCGGGCCGAGGCCCGCGTCACCCGCGCCGCCACCGAGACGACCGTTACCCGTACCGACCCGCGCCGCGCGGCCTGATGTCGCGCATCCGCGCCGCCTACTTCGATCCGGACGGCACGCGGTACGGCATCCCCACCTACTGGTGGCAGGGTGCCCCGCCCGGCTACGCCACCCGCCGTCAACTGACCGCCGCCGGCCTACGCCCCGGTGGTCAACCCGTCGCCGCTCAGGTGCTCTGGCACGGGGTCGGCGGCACCCGGACCGCGTACCTGTACCGGGTCGACCTGGCTTCGCCGAAGCGCACCGCGACCCCCGCGCAGCGCGCCGCGATCGGCAAGGCGCTCACGGCCCGCCGGACCTGCCGTACCTGCCACCAGGTGCGGCCGTACTTCATTCCGCGCTCGCTGGGCGAATGCCTCGCGTGCGCCTTCCCCCAGGAGGACGCAGCATGACCGCCCCCACCATCAACGGCACCCGCTACCCCCAACCGATCGAGGACCTGTTGCCCGCCGCCCGCGCGTTGGACCTGCCGGACGGGGAAGCGTTCCCGTCACGGAACCGGCTCATGCGGGAGTTCCGCATCGGCGCACCGAAGGCCGGCGAACTGCTGACGCTGCTCAAGGCCGAGCCTGCCGCGCCGCCGGCCGACATCAGCGACCCGGCTACCTCGGACCCGGCACCCGCGCCGGCCGCACCCGAGGCCACGCCGCCGGTCGTACCGGACCCGACGCCCGCGCCGGAGATCACGCCGGCCGAGCCGGTCGAGCAGGTCGCGCCGGTCAGTCGCCCGGACACGCCCGCCCCGCCCGCGCTGGCCCGGTCGGCGGTGGTGTGGCCGGTGGTGCTGCTGGCCCTGCCGGCGTTCGTCGCGATCTGGTCCGGGTGGGTCGGGTTGGGCGGACTCACCGGATTCGGCATCGTGCACCCGCTACCGGGCATCTGGGACAGCTTCTCCATCAACAGCGCGATCACGCTCCCGATCGGGGTGGAGACGTACGGCGCGTACGCGCTCTACGTGTGGCTGTCCGGTCGGGTGCCCGAGCGGGCACGGCGGTTCGCCAAGTGGTCCGCCCTCGGTTCCCTCGCCATCGGCGCACTCGGGCAGGTCGCCTACCACCTGTTGGAGGCGGCCGGGATCACCTCGGCCCCGTGGTGGATCACCACCGCCGTTGCCTGCCTGCCCGTCGCGGTGCTCGGCATGGGCGCTGCACTCGCGCACCTGGTGCGCACGCACGACTAGTTCCGCCCGGCGGCGCGGCCCCTGGCTTCCCAACCTGCGCCGCGCCGCCGGCCCTCAACCCCCGACCCTCACGGATCAGATGGAGGAACACCATCATGACGTCCCCCAACGGAGACGACCGTTTCGACTGGCACGCTGCCGAGCGTGACCTGACTGACCCGGCCACCGGCCCAGATGCCGAGGTGGTCGACCTCGACGCGGCGCGCGCCGCCCGCACCCCCGACCCTGACGACGACGGTGGGCCGGTGCTGGTTGACTCGCCGGACGCGCAGCGGCCCCCGCGGTTCACGCTCGACGGCGTTCGCGCCGGGCAGCGGCGGCCGATCCTGCCGGCGTGGTTGCGCTCGCGCGCCGAGTTGCGCGACGTGATGCGGTGGGCGGTCGGGCACCTGCTGCACACCACCGGCTACCACGCGACCCGGCTGCCGAAGTACGCCGGCAAGCTGGCGTTGCGCGCCCCCGGTGGCGCATGGCGGATGGTGGCCGGGGCGACCCGGTGGCTGTTCGACTGGGAAGGTGAGCCGCACCGGCAGGCCACCTCCACCAGCAAAGACGGAGAGCTGTACCTGAAGCTGTCCAAGCAGCGCGATCGGCGGGTGCGGTGGCGCGGCATCGTCGTCACGTTCAGCCTCGCGGTCATGCTGGCCGGTGGCGTCGCCGTGGCGCTCGCCCCGTTGTGGGCGCGGTGGGCGGTGCTGGCGCTGCTGGTCACGCTGTGCGGGCTGCTCGGGCAACCGGCCGACAAGCCGCTGTTGGACACCGCCGTGGTCGTCCCGCGTGTGGCGCGGCTGACCTCCGATGTGGTGGTGCGCGCCCTGGCCGTGCTCGGAATCTCCGGTATCAGTCAGGCCATCGCCAAGCAGGGGCACCGGGCGATCGGCTTTACCGCGCCGATCGTGCGTGACGGCCCCGGCTGGCGGGCGGACATCGACCTGCCGCCCGGCGTGACGGCCGGGGACGTGATCGAGCGCCGCGACCGGCTCGCCGCCGGCCTCACCCGCCCGCTCGGGTGCGTGTGGCCGGAAGGGCAGCCGGAAGTGCACCCCGGGCGGTTGCTGCTCTGGGTGGGCGATCAGGACATGGCCGCGACCAAGCCGGCCGTCTGGCCGCTGCTCAAGGGAACGGGCGGGTTCGACCTCGGGAAGCCGGTGCCGTTCGGCACCGACCCGCGCGGGCGGGTCATCTCGTTCGAGCTGCCCTACACCAACGTGCTGATCGGGTCGATTCCCGGCTACGGCAAGACGGCCGCGACCCAGGTCCCGCTACTGGCCGCAGCGTTGGACCCGTACGCGGAGCTGTGGTGCTTCGACTTCAAGGGCACCGGCGGACTCGACCCCCTCGAAAAGGTGTCCGCCCGGTACGCGTCAGGTCAGGACGACGACACCGCCGAAGAGGGCTTGATGGCGTTGCGGGAGCTGCGCAAGGAGTGCCAGCGCCGCGCCGCGATCATCAAGGGCCTACCGAAGGCGGTGTGCCCGGACAACAAGGTCACCCCCGAGTTGGCCCGGCGCAAGAAGCTGGGTCTGCACTGGCTGGTGGTGGCCCTGGATGAGGTGCAAGAGCTGTTCTCGCACGCGACGTTCGGCAAGGAAGCCGGCGAGTTGGCCGAGAAAATCATCAAGCTCGGCCGCGCCCTGGGCGTGATCCTGGTCGTGGCGACGCAGCGGCCGGACGCCAAGAGCCTGCCCACCGGCGTGTCGGCGAACGCAGGGACGCGGTTCTGCCTGCGGGTCATGGGTCAGATCGAGAACGACATGATCCTGGGCACGTCGGCGTATAAGAACGGGATCCGGGCGACCATGTTCGCCAAGAAGGACAAGGGTGTTGGCTACCTGGTGGGCGCGGCCGACGACGCGCAGATCGTGCGCACGTTCTACATCGACGGGCCGACCGCCGAGAAGGTCACCGAGCGGGCGCGTGCCCTGCGGGAAGCGGCCGGCACGCTGACCGGCCATGCGATCGGGCAGACCCCGGCCACCCCGGCGGCGCGGCGAGACAGCCTGCTCGACGACATCCTCACCGTCCTGCCGGCAACTGAGCCGAAGGTGTGGGCCGAGACGCTGACCGAGCGCCTAGCCGACCTCAACCCGGAGGCGTACGGGGACCTGACCCGCGATCAGCTCACCGCCGCGCTCAAGCCCTACGGCATCACCACCGGGCAGGTATGGGGCACCGACCCGGCCACCGGCAAGGGCGCGAACCGGCGCGGCATCGACCGCGCCGACATCACCGACGCGGTTGCGGAGCGTAACAAGCGCCGAGGTGACAAAGCCGCCTAAGGCGGACAGCGATCGGCCGCTAGGTCTAGCACCACCCTCCGCTAGACCTAGCGGCCCCGCTAGCAACCAAACCCAATCCTGGCCAGCGCCCTAGTTCCTAGCGGCGTCAGCCTCACGCACCCACATTTCGGCCTGTGGAGGCATTCCATGACCCCCATCCTCCTGCTCGCTAGCCTCGCCACCATCGGTTACGCAGCGTGCTACCTGGCGGTGTGTGCCGCGTCCCCGTGGGGACGCTGCGGACGCTGCCACGGTGCCCGCTTCCACCGCACCACGATCGGCACCCGACGCGACTGCCACCGCTGCGACGGCACCGGCATCCGCGTCCGACCCGGCCGACGCCTCATCGACTTCATCCGCGCCGAATACCGCGACGGCCACCCATGACCCGCCGCGACGGGCACACCGACTGGTGCGGCAAAGACCACCGCTGCAATCTCGGCGAGCACCGCTCCGACGAAATCGTGGTCGACGTTGCCGGCCGCTCCCGCGCCGTCCTCGTCAGGGTGCGTACCGCCGCCGGCCGCGAGCACGCCGAGGTGCGCGTCAGGGTCGCGCTCGCCCCGACCGAGGTGGCCGCCCGCCGGCAGTTGGTCGGGCTGCTCGGTGACCTGCGGGAGACCGTGACCCGCGCTGCCATCGCGGGTCGCCCCCGACCGAGGCGGGCTGCCTGATGCCCGCCGCGCGCCGCGACGGGCCGTCTCCGCGTGACGCCCGGCTGTCCGGGTTGGAGGTGTGGCTTACCGGCACGCCGGCCGAGCTGGACGCCGTCACGGCCGCGCTGGTCGACGCCGGGCACCTCACACAGCACGGCACCCGCCACCCGCTGACCGGCACCGACGCCGGCCGCTACCGGCTCTATCTACGCCTGAACGTCACCGCCGGGCGGCAGCGGCCCACCGGCACCCCGGACGCCCCTGGCGGCGCGCTGATCGACCTCACGGCCGCTCGCGCCGCCCGCCGCCCGGCCTGACCCGATTCCCCCGAACCTTTGGGAGATCTCATGTCTGACCTGTTGACCGCCGCGCTCTCGCACGCTGCGCGCGGCTGGCACGTCTTTCCCCTGCGTCCCGACGACCAACCCGACAACCCGGATGCGGCCAAGCGGCCCGCGTTCCCCAACCGTTGCACCGCCGAGCGTTGCCCCCGCATCGACCCGCGCTGCCGCGCTGCCGGCCGTCACGTGGGGTGGGAGGAGCGCGCCACCACCGACCCGGACCGAATCCGCCGGGCGTGGTCGACCTGCCCCTATGGCGTTGGTGTTGCCTGCGGCCCGTCCGGGTTGGTCGTGGTCGACCTGGACGTGCCGAAGCACGCCGAGGACACCCCGCCGCCACGGTGGGCCGGAGCGTGTGACGGCCTGGACGTGTTCGCCACCCTCGCCGCCGGACACGGCGGTATCGACGCCACGTACACCGTGACCACGGCCAGCGGCGGCAGTCACCTCTACTACCGCCACCCCGCCGGCGGGCCGGAGCTGCGCAACACCACCGGCGACCGAGGCGGGTTGGGCTGGAAGGTCGACACCCGCGCCCACGGCGGGTACGTCGTCGCCGCCGGTAGCACCGTCGCCGGTCACCCGTACGCGGTGGCGTTGGACTGCGACCCGGCGCCGCTGCCCGCGTGGATGGCCGGGCTGCTCGCCCCCGCCCCGCGACCCGCGCACCGCCCGGCCCTGGTGGCGCTGCCGGCCGATCGGCGCGGCGCGTACCTCGCGGCAGCGATCCGCCGGCAGGTCGACCACCTCACCGCCGCACCGGAGGGGCAGCGCAATCACGCCCTGTTCGCCTCAGCCGTGGCGCTCGGGCAGCTCGTGGCCGGGGGCGCGCTCACCACCGCCGACGTAAGCGCCGTATTGGAACCCGTCGCGCTGTCGCTCGGCCTGTCCGCTGGGGAGGTCGCTCGCACGATCGCGTCCGGGCTGCGGACCGGGGCGAACAACCCGCGCACCCTCGCCAGGGTGGGAAGGGCGGCGGCATGACGACCCGGTTGCAGATCGGCTCTGGTCCCGAAACGATCCGCGTGCTCAAGGCCGCGCTGGTCGACGGGCTGCTACCCGACACCTACGTGTCTGCCGGTTCGCTCGTGCACATGGAGGCTGTGTCCGGTGGGCTGGCCACCGCCGCCGATGAGGACTCGCCGCTGCCGGTGTCAGCCAGCATGGTCAACCCTGCCGGGCTGGCCGGGCTGCTGGCCGAGCACGCCTACGTGTACCGGCTCAAGACCCGCAAGGGCGACACCGGAGATCCCGAGGTCTACGAAGACGAAGTGACCCCACCCCGGGACATTCTGTCGTCGGTGCTGGCCGGGAAGACGTGGCCGGGCGTGCCGCCGCTGCGCGGGATCATCGGCGCTCCGGTGCTGCGGCGGGACGGCACCCTGTTGCAGCAACCGGGCTACGACCCGGCGACCGGCCTCTACCTGGCGTCTAAGGTGGCGCTTCCCCCGGTGCCGGACGAACCGACCCGGGAGCAGGTCGACGAGGCGCGCACGTTCCTGCTGGATCGGTTCCTGCGTGACTTCCCGTGGTCCAGTCCGGCGGACCGGGCGAACTATGTGGCGTTGCTGGCCACGCCGATCCTGCGGCACTTCACCCGCTCCCTAACTCCGTTCGCGCTGATCGACGCCACCATGCCCTCATCGGGTAAGACGATCCTCACGGCGGGGCCGGGGATGCTCTACGGGCAGCGGGTCATGACCTGGGCCTACTCCGATGAGGAACTGCGCAAGTCCATCACGGCGGTGCTGGCCGAGCAGGTCGGCGTGGTGATCTGGGACAACCTGGCCGAGGGCACCGTCATCGACTCGGCCGTGCTCGCCCAACTCGTCACCTCCGGTGTCTGGTCCGACCGGCAGCTCGGTGCGTCGCGCAACGTCGCCACCGTCAACGACCGGCTCTGGATGGCCACCGGCAACAACCTCCAGGTAGGCGGGGACATGGCCTCCCGCACCGTGCGGGTGCGCCTCGACCCGGACATGCCCCGCCCCGAGCTGCGCGACCAACGCGGGTTCGGCATTCCCCACCTTGACCAGTGGATCACCGACCCGGCCAACCAACTCACCGTCCTGTGGCACCTGCTCGTGCTGGTGCTCGACTGGACGCGGCGGGGAGCACCTCGGGTGTCGGGGTTGTCAATGCGGCAGTTCACGCCGTGGGCGCAAGCCCTCGGCGGGTTCCTCGCCCATCACGGCATCGATGGGTTCCTGACCAACGCGGCCGATATCCGTGAGATCGATGAAGACGAAACGCGCTGGCGCGCGTTCCTCACCTGCTGGCACGACCGCCACGGCGGCCGTGCGATGACCGCCGCCGAACTGCGCCAAGACGGTGAGCCGATGCACCTCGGTAGCGATGTGAACGACCCGTGGGATGGGCAGTTCATCACCACTCACAACGGCCGCCTACCCAACCCGCTGCAACTCGGCCGACTCCTGACCGGGCAGGCCGGGCGATGGCGCGGCGAACACGTCGTCCGCGCTGGCCGCAACGACCGAGGCGACCGGTCCGTGTTCTGGGTCGAACGGCACGAGGGGTGAAACCCGCTGAACCATCTCCGCATCTCCGCAACGCCGCACCGACCCCTCGCCACCAGGGGAAACACTCTGCAGAGATCAGAACCATGAGGATCATCGATCTCCGCATCTCCGCAACCAACTGCGGAGATCCCGGCTCTTTGCGGAGATGACCCCTCACCACCCCGCTCTATCTCCGCAAGCATTTGCCCAGCTCACAGGCATGTTTGCGGAGATGCGGAGATGCGGAGATGGTTCAGCCGCTCTCACGCAGAACAACCGACCACCCGCCGCCGACCCACCACCGCGACCCGCTGAGAGCCACACAGCCAGATCCGCGCGTGGCCTAACCCCAACCCATCGCAGATCTTGGCTCTACGGCGTTCTCAGCGGTCGGCTCTACGCCCTCCTGCCGCACCACCACCCCGAGTCTCCACAACTGACCAGCACGGCCCGGAAGGCATCCACGATGCGAATCAGGCTGCACGGCACCCCTACCGAAACCGCCGCCACCCTCGCAGCGCTTGTCCACGTGCTCACCATTCGACACGCCGGCCGGCCTTACCCCGACCGGCCTCTCTCCACCCGCCACCGGATTTACCTCTTCACCATTCCGAGGGGCAGAAGTGACGACCACCGACACCCGCATTGTCCTGACCATCGAACAGGCCGCCCATCGTCTCGGAATCGGCCGCACGACGATGTACGCGCTCGTCAAGACCGGCCAGATTCGGACCGTGACGATCGGTCGTCTCCGCCGGGTTCCCGCGTTCTGCCTCGACGAGTATGTCCAAAACCTTCTGACCGACTCGACCACCTTGCCAAACGCCGCCTAGGAAAGGCTCGGAACTCATGGGGAAGCGCAAACCAAACGGGGCATCGAGCATCTACCAGGGCAGCGACGGGCATTGGCACGGCCGCGTGACCGTCGGCATTAAGGACGACGGCAGCCCCGACCGCCGCCACGTCCGAGGCAAGACCGAGGCCATCGTCACTCGCAAGGTGCGCGATTTGGAACGCGACCGCGACAAGGGCACCGTCCGCAAGGCGGGACAGTCGTGGACGGTCAAGAGCTGGCTCACGCACTGGGTAGAGAACATCGCCGCGCCGGCCGTTCGCGACAACACGATCGCCGGATACCGGGTTGCCGTGTACCGGCACCTGATTCCCGGACTCGGCGCGCACCGCCTGGAGAAGCTGCAACCCGAGCACGTGGAGAAGCTGACCCGCAAGATGCAGGCAGCCGGCAGCGCCGCCGCCACCGCCCACCAGGCCCACCGCACTCTGCGGACTGCCCTCAACGAGGCGGTGCGCCGGCAACACTTGGTGCGCAACCCCGCCAGCCTGGCGAAAGCGCCGCGCCTCGAAGACGGAGAGGTCGAACCGTATTCGGTAGAAGAAGTGCAGCGGCTATTGATCGACGCGAGCGAACGGCGAAATAGCGCGCGGTGGGCAATCGCGCTTTCACTCGGACTGCGGCAAGGCGAAGTGCTGGGCTTGAAATGGGATGACGTAGATCTCGGCGGCGGGACGCTTACCGTCCGCCGCGCCCGGCAGCGCCCCAAATGGAAGCACGGTTGCTCGAAACCGTGCGGCCGCAAGTTCGGCGGCCACTGCCCCGACCGGCAGCCGCTACGCGCGGAAACCGCCGACACGAAATCACGGGCCGGACGGCGCAGTATCGGAGTTCCGGATCCCCTGGTTGCCCTGCTACGCCAGCACCGGGAGGAACAGGATGCCGAGCGCGAAAAGGCCGCGCAACTCTGGACGGATACCGGCTATCTCTTCACCACACCGACCGGCGGCCCGGTCAACCCGCGCACCGACTACACCGAATGGAAGCGGCTGCTCACCCGCGCTGGACTGCGCGATGGGCGACTGCACGACGCCCGGCACACTGCGGCAACGGTGCTACTGATTCTCGGTGTGGCCGAGCGTGCCGTGATGGGCATCATGGGGTGGTCGGACTCCGGCATGGCACGGCGCTACCAACACATCACGGGGCAGGTTCGCCGGGACGTGGCTATGCGGGTGGGTGGTCTGCTCTGGCAACCGACGCAGAGCGCCGACAACGACCCGGACGACGGGGCAGCGGGGGTACTCAGCAAGGCGTCGTGAGAGCAACTGAGACCACAACTGAGACCACGACGAAGAAACGCCCGGTGACTCACGGAGAGTCGCCGGGCGTTTCGCCTGTTGCAGAGCGGTGGCGGAGGGATTTGAACCCTCGGAGGGCGTTAACCCTCACACGCTTTCGAGGCGTGCTCCTTAGGCCGCTCGGACACGCCACCGCCGACGAGGGTACAGGACCGCCGGTTCGGACGCCGAACCGGTATCGCCCGGGCCGGCCTGGCAGGATCTTTGCCATGAGTACGCACATCGGCGCGAAGCCGGGCGAGATCGCCGAGCGGGTCCTGATGCCGGGTGACCCCCTGCGGGCCAAGTGGATCGCGGAGACCTACCTCGAGGGCGCCACCTGCTACTCGACGGTTCGGGGCATGCTGGGTTTCACCGGCCGCTGGAACGGCGTCGAGGTTTCCGTCCAGGGCTCCGGCATGGGCATGCCGTCCGCCTCCATCTACGCGCACGAGTTGATCAACGAGTACGGCGTGAAGACGCTGATCCGGGTTGGCTCCTGCGGTGCCCTCAGCACCGACCTGCAACTGCGCGACGTGGTGGCCGCGATCGGGTCGTCCACCGACTCGAACATGAACCGGATGCGCTTCGACGGGTTGATCGACTACGCGCCGGTGGCTGACTTCGGGCTGCTGCGTACCTCGGTCGAGGTGGCCGAGCGGCGCGGCATCAGCATGCACGTCGGGCCGATCCTGGCGGCGGACGCCTTCTACACCGACCGGCCGGACCTCTACGACACCCTCGCCGACTACGGCGTGCTGGCGGTGGAGATGGAGTCGGCGGCGCTCTACACGATCGCCGCCCGGTTCAAGGCCCGGGCGCTCACCGTGCTGACCGTCAGCGACCACATCAAGACCGGCGAGAAGACCACCTCGGAGGAGCGGGAGCAGACGTTCAGCCAGATGGTCGAGATCGCCCTGGACACGATCATCGCCTGACCCGTGCCGAGAGCGGCATGACTCATTCGGTATAAGAATACCCCTGGGTCATGCCGCTCTTTCGGCTCATGCCAGCCAGACCGCCACACGCGCCGTCAGACAGCGGCCAGCGCCTCCGTCGGCGCTAGGCGGGCGGCGCGCACCGCCGGGTAGAGGCCCGCGAAACCGCCGATGACCAGTGTCGCGCCCACTCCGCCGAGTATCGCCCCGGCCGGGACCACAGTCGGCCAGTCCTGGGAGAACGCGTACCCCGAGGTGACAAGCACACCCAGCACCACCCCGCCGATCCCGCCGAGCGCGGAGAGCAGCAGCGATTCGGCGAGGAACTGGGTCCGTACCTGGCCACGGGTCGCGCCGAGCGAACGGCGTAGGCCGATCTCGGCCCGCCGTTCCAGCACGGAGATCACCATGGTGTTCGCCACGCCGACACCGCCGACCAGCAGGGCGACCGCGCCCAGACCCAGCAGCAGTCCGGTGAACGCGTCGTCGGTCGCCTCGGCGGCGGCGAGCGCGTCGGAGGGCCGGGACACCTCGACCTCGTTCGGCGCCTCCGGGTTGGCGGTCGCGCCGAGCACCGAGCGGACCGCCTCGACCTGTGCCTCCCGCGCCCTCGTGTAGATGGTGGTGGGGTGCCCGTCGAAGCCCAGGTAGTCGGCCGCCGCCGGCCAGCCGACAAGCGCCGAGGTGTCCAGCTCCGGCGCGAGTGGCGCGGCGGCGAGGACGCCCACCACCGTGAACGACCGCCCGCCCACCCACACCTGCACCTGCGGGTCGGCCGCGACGATCCCGAGCCGTTGTGCCGCGCCGGCGCCCAGCACCACCGCCGGATAGTGTTCGGTCGCCTCGTTGAGCCAGGTACCGCTTGTCAGCTCGGCCCCGACGGTGCCGAGCAGGTCCAGCCGGGCGGCCCGGGTGGCGATGCCTCCGGTCTCCGCGGCCGGGATCCGATCCGAACGGTAGACCTTGGCGTCGGTGACCTGCCCGGTTGCGGACACCTCGGTCACCGGGCCGATCCGCCCGATCATGGCGATCGACTCGTCGGGCAGTTGGGCGTCCGCCCCGAACAGGGTGTTGCCCGGCTCGACGGTGAGCAGGTTGGTGCCGAGGGCGTCGAGCGCGCGGTCCAACTCCGCCCGGGACGACGACGAGATCCCGACGACCGCGATCATCGCGGCGATACCGATGGCGATGCCCAGGGCGGAGAGGAACGCCCGGAGCGGACGGGTCCGTAGCCCCACCCCGCCGACCCGCAGGATGTCCGCCGGTCCCAGCCGGGCCGGGGTCAACGTCGCCATCAGCCGACCCCGCCTGGCGTACCGGCCGAGTCGTGCCGCACCGCGCCGTCGCGCATCCGCACCTGCCGGGGCAGCCCCGCCGCGATCTCCCGGTCGTGGGTGATCACCACGACGGTGGTACCGGCCCGGTGCAGCTCGTGCAGCAGCTCCAGCACCCCGGCACCGGACGCGGAGTCCAGGTTGCCGGTCGGCTCGTCGGCGAGCAGCACCGCCGGCTCGCCGACCACCGCCCGCGCCACTGCCACCCGCTGCCGTTCCCCGCCGGACAGTTCGTGCGGCCGGTGCCCGAGCCGGTGGCCCAGGCCGACCCGGACCAGCGCGGCCCGCGCGCGTTCGCGCCGCCGCCGCAGGGGTACGCCGGAGTAGAGCAACCCGTCCGCCACGTTGTCCACTATCGGAACGCCGGGGGCCAGGTGGAACTGCTGGAAGACGAAGCCGATCCGGGTGGCCCGCAGGGCTGACAACTCCCGGTCGGTCAGCTTCGCCGCGTCGTACCCGTCGATCAGCACGCTGCCCGACGACGGCCGGTCCAGGGTGCCGATCAGGTGCAGCATCGTCGACTTGCCCGACCCGGACGGGCCGACGATCGCCACCAGCTCGCCGTGGCCGATCCGCAGTGACACGTCGTTCAACGCCACGACGTCGCCGGCGTACCGTTTGCTGACCCGGTCGAGCACTATCACCTCGCCGGTCATCCCGGCACCACCACCAGCGTGCCCTCGGTGACGTCCGCGCCGGTGATTTCCACCCGGCCGTCGGCGAACAACCCGGTGGTCACCGCGACGACCCGGCTCGCCTCCCCCTCGGCGAGCTGGACGCCGTAGCCGCCCTCGGCGAGCGCGAGAAGCGCCGACACCGGCACGGTGAGGACGTCCTTGCGCTCCGCGGCGGTGAAGACGACGTCGGCGCTGGCCTGGTCGAAGCCGGCGAGCGCCTTCGGGTCGGCGACCGCGACCGTCACCTCGATCTTCGTCTCGGCCTCGCCGGACTGCCCGTTGGCTCCGGCGGCGCCGGCCTGGATGACGGTCTCGACAGTGCTGACCGTGCCCGCCACCGTCCGACCGTCCGGCAGCCGCACGGTGACCTTCGCGTTCCGCTTCGCCAGCCGCTGGTCGTCCACGTCCAACTCGACGGTGACCAGGCGGCTGGTGCCGGTGTAGGCGAGCACCGCCTGACCGGGTTGGGTGAGATCACCGACGTCCGCCTGGTGGCTCTCCACCCGGACCTCCCGGTCGGCGTAGATGATCCGCCCCGGCTCGACCCGACCGGTCTCGGCCAGGCCCAGGTCCTCCTGCCAGTCCCGGACCGCGTCGGCGGTGGCGCCGGTGTACTCGTCGTCGACCGTGAAGCCGGTGTAGCCCAACGCCTTGAGGTTCCGCTCGAACTGCGCGACGTCGGCACCCGCCAGCCCGGGGGCGAGGGTCCGGTACGCGGGCAACCCGCCGTAGAGGAGCACCACCTCCTCGTTGTCGACCGAGTAGAGCGCCCGCCCCCGCTGCACAGTCGACCCGGTCGGCGGCAACGCGGTGACAGTGCCGCTGAGCTTCGCCGTGGCGGTACGCGTAGCGCCGTACCCCAACTCGCCCTCGGCGGTCTCCGCGTCGGCGAGGGTCTGCCGGGTGACAGGCGCGGTGGCCGGTGGCGCGCTGCCGGCCTCGGCCCGGTCCCCGCCGCCGAAGCCCACCGCGGCGCTCACGCCCACGGCGGCGACCAGCAGCACGACTCCGCCGATGACGGCGGCGCGCAGCCGGGCGCGTCGGGAAACGCCGCTCACCGGCCACCTCCGAACTGTGGTGCGTGCTGCCGGCACTTCTCCAGTGCGGCCTTCATGGCCGGGTCGCCGATGTCGATCGCGTTGTCGCCCACCCCGATCCGGACCCGTCCGTCGGCGTCCGGATCCGGGAAGTCCGGCACCCCGTTCTCCCGCATGCACTTGGCCAGCGTGCGCATCTGCTCGGCCTGCTCGGGGTTGAGCTGCGGCCCCTGCCCACCGTTCGGCAGTTTGTCCTGGCACTTCTCCATGGCCGCCTGGACCTTCTGCCGGTCCACGTCCGCGCCGAACCGGAAGTTGGGACGGCCGCCCGGCTCCGGGTCGGGCAGGTCGACGCCGTTCTCCCGCATACAGCGGGAAAAGGCGAGCTGTTTGTCCGAATCGCTTACCGGCGCGCCGCTGGCCGTGGCGCTTGTCGTCGCCCCGCCGGCGGTCGCCACCCCGCCGCCGTCGTCGCCTCCCGCGCCGCACCCGGCCAGCGCCAGGGTGAGCAGGACAGGTACCGCGAGCAGTTGCCGCCGCATGGTGTCCACCTCCGCTGTGGGTCCGACGCGACTCGTCGGACGTCGACACCCAGTGCACGGCAGCGGGCGTATCCCCGGCGTTACCGTCGGCGGTTATGCCGCAGTTACCGCACCCCGGGGACCATGGAGGGGTGAGAGTGCTGGTGGTCGAGGACGAGACGGTGCTGGCGGACGCCATCGCGGAGTGGCTGCGTCGGGAGTCGTTCGCTGTGGACGTGGCGTACGACGGCGACGCCGCACTGGAGCGGCTCGGCGTCAACGAGTACGCGGTGGTGGTGCTGGACCGGGACCTGCCGGTGGTGCACGGCGACGACGTGTGCCGGGCGATCGTGGACGCGGGCGGGGAGACCCGGGTGCTGATGCTGACCGCGGCGGCAGCGGTCCGGGAGCGGGTGGCGGGGTTGGCGATCGGTGCCGACGACTACCTGACCAAGCCGTTCGCCCTCGTCGAGTTGTCGGCGCGGGTGCACGCGCTGACCCGGCGGGCCCGCCCGGCGGCTCCGCCGACGCTGCGCCGCGCGGGCATCCAGCTCGACCCGGCACGGCACGAGGTACGCCGCGACGACCGGCACGTGGCGCTGTCCCGCAAGGAGTTCGCGGTGCTCGTCGAGTTGCTGCGCGCCGACGGAGCGGTGGTCTCCGCCGAGGATCTGCTGGAACGCGCCTGGGACGAGCACATCGACCCGTTCACAAATGTCGTCCGGGTCACCGTGATGAAGCTGCGCCGCAAGCTCGGCGACCCGCCGGTGATCGAGACGGTGCCCGGCGCGGGGTATCAGATCCGATGAAGCGGCTGACCATCCGCGCCCGACTCACCCTGATCTACGGCGGGCTCTTCCTGCTGGCCGGGGTGGTCCTGCTGGCCGTCACGTACGTGCTCGTGGATCAGCGCACGGCGCAGCCGTTCGGGGTGAGCCTGCGCGACCTGCCGAGGACCTCCCCCACGACACCCAGCGGCCAGAACGTCGACAACCTGCGCAACCTGTTGCAGGAGGTGCAGGACGAGGCGAAACGCAACGCGTTGGAGTCGCTGCTCACCCAGGGCGGCATCGCGTTGATCGTGGTGTCGACGGTGGCGATCGCCTTCGGCTGGTTGCTCGCCGGCCGGGCGTTGCAGCCCCTGCACCAGATCACCGGAACGGCCCGACGGATCGCCGGCGCGGACACCGCCGGCCGGGGCCTGCACGAGCGGATCGCGCTCACCGGCCCCCGCGACGAGGTACGCGAACTCGCCGACACGTTCGACGAGATGCTGGAACGGTTGGACAGGTCCTTCGACGGGCAGCGCCGGTTCGTGGCGAACGCCTCGCACGAGCTGCGTACCCCACTGGCGCTCAACCGGGCCCTGGTGGAGCTGGCGGTCAGCCGGCCGGACGCGTCGGCGGAGACACGCCGGCTGGGTGAGTCGCTGCTGGCGATCAACGAGCGGCACGAGCGGCTCATCGACGGCCTGCTGACCCTTGCCGACTCGGAGAACGAGCTGACCGAGCGTACGCCGATCGACCTGGCCGAGGTCTGCGCGCACGTCATCGATCAGGCCGAGAAGCAGGCACCTGACGTCCCGGTGCGCCGATCGCTGGCGCCGGCCCCGGTCAGCGGCGACCCGGTGCTTGTGGAACGACTCACCGTCAACCTGGTGGAGAACGCGGTGCGGCACAACCTGCCCGCCGACGGTTGGGTCGAGGTTCGCACCGGCCGGACCGACGGCCAGGCCACCCTGACGGTGACGAACACCGGTCCGCCGATCGCCGGCTACGACATCGAAACGATGTTCCAGCCGTTCCGCCGGCTGTCGCGGGAACGGGTCGCCGGTGCGCGGGGCTTCGGGTTGGGGTTGTCCATCGTGCGCGCGGTGGCCCGCGCACACGGTGGCACGGTTGAGGCGCAGCCCCGCCCGGCGGGCGGCTTGATCGTCACGGTCACCCTGCCGGCGGCCGGACCGCCGGCCTGACCGGGTCGGGTGTCCCTCAGCGGAAGAAGGCGCGCAGGACCGCTGCGGTCTCGGCTTCCAGGACGCCGCCGTAGACCTCTGGTCGGTGGTTGAGCCGGCGGTCGCGGAGCACGTCCCAGAGCGAGCCGGCCGCGCCGGTCTTGGGTTCCCACGCCCCGAAGACGACTGTGGAGACCCGGGCCAGCACCAGCGCCCCCGCGCACATGGTGCACGGTTCCAACGTGACCACCAGGGTGCAGCCGTCCAGCCGCCACCGGCCAGACCGCTCGGCCCCCCGACGCAGGGCCAGCACCTCGGCGTGCGCGGTCGGGTCGCCGGTCAACTCCCGCTCGTTGCGTCCGCTTGCCAGCTCGGTCCCGTCCGGCCCGTAGAGCACCGCGCCCACCGGCACGTCGTCCACGTCACCGGCACCTGCCGCGACACCGCCGGTGCCGGTGACGGCGACCTCCAGGGCACGGCGCATCCACAGTTCGTGCCGCTGCCTGCGGCCGAGCTCACCCGGGTCGGCCAGGCCCTCGTGCGCGCCCGGCCCGGCCCGGCCCACCACACCGGGAGTCGGCTGCCCCGGTCGGATCGTCTCCAGTGCCGGGTCGGTGGCGTCGGCCGGCTCAGACCTCACGCAACTCCTCGACCTCGTCGGCGCAGCCGAGCACCTGGCAGATCTCGGCGGTGACATCCGCCGGCAGCATCCCCTCGTGCGTACACAGGGCGAGCAGCTTCTGCGCGGAGATGCCCAGGTTGGCCAGCAGGTCGGCCTCACCCACCGGATCGGCCTCCGGGTCGACGGCGGGCTGCTCGCTCTCCTCGTCACCGGTGGTCGCCGGGCGGGCCTCCTCGTCGCCGTCGAGGCCGGTGACCGAGGTCTTCAGGTCACCGACGAGCAGTGCGCCCAGCGGGGACTCCTCGGCGTACGCGGAATCCGAACCGAACACCCGCAGATCCTCGCCCTCGTCGAGACGCAGGATCACCAGGTACGCGTCATCTGCCTCGACGAAGAGCAGCGACACGTCGGCCTCCTGGTCGACGTCACGCAGCCGCTCGGCGACCTCGTCGATGTCGGTGGCGCCACGCAGGCTGACCTCGGCGGCGGTCCAGCCACTGTCGTCGCGCACAACGGCCGCAGCGAAGTACGACACGGTCCCCCCAATAGCCCTCGACACAGCGTCGACTCGTTACGCGTGCACGTTAGCCGGTCGGGTCGGCAGGCGACTCGTCAACGCCCCGAAGGGTCGGTCATTCCTGACAAAGTCGAATCAGCCGGCTACCCGACGGCGGGTAGCGATGAGCTGGCGCAGACGCTCGGTGCGCTGCCGCTGCGGTCGGCTGCGCTGGCGGACCGCACGGGCGCCCGCCAACTCGGCAAGCAACTGCAGGCGGCGGCGACAGCGATCGGGGTCCTGTCGCGGAGTGGTCCAGGCCATAGTGCCGAGCGTGCCGAGTCTCGGCGGCCACGTCAAGACGGCGTTCGCTACGCAGCCAACCGGGCACGCGGCGCAGTCGTCGGCGCCCCTCTGATCACCACAGCGGCCAGTCACCGCTGGTGGCCCAGCGGACCGCCACCACGGCGGCGGCGATGCTCCAGCCACCCGCCGTGACGATGGCCACCCCGGCGGCGACCCCGCGATCGCCGTAGCGGACCAGCACCAACGCGGTAAGCCACGCCAGCAGACCCGCCAGCACCGTCCACCACGCGTAGCTCATCACATCGGTGCCCAGCAGGCCGAACAGCAGCAGCCAGGTGGTCGCCGCGCCACCACCGGCGGCGACGCCACCACCGGTGACCGGGTGCGGCTCGCGGTAGGTGGGGCGGGACGGGGGCCCGGCCGGGAAGAGTCCGGACGGGATCCGCGCCACCTGAGGTGCGGCGGCACCGGGATCCGGGCCGGGGTCGGGTCGGGTGATCGCCACCGTCGCTGCCCTCCCTCACGCGCGCCGCTCGTGCTCACGGTACCGGCTCTGCCAGGATGACCGGATGCCCTCGCCGACGATCAGCCAACGCGTGCGCCCGGCGTACCCGATCCTGCTGCTTCTCGTCCCGGTGCTGGCCGCCGGCTGCGCGACCACCCGGCCGGGAGTGCCGCCCGAGGGAGCACCACAGACGCCGTCGGCGGTCTGGGCGACCGCCGACCAGCCGGCGTCGCCGACGGCCGCGCCGACGCCGACCGGCCCGGCCCGCCCGAAGCCGTCGCCGGCCAGCCCGTCGGCGACGGCACCGCGCAGCGGGCTGCGGCATGTCTTTCCGGTACGCGCCGGCAACGTCGACTATCACCCGACCCACGGGGCGTACCCCGCCACGGATCTCTTCGCCAACTGCGGTGAACCGTTCGTCGCGGTGACCGACGGGACGGTGCTGGAGGTCAGCCGCGTCGACAAGTACCGCAAGGGTGGGCCGCAGGGTCCGGACAACGGCGGCCTGTCGGTCTCCCTGCTCGGCGACGACGGCGTGCGTTACTACGGCTCGCACCTGAGCGTCGTGTCCAGCGGCGTCGACGCCGGGGTGCGGGTCCGTGCCGGGCAGCAGCTCGGCAAGGTGGGCCGCACCGGCAACGCCAACAACGTCTGCCACGTGCACTTCGGCATCTCGCCGCCCTGTGCCGGCAAGGACGGCTGGTGGATCCGGCGCGGCGTGCTCTGGCCGGCGCGGTACCTGGATTCGTGGCGCGCCGGCGGCAATCGGGAACCGGCCGCCGAGGTCGTCGCGTGGCAGCGTAAACACGGCTGTCCGAAGGCTCCCTGACCGGTCCCGCAGGGACTAGGTTCGGTGGGATGAAGGCCCGGGACCCCATCGCCGACCTGCGCCGCATCGCGTTCCTGTTGGAGCGGGCGAACGAGGCGACATACCGCGTCCGGGCGTTCCGGTCGGCGGCGACGGCGTTGGCGGGTCTGCCGGCGACCGAGGTGGCCGCGCGGGCCGGCAACGGCACGCTCACCGAGTTGGCCGGTGTTGGCGACGTGACGGCCCGGTGCGTGGCGGAGTCGCTTGCCGGCGAGGAGCCGGTCTACCTGCGCCGGCTGCTGGCGACCGAGGGCAGTGACCTGGATGCCGAGGCCACGGCGCTGCGCGCCGCCCTGCGGGGCGACTGCCACACCCACTCGGACTGGTCCGACGGCGGCTCGCCGATCGAGGAGATGGCGCTGGCCGCTGTCGAGTTGGGCCACGAATATCTGGTGCTTACCGACCACTCGCCGCGACTGACGGTGGCCCGAGGGCTGACCGCCGAGCGCCTACGCCGGCAGCTCGACCACGTGGCGCAGGTGAACGCGGCGCTGCCCGAGGGCTTCCGGATCCTCACCGGCATCGAGGTGGACATCCTCGCCGACGGTTCCCTCGACCAGGACGACGAACTGCTGGCCCGGCTGGACGTGGTGGTCGGCTCGGTGCACAGCGGCCTGAAGGACGAACGGTCGAAGATGACCCGTCGCATGCTGAGGGCTGTCGCCAACCCGCACCTGGACATCCTCGGTCACGTCACCGGCCGGATGGTCTCGTCCCGCCCGGCCGGGGTGACCGGCCCGGGCGACCGGGGGCACCGCGCCCGGACCAGGGCGGAGAGTGACTTCGACGCGGACGCCGTCTTCGCCGCCTGCGCCGAGCACGACACCGCCGTCGAAATCAACTCGCGGCCGGAGCGGCAGGATCCGCCGAAGCGCCTGATCCGCCGGGCGCTGGAGGCCGGCTGCCGGTTCGCCATCAACACCGACGCGCACGCGCCCGGCCAACTCGACTGGCAACGGTTCGGCTGTGAGCGGGCCGCCCGCTGCGGCGTCCCCGCCGATCTGGTGGTCAACACCTGGCCGGCGGAGCAACTGGTGGCCTGGACGCACAACCGCGGCTGACCTACCCACCCCGCCAGGTGGGCGCCGGCCGCCGGGGCGGTGATCCACTCGGGTTTCTTGACGTCGGGGTATCCCGGTCCGCCGGATACCCCGATTTTCAGGAAGTCGAGTCGATCAGCTGGTCGGTCAGCGGCGGGCCGGTTCGGCGGCGGGTGCGGCGGGAACGCCGACGCCGACCACCGGACGAGGCTTGCGGCGACCGAACACACCCTGCGCGACAGCGACCCCCAGCAGCACGATGAGCGCGCCGACCGGCTGGTGCCAGTTGAGCCGCTCGTCGAGCGCCACCGCCCCGATCAGCACCGCGAAGATCGGGATCAGGTACGTGACGGTGGACGCGGTACTCGCGCCAGCCACCCGGATGTTGCGCATGTTGATCACGAAGGCAAGCCCCGTGCCGAGCGCGCCGAGCGCCAGCACGCTGGCGACCACCCCCGCCGACAACTCGGTGGGCAGCGGCGGCAGGCCGGCGACGAACGGGGTGACGACTGCCAGTTGCGCGGCGGCGAGCAGCAGTTGCGCCGCGGAGAGCGACAGGCCGGAGTGCGTGCTACCGGCGACGAACCGCTTCTGGTACGGGATGGCGACGCCGTAGCAGGCGGCCGCGCCGAAGCACATCAACTGCCCGGTGAAGTGCGCCCCGCCGATGCCCTCCCAGACCCCCAACACCACAAGCACCCCGAGGAAACCGAGCCCGAGCCCGATCGCGCGACGCACTGTCAACTTTTCGGTGCGGAAGACCAGCACCGCCAGCGGCAGCACGATCAGGGGCGTGGTGGCGTTCCAGATGCCGGCGAGCATCGACTCGACCCGCTGCTCGCCGTAGCCGAAGAGGGTGAACGGCACGGCCACACCGAACGCGGCGACGACGGTCAGGTGCGCCCAGATCCGCGGCTCGCGGGGCAGCCGGTCGCGCACCACGGCGAGGACGACCAGGAGCGTCAACGCGCCGGCGACGACCCGGTAGAGGGTGAGCTGGACCGGGTGCAACTCGGCCACCCCGACCTTGATGAACAGAAAGCTGGAACCCCAGATCGCGGCGAGGGCGACGAAGCCTGGCAGCCAGGCGCGAGCCGGCGCCTTGTCAGGAGTGGTATCGGCAGTCACCCCTGACACTCTGCCGGAGCCCACCGACAAAGTCGCGTGCCTTTTCACTGTTGCGCCGCGAGTCACGTCACCGGCCTGATCACGACAAACGTCGTCGACACGAAGGCGGGGGGGTCACGTAGGGTCGCACCGTGGGACGAATCGATGAAATCGCCAACCGTTATGTGGCCGAGTGGGCGCCGTTGAGCCCGACCGGCGCGACCTTCGTCGGCATCGCCGGCCATGACGATCAGCTCGACGACCTCTCGCCGGAGGGTTACCGGGCGCGTGCGGACCTCACCCGCCGCACGCTCGCCGAACTCGAGGTGACCGAACCGCAGGATGAGTCCGAGCGGATCGCCAAGGAGGCCATGCAGGAACGGCTCGGCCTGGACCTGGCCCTGTACGACGCCGGTGAGACGACAAGCGGCGTCAGCGTGATCGCGAGCGGGCTGCACGAGATCCGTATGGTGTTCGACCTGATGCCGACCGCGACAAGCGACGAGCAGGCGAACATCGCGGCCCGGCTCAACGGCTTCGCCGGCGCGCTGGAGAACTACAAGGTCACCCTCCGGGAGGCCCTCGCCGCCGGTCAGGTCAGCTCGAAGGTGCAGCTGGTCGAGGTGGCCAAGCAGTGCGACATCTGGGTCGACCCGAGCGGGGACAACTTCTTCCACGGGCTGGTCGAGCGGCTGGGCGCAGCGGGCTCGCTCGACGCGGAGCTGCGGCGGGGCGCGGCGGCGGCGACCGCGGCGACAGCGGAGTTCGGTCAGTTCCTGCGTACCGAGCTGGCCCCGCACGGGCGGGACAAGCAGGCCGCCGGCCGGGAGCGCTACGAGCTCGCCTCGCAGTACTTCCTCGGTGCCAAGATCGACCTGGACGAGACGTACGCCTGGGGCTTCGCGGAGCTGGCCCGCCTGGAGGCGGAGATGCGGACCGTCGCGGGGCGCATCGCCGGCTCCGGGGCCACCGTCGACGAGGCCGTGGCCAAGCTGGACGCCGACCCGACGCGGACCATCCAGGGCAAGGAGGCGTTCCGGGACTGGATGCAGGCCCTCGCCGACAAGGCGATCGCCGAGCTGCACGGCACCCACTTCGACATCCCGGAGCAGGTCCGCCGGATCGAGTGCTGCCTCGCCCCGACGAGTGACGGGGCCATCTACTACACCGGCCCGAGCGAGGACTTCTCCCGGCCGGGCCGGATGTGGTGGGCGGTGCCGCAGAGCATCACCGACTTCTCCACCTGGCGGGAGGTGACGACGGTGTACCACGAGGGCGTGCCCGGTCACCACCTCCAGGTGGCGCAGACCGCCGTCCGAGCCGACCTGCTCAACCGCTGGCAGCGACTGCTCTGCTGGGTCTCCGGGCACGGCGAGGGCTGGGCGCTCTACTCGGAGCGGCTGATGGACGAGCTGGGCTACCTGGAGGACCCGGGCGACAAGCTGGGCATGCTCGACGGCCAGGCGATGCGTGCCGCCCGGGTGATCGTCGACATCGGCATGCACCTGGAGTTGGAGATCCCCAAGGACAATCCGTTCGGCTTCCACCCGGGCGAGCGGTGGACACCCGAGTTGGGTTGGGAGTTCATGCGGGCGCACTGCCGGGTGCCGGACGAGAATCTGCGCTTCGAACTGAACCGCTACCTCGGCTGGCCGGGGCAGGCGCCGTCGTACAAGGTGGGTGAGCGGATCTGGCTCCAGGCCCGCGAGGACGCCAAGGCCCGCAAGGGTGCGGATTTCAACCTGCGGGAGTTCCACCGGCAGGCGCTGGACCTGGGCGGGCTGGGCCTCGACCCGCTGCGTCGGGCGCTGGCTCGACTCTGAGTTCATCGGCGGTTCGAGCGCCGGCGGTACGCCAACCGCCGGCGCTCGGACCATACGGCGGGTGCGGTTCAGCCGAGGGTCAGCGCCAACGCCGGTCGGGCGGTAAGCGTGTTACTTGTGACGTATGCCAGGTCGATGACCGGGTCGGTGAACGTGATCGGGATCGGCGAGGTGATCGGCACACCGTCCGGCAGCGGCAGATCCGGCGTCAGTGTGATCTTGATGCCAACGAGCCGGCCGACGAACCGGGTGGCGTAGAACGCCACGTCTCCGCTGACGGTCAACCGGTCCGTCGCGTACCGCTGGTTGCGCCCGGCGGGGCCGTCGGCGCTGAGCAGGAAGTCGTCGGTCACCGCCTCACTCATGCTGAACTTCAGCACCTTGAGGTCGCCCCGCTCGGTACGCAGGTCGGTGACCCCGTCGAACCGCAGGCCGGTCATCCGGACCGACGATCCGGTGAGCTTGGACGGCGTCTGCGCCACCTTCGGCAGGGTCGGATCGGCGGCGATGCGCGGCAGCGGCGTGCCCGGCTCGACCTTGCCCGGCTCGTCGGGCGTCGGCGTACCCGGCTGGCCCGGGGTTGGGGTGCCCGGCTTGCCGGGGGTCGCCGGGCTGGACCCGTCCGGTGCCGGCGTCGAACAGTCGCCAGGCCCGTCCGTCGGCGTACCGGTCGGTCCCGCTATGGGCGTGGCGGCCAGGCTCGGCAACGGTTCCGGGGCCTGCGCGCGACGCCCACCATCAAGCAGATCGCCGATTCCGTCCAGGATGTCGGTGACCACGTTGCCATCCGGTTCCGGGCTCGGGGTCGGCGCGGCCGGGCTGTCGCTGGGCGACGGGCTGGCATCCCGGGACGGGGTGGGGCAGTCGGTCGAGGCGACCCGGATCGGGGCTGCCCGTACCCCTTGGGGTTGGATGGCCAGCCCACCGGCGGCCAGGCCGAGCACCACGAGAACGACGCCGAACGCCCGGTGCGGGTCGGTCGGTCGTTCCGTCCTGGTGGGCGGCTCGCCGTCGTCGGACGTCTGGGACGCGGTCGGGAGGACGCCCCACCCGCCGTCGTCGGACGCCCGGGCCGCCGGGAGGACGCCCCGCTCGACGGTGGCCGGCTCGGCATCCGACCACGCATCGCCGGCCTGCTCCGCACCGGCAGGCCCGGCGGCAGTCGGCTCGGCATCCGACTGCTCACCGCCGGCCGGTTCGACGCCAGCGAGCTCACCGTCAGTTTGTGGCGGGCCCGGCGTCCACGCGAAGGCGAGCGCACTGCCGACAATGCCGAGCAGCAGACCGACGAAGAAGCCGCCGAGGTTGAGCCCGATCAGCGAGTAGACCGCGGTGACCGCCGCGACTATCGAATAGAACAGGCGCTGCGCCGGGGTGATCCACAGCAGCAGCCCGCAGGTGACCAGAATGATCGGGATCAGCAGCGAGAGCAGGCCGCTCGCCCCACTGTGGAAGCTGAGACCGTTGAGGGTCATCCGGGTGGACGCAAACATCTCCAGCCCGGCCAGTGCGGTGAACAGGCCACCGAGGAACGGTCGACTGCGCCGCCAGCGGCGGAAGAGCCGCCACGCCTGCGCCAGACCGCCGGGCCGGGCGTGGGACGGGTTCGCGGTTGTCACGTACTCCTCCTGGCCACGCGGGGAAGGGGACACGGGCCGGACCCGCGGCGTTGGCGCGCCGCGGGCCACGGCTCACCTTAGAAGCACTCCTTGCCCTTGGCGTCCTCGCCCACGTTGACCTTCAGCCGAAGCCCAACCAGGTTGAACGTGGCCGCCGTGGTGTAGCGGGACACCTGCTGCAGGTTGGTGATGGTCACGTGGTCGGAGTTCTGGCCGAACGAGCCGGCCTGCGCCGTCGGGTTCAGGTCGGTGGCGTCCCGACCGATCTTGATGTTGGTGAAGGTCGCGTTGCCGTTCAGCGAGTCCATGGCGATCAGCAGGTCCTTGGCCCGTGCGGGCTCCTTGCCCTCGCCGGCGTTGATGGTGAGCACCACCGGCAGGCCCGGCAGGTCGGCGCGGACGGACTGGCAGAGGCTGTACAACTCGGCGTCGCTGATCTCGGAGAGCGCGACCGGGTGGACCTGGCCGGGCTTGCCGTCCTTGCCCTTCTCCCGGACGATGCCGCCGTACTGCTTGAAGCCGTCGCCCTCAAGGCGTTCGGCGCCGATCTTGAAGGTCTGGCCGGAGACCGTGATGTCGGAGGCGATCGCGCCCGTCGACATTCCGAAAAGGATGGCCCCGGCGGCGGCCGTAGCGGGCACCGCCATGGCGGCGAACCGCCGCCACCGGGTGCGACCCTGATTCTTCAACCGATCCTGCACGGGGTTCCTCCTCGAGGTGGATGCGCGCGGCTTGCCGGTGACGAACTGGCGGCCCTACACCGGGCTCGGCATCTGTTACCGGCGGGTAACGATCGGGGTTGATGGTGCACCCGTTGGGGCGTAGCTCACAACCCCCCGATTACTCGGCAGTAATAGGGGGCCACCTGGAGGCCAGCGCCGCGTCACGATGGGTTGCGGCATATGCCGGCTAAAAAACGGCAAAAGTGACGGCGATTGGGGCGATTTCTCGGAATCGCTGCGGAGCGTGACCAGTCATGGCCCGATCACAATAATGTAACGACGACACGGCGGTGGTTTGGCTGCGGCTGGGGTCCCTATCGGACAAGGTCAGACCTCGGTCAACCAGTCCTCGAGCAGGCGGTGGTCGATCGCGTCCACCCGACCGAGCGTACGGCCGGAAGCCACCCGATCCCGCAGCTCCGCTCGGGTGAACCAGCGCGCCTCCAGCAACTCCTCGCCGTCGACGCGTACCTCGTCGGACGTGGCGGTGGCCCGGAAACCAACCATCAGGCCGGCGGGGAACGGCCACGCCTGCGACCCCTGATATGTCACGTCGGTGACGGCCACGCCCGCCTCCTCGGCCATCTCCCGACGGACCGCGTCCTCCAGGCTTTCGCCGACCTCCACGAAGCCGGCAAGCGTCGAGAACGCGTCCTCGGCCGCACCGGCGTGCCGGGCCAGCAGGCACCGGCCCGGCGGGCCGGGCGCCTCGACCAGCACGATGATCGCCGGTTCGATCCGGGGAAAGAGGAGACGGCCACAGCCAGCGCCGGTGCAGGTGCGCATGTGTCCGCCGCCCGCCGCTTCGGCCGGCGCCCCGCACGCCCCGCAGTACCGCTGCTGCCGATGCCAGTGCAGCAGACCCCTGGCGTACGCCTGAACGGCCGCGGCACCCGGTTCGAGCTGCCCGACCAGGGCGCGCACGTCGACGGAACGTGCCGCACCGGCCATCTCGACGGCGGCCCGTTCAGAAAGTGCGGACAGGTCAACGGCGAACATCGCCACCGCACCGTCGAGCCCCAGGAAGACCGTCTCACCCGCAGCGGACCGGACGAGCGACGCCCGCTCCGCAGTGAGCCGGACCGGCCCGTCCGCGTCGACGAGGCAGCGGTCCCGCCACAACGCCAGCACCACGGTGCTCGACTCGCAGAGCAGTGCGCTCAACCGGGCCGGATCGGTGCGCAGGGCGGCCGCCCGGTCCAGCCAATCGCCGCCGTACGCCAACACCCGCTCCGCAGTGTCCACCCGGTCACCGTGCCACGCGCGTGCTCCGCCGTTGGCACCGCCCCCATGCCCCAACGAAACGCCGGGCGACACGCGGTGGCAGCACCGGATGGGCGCAGCCGGCGGACGGCCCGGCATTCGTTACCGTAGGTGCCTCCGGGAGGGCGTACCTCCCGCGGCACCCTGGCGATCGAGGTTGCAGTGACGCTGTACGGCGAAAAGAATCCCCCCGCCGACGACCGGCCCACCGTGCAGGTCACCGCGGTCACCTGGCCGGAAGACGAACCGGCGACCACCTCAGCTGCGGGTGAGCCCGAGGGTGGCCCGAGCCGTCCCCGCCGGGTACGAATGCTGCTCGCCACCGGCGTCACCGGCGGCGTCCTCGCCGCCGTGGCGGGTGCCGGCGCCTGGGCGTACGCCGGGGACGTCCCCCGAGGCACCAACGTGCTCGGCACCGAACTGGGCGGCCGGAGCCGCGCGGACGCCGACCGGGAACTACGCGCCGAGCTGGACCGGCGGGCGGCGGCTCTCGCCGGCCCGCTGACGATCACCGTCAACGGGCGGACCGCCGAGATCAACCCGGCCGAGGTGGGCTTGGCCGTCGACGTGCCGGCGACCGTCGCGGCAGCGGCTGCCGCCGACGCGCACCCGGTCAGCCGCCTGGTCGGCTCCCGCACCGTCGACCCGGTGGTCACCGTCGACGTGGACCGGCTGGACGACGCGCTCCGCAAGGTACTCGGCGACCAGGTCCAGGGCATGACGATGCCGGCGATCACCTACCAGGGCACCACACCGAAGGTCGTACCGCCCAAACCCGGGTTGGCCTTGGCACCGCAACGCTCGGCCGAGGTGGTGCGGGCCGGCTGGCTGGCCGGCACCCCGATCACCGTGCCGCTTGTGGAGAGCCACCCGGCAACCACCCCGGAAGAGTTGGACCGGTTGGTCACCGAGCTGGCCAAGCCCGCGGTCGCCGCGCCGGTCACCCTGCGTACCGACAAGGGTTCGATGCAGGTCCCGCCCGCCGCCATCGCGAAGAGCCTGCGGTTCGCCGCAGACAAGACCGGCAAGCTGACCCCCTCGGTGGACGTCAAACGGCTCCGGGCGGCGCTCGGCGACGACCTGGCCGCCATCGAGGTACCGCCCCAGAACGCCACGATGACCATCGTCGGTGGCCGGCCCACCACCAAGGACGGGCGACCCGGTCAGCAACTGGACACCACGACGCTGAGTCAGGACCTGCTGGCCGTACTGCCCAGGACGGACGGCCGCGAGGTGAGCGGCGAACTGAAGCCGACGCCACCCGAACTGACCGCCGAGAAGCTGACCGGACTCGGCATCAAGGAGCGGGTGTCCACCTTCACCACCCGCTTCACCGGCGGCCTGGCCTCCTCGCGCAGCCAGAACATCGCGACAATCGCGAAGCAGGTGGACGGCACGGTGGTCCTGCCGGGGAAGACGTTCTCGCTGAACGGTCACACCGGCGAGCGCGGCTACGCCCAGGGCTACCGGGACGCACCCGTCATCCTCGGCGGAAAGCTCGTGCCGGGCGTCGGCGGCGGCACCTCACAGTTCACCACCACGCTGTTCAACGCGACGTACTACGCCGGGCTGGAAGACGTCGAGCACAAGCCCCACTCGTACTGGTTCGACCGCTACCCGGCGGTCATCGAGTCGACGATCTTCTGGCCGGACCTGGACTTCAAATTCCGCAACAACACCGAGTACGGCGTTCTCATCGACACGTCGTACACGTCGAGCACTATCACCGTGTCGATCTGGAGCACGAAGATCTACGACAGCGTGAAGACGGAGTACGGGCCGCGTCGCAACATCACCACACCGAAGCTGATCCACCTGGAGCCCGGCCCGTCCTGCATCGCGACCAATGGCATAAACGGCTTCACCCAGGACGCCTTCCGGGTCATCAAGAAGAACGGCGCTGTGGTCAAGCGGGAGAAGTTCACCTGGCGCTACGACGCGGAGCCCCGTTACGTCTGCGGGCCGAAGCCCTCCTGATCCGGTCTTGTGGTTCTGGGGTCCGGCGGGGCCCGGGTCCGGTCGGGCTCCGAGGCCGGCAAGGGCTCTGGGATCCGGTCGGGGCTTCGGGGCTCCGGGCCGGCGGGGCTCCGGGCCGGCGGGGCTCCGGGTCGGCCCGTTACGCGACCTGCGCGAGTGCCCCGGCGGTGACCTGGGCGGGGTGCTGAAGTGCGGCAGCACCAGTGGCGACGGTGGCGAATTCGCGGTGTGGCTGGGCCGACCACGGCAGCGTCGTGATGGTGTTCCCCGGCCGTTCGATCGCCGACGCCAGCGGGCTGATGCGTAACCCTCCGCCAGGAGATGCAGACCCGGGGGGGTGATCCACGCCCGCCCTACCCCTTGATCGACTCCTCGCCGCCGGCTGATCGACTCGGTTTCCTGATACCCGGGGTGTCACCCGGTCGCGGATACCGCGGTTTCCGGGAACCCGAGTCGATCAGGTAACACGCGTCGACCGACCCCGGCCGGGAACCCCGCCCGGGGGGGGAATGCAGATAGGGCCACCCCGCATGGGGTGGCCCTATCTGGAAGATTGTCCGGCGGCGTCCTACTCTCCCACACCCTCACGAGT